>NZ_CP036268.1:1589711-1962211 GCF_007744515.1 Stratiformator vulcanicus
GCCTTCCGCGCGTCCTAGCGCGCGGCCCCATTGAAGCGCGAAGGAATCTGGCGTCGAACTCCGGCGGGCGGCCACCTTCCGCGCGTCCTAACGCGCGGCCCCATTGAAGCGAGTTGCCCGGTCAGTGGTCGCACATCGAGCGGCACCTTCCGCGCGTCCTAGCGCGCGGCCCCATTGAAGCTGCATTGCCTCCAGCTCGGCAATCGCGTGCCAAAGCCGCCTTCCGCGCGTCCTAGCGCGCGGCCCCATTGAAGCAAGATAGAGCGTCAGCGTGCCGTTTTGCGCGACCGGTCCTTCCGCGCGTCCTAGCGCGCGGCCCCATTGAAGCGGTGGCGCCGACCTCGCGGACTCGGATGAAGCCGTCCCTTCCGCGCGTCCTAACGCGCGGCCCCATTGAAGCTGAAGGGGCGAGCCGCGAGTGGGCGATTCGTAAATCCCTTCCGCGCGTTCCAACGCGCGGCTCCATCGAATAACTGCGGGCAACTGGCGATGCGTCGCGATGTCCGGCACAGGTCCGGGCGTTTGAATCCGGGTCTTCCGTTGTAGCCTGAATCTTAAAACTAGTTTTGGAATTAGCCCTGTTCCCCAACCGCGGATTGAACTTGGCAGCGCGAAGTGGAGACTGAGCGGCAATTCGGCCCGTCCTCTCGCAAAATCAACCATGCGGCCGGATCAACGTGTGATTCTCCTCCGGCGGTCTGCTGCGTCGCCTTCACAATCTGCAATTTCCCTCCGCCATCCTCTCCCAGCTAAATAAACGGCGAAAATGCGTCATAAGACTTGGACGACGGCTTAGCCGTCAAATTTTGGCCAAGTCTCGGAGGAAAAAGTGAACAGTCTTGAAGCCGGAGACGAGAACAAGGATCGCGATGCCAACATCAATGCTGAGAGAACGGACAGTTCGAATCGAGGTAAAGCCTTGGCTCAAGAATTGGGAAGGATGATAGGGCGTTATCTCGCTGAGCGTGAGAGACAGTTGCGTCAAGAAGCGGCAGACTCCTGACCGCGCGAGTTCAATCAGCTTGCTTCCGCTTTTCTGAGCCTGATCGATTTGCCAGCGATTTCGTAAGTCTTAACCGCAGTTGACGGACAGACTCCAGCCCTATCGAGTCATTACTACGTCCGCTGAGGTATTGAGTGAACGCTCGATCCAGCAAGCCGACACTGCCGTATTTGCGGTCGCCGTACCGCGCATTGAGGGCACGAATGCGGTAGACGAACAGGACCAATTGCCATCCAAAAGTCAGGTAGCCCGAAGTCGCTGGCGCGCCTCGAAGCCACGGTTTGACGTGCTCAATGTTCTCCGATCTGTGAACTCTGTTGAGCAAATCTCGGACAGTCAGTCTGCTGTCGGCCAAGGTGGCCCAAGGCAGGAACACGTGCAGTCCCGATTCGTTTAGGTCGGCCGACGGCATGGCCGCCTGTCCGCCGACGGCAGCGTCTAAGGGGGTCGGTAACTCCCATGTCGCGAATCGTTCTATGCCCCATTTCCGTTGTAGGCCGTGGAGAAGTTTAAGCGGTTTCTGAAGTCGCTGCGGGATTTGCAATTTCGAATCACGATCATCGGAACTGACCAAGGACGGAAGCGGGCATAGTTTCGCGATTGAACTCTCATGAGAGCCTAGCAGCTGACGCCGCTCGTTAAACATTTCTGTATCGAGGATGAGGTAAGCGGTGTAGGCACACCTCAAGCGAATGTTCGCCTGAGAATCGACCCCGGCCCCTGCAGACCGACGGCGAATGGGCGCTGTCTTTAAAGAGATCTGAAATTGCTCCAAGGGCGAATTCGTTATGGACCGGCCGTTGCAAAATCCGATGCCAGGGCAAGCCGCTAATGCCCGTTCGAACTGTGCGTCCCGACGGGAGAGGAGCGACGTACCGGTTTTCTCGATAACGAGGTCGAGCAGCGGTCGAGGCAGGCTGTAGATCGTCTGCCCGGCTGCCTCGACCTCCTCAGGAAAGTGATCACGAAGTTTTGTGAACTTCGGGCTGATTGTCTGTCGTTCGTCAAATGAGGTCATGACATGTCGTGCCGGTGATCACTTCGTTAGAAACTTACGCTTAAGTCTCACTATGCGCAATTTCGCGAGAGAAGTCATGGTCAAGCTATACAGCAAAGAAATTCAGCCAATTGCAGCGCGATGGACGGCAGCAGCACAAAAACGAAAAACCCGACAGCCCGTAGCGATGCGTGGACTCGGGCTGAACTGAACGGAAAACATTCGTTTCCGTGTCGATGCGGCCCTACGCTCCACATATGTCGTCGACGCGGTAATTTTGTCGCGAGGTTTCGATTTCAGAAACGACAGCTATACGAGACACTGGGCAAAAAAGAAGAGGAGGCTTTCTCGCAGCTCTGTGAATTGAAAGCCGAACTGGACGCTGGCCGATACTGCCCACAATCGGAACGGAAGCCCCGCATGATTGCCAAGCGGACTTCGGTCAAATTGACGCTCGATGAACTGTGCAACGCGCATTTAGAAGAATTGCGGTCTCGCAAAGGGAACACAACGGCCACTACTTATCGCAGCCGCCTTGTCGAAGTGCTGGCGTTTGCAGCGAAACCTGCGCAACGAAAGTATCGCTACGCGGAAGAAATCGATCGTGAATTCGTCGTCAATCTTTCAAGCCACCTACACACGACGAAAACAACCCGGAACGGAAAGGCAGGCGGCATCGCGAAGACAATCAGCGCAAAACAAATCCGAAACTCGCTCGAAACACTTCGTACGATTTTGAATTGGGCGAAGCAACCAGCCGTTTGTAAGCTGCCGCTCGACTTCGTTGTCCCGGTTACAAAGGACATTCTGCCGCCTCAACCAAAGGCCGACCCGTTACGTGAATCACCTGCAAAGATTGAACAGCGCGTTGAGGCAATTTCACGCATGGACGCGTTCGAGCTCTGCGTGTTTGGGCCTTCAATGCTCTTGGCACAGCGTCCGGACGACCTTTGTGGACTTCTCACAACTGATGTCGACTGGGAGCGGCGGAGACTACGGTTCGGCGTCCACTTCGAGGGCGCGGACCACACGAAGGGTCGCACGTCTTTCCAAGTCGTCTTTCCGCCCGAGTTAGATCCACTTCTTTTTCGCCTTGTCAAAACGCGAACCGAAGGCCCGTTACTTCTGTCTGCTCAAGCGTTTGCAAACTCCGCGCGTGATTCAGCGACTGTAGGTGGCATGACAGTTCGTCCGTTGTATGAGCAAGCCCTTGAAAGCGAAGGCTCTGAAGAAATCCAGTGCGACAATGATCGCAAGCGAGTCTATCGTTCCGTCCTTAAGAAGCTTGGCGGAATGACCCCCGATCTGATGGGGAAGGACTTCGACCGATTCCGTAAACGCGAACAACTTGCGTTACCTAGCATCGGTCAATTCAGGCACGCCATTACACACGACATGAAACAGTCGGGAATGGGGATCCTGGAACTTCGTTATCTGACATCGCACTCCACCGATGACATACTAAACGAATACACCAGCATTGACATCGTTGGGGCTATGGAGAAGTATTTCGACATAGTTGATCCGATTCTTGTTGCGATTCGCAGTAGAGGTCGCGAACTTGGATTGACTGAGCCACAGCAGCCGAACAATGACTGCCGGTGCTCGGCTGGTGCACAATCGGTGCACACGATCATCAAAGTGACTTCGGCGGATAAATTTGATGCTTCTGCGCAGGAGCGATGTAACTCCTGCAATTTCTTGACTTAGTGTTCCGGATTCGAGCAAAGACGGTCGGCTATTTGGTGATTGACAGGAAGGGGGCGGAGAATCCCCCCCTCTCCGCTTGATTGCAGGCCCTTGAGACATAAGTCGTTGTCTTGAGGGCTGTTGCATTTCCGAGGCGTGCTCGGAGCGACCCGTTTGTGGCGTCATTTGTGGCGTTTTGTGGCGGGGGCGTTCTCCGAAAGATGTCTCGATGCCCCAGAAAAAAAGCTTCCGGATCGGTCGCGTGCGCGGCGATCTCCGCGGTCGGGTGTGGTACCTGACCTATCACGAACAGGGCCAGCGTCAGCGGCCGAGGGTTGGCCCGTCACTCGATGAAGCCCGCCAGACGGCGGCCCAGATCAACGGCCAGCTGGAGTCAGGACAGACGGCTCTACTGACCTTTGATCGAATCGGTATCGACGAGCTTCGCTGCCGCTGGCTCGACTACCACGAGCATGTCCGCCGATCGTCACTGCAGACCCTGCGACGCTATCGCACCGCCACACAGCACCTGATCGATTTCCTTAATAGATCGCCGGTCCGTTCGGTGGCCGAGTTGCTCGCCGCAGCCGATGAGTGGCTCTTCCCGATCGCTGCGACGTTGGCCTTCACGCGGATGCGTCCGGGCGAAGTCGTGCACTTGTTCGTTGAAAACTTTGACCGTGATGAGGGACTGCCGCACGTTCGCTGTCGACCCGAACTCGCTACGCCTAAGACCTTCCGGCACCTCTTCGCCGCGACGCAACAGCAACGGCGCGTCGATCCACTCCTCTGCAATCTATTGATGGGCCACACCCCCGAAGACGGCGGTAAGCATCGCACCGGCCCCGGCATGACCGCCGTTCACACGCACACGCGGGTAGAGACGCTCTGGCAGCGGCACGCGGCGACCCTTATGCGCGCAGGACGAGGCTCAAGCGGAGCTGCACGGCCGCTGAAAAGTCGAACGCACCATCGGCTGGCTTAAACAGTTTCGTCGTTCGGGAATGCACTGGGAATATCACGCTCACCACTTCGCAGGCTTCTGGCAACTCGGCTGCCTGTTCAGTATTCTGAGAGGGTGATAGGACCGGTCATAGAAAGCCCAGAAGTATGAGAACATCGACGGCCGCGCTGGCCTTAATCACAAACTCCTCACCGCAGGGTCCTCAATTCTTAACGCAATGGAATGAGGGCTGGGAAGGATTAAGGCTGATCGGTGGGCATTTGGGATCGGGTGAATCGTTCCACGAATGCGTCCTGCGTAAGACGTGCGAAGAATTACAGCTTTGCGAGACTGATTTGAACATTGCCCCGCGGCCAGTCGCTCATCTTAATTTTCAACAATTCTCCGAGCGGGCACGGGTGGTCACGAAGTATCGTTTCGAGATGTATGATGTCTCGCCGCGAGATCGCGACCAACTCGTGGCTATCGCCGCTCGGCCGGAAAATGAATGGGTGACCGAAGAAGAAATCGGGCGTGGCCAGACCCGCAACGGTCGGCCGATCAGCCGGACCGTCCGGCTTCTGCTGGAAAAGAGCGGTCGAATTGAGGCGGAACGCGATCCCGAAGTCTTAACGATTGGTGTCACGGGGCATCGCAACTTAGAGCCGCAGGATTACAGCGAGACTCGGCTGGCCGTTAATTTGGCGTTCGATGATGCCGAGGAGTTGGCCCAGGGGCGCAAGATTGAAGTGCTGTCGCCTCTCGCCGAGGGGGCCGATAAATTGGTGGCGGAGGCGGCCTTACAACGGGGGTACGTATTAAAGGCCCCGCTGCCGTTGCCGCTTGAATTTTATGAAACGGACTTTGACGGTCGCGCCCTCGATAGTTTTCGGCATCTTCTCAAGCAGGCAAGGGAGTGGTACAGCCTGCCGCTGCCGGGTGATGTGCATCTTAATGACTTGCATACTCACGGCCCGGATCGCAATCGGATGTATGCCGCCGTCGGCGAGCACGTCGTCGACCGCTGCGACATCCTGTTCGCCCTGTGGGATGGCCGCGAAAGCGGCCAAACCGGCGGCACCGATGACACGCTCAAATATGCCTTGCGGGAACGAATCGGGACCGAACCCCTGGGGGTCAAGCACATCCGCGTCGAGCGGGCGGGGGGGACATGAACAGCGATTCAACAAATCTTCACAAAGTGCCCGTATTGTTCTGATGGACGCAGGGGCAGTCAACGGCCGGCGGGAGGAAGTGGTGCCATCTGAACTTTGGAAAAATTGGGTCGAACCGTTCGACCTCTTCATCAGCTACGCGCGAAAAGACAATTCGGGTGAAGTAGAGCGATTGGTCGACGAAATTGTTGCCGAGATCGAGCGGGATCACGAGAGCTTCTCGCCGGGTGTCACGCTGCGTGTTTTCTTCGACAAGACGAGCATCGTGACCGCGCAGCTTTGGCGAGAAAAACTTCGCGACGGGTTGCGGCAGTCCAAGCTGATGGTCGCGATACTTTCGCCAAACTATTTCGCGAGCGAGCACTGTCGGTGGGAGTGGGAAGAGTATCTGCGGGTCGAACAGGCCCGCACCTATCCCGGCGAGGCACTGACGCCGATATTTACCATTCCGGCACGAGACCTCGATGCCCGCGGGGCGTTACTTCCCCCGGATCGCCCGTGGCTCGAACAGGTTCGCGAGAGGCTCCGCCAACTGCCGCCGGAGGAGGGGACACCCAAAGCGAGAAAGCCTTCGTTGCCGCGATACGGAAGGACCCTCACCGCCAACGCGAGTTTGTAGTTGAAAAGCCGCGGTTTAGTGAAATCTTGGCCGTTTAAATGGGGCTGCAACCAGATCAGAATTTTTCGCGTTAGTTTTCGACCAGATTTCATAAGTTTCTCTGGACTCAAATAAAATCCGCGACGCCTTTCTCAAGAACATTGCACGGGAGATTTGTGATGCCGAATCGATCCATTACCAGCCGCGAGGCGGAGTCGGCGCTGCGACCTTGGCACCGCTACCGGGGCATGCTCAGCCGTCGATTTCTCACATTTCTTATCGCTTTGGCTTTGGCACTCGTCGTGGTGACCGGCACCGGATTCTATGTAGGTCACGTTAAGGAGTATAATGCGGCCTGGGACAATGGGGATTGGGGGACACTCGCCTCACTCACGAGTGCGATGGTCTACGAGATCGGGCAGGTCTTCACGCTTGAGATGGAAGATCACCTGATCGACTCAGATAATTCGGAGAAAGCGAGCGACACGCCGATCAAGCGCAAGGCAAGCCCTTGGTATGCGGTCGCCCGGTTTCTCGCGGTTGTCTTCGTGGGCATCCTGGCGCTGAAGGCGATTCTGTTACTGCTCCGAACCGTTCGACGCGATGCCATGCGCACGAGCCGGCGTGGTCATAATGTCGTTTGCGGCATTGGTCGAATCGGGACTGCCGTAATTGAAGAAATTCGGCTCGATGTGCTCACCTGGGGCGACGTTTTCGCCCAATGGTGGAACCCGTGGCGGATCGGTACGGGCATTCTTACGAAGCTGTTTGGCTGGATTCGTTCGAAAATCAAAAGAGAAACGCCGAAAGATGTCGTCGCGATCGATTCGGACGTGAAACGCTGGAACCAGCGGAGAGTTGAAGATCGGGATGCGATCGTCTTGCATGCGGATGCGACCGACATCCGTTCGTTGTATCGAGCTCGCGTTCACAAGGCGGCGCGGCTGTTTGCAGTGACCGGTAGTGATGAAGCGAATATAGAAATCGTGACTGACACCTATCGTCTGATCGAGATTGAAAAGCGAAAACTGCCGAAGCCGCTGGAATGCTACGCACACGTCAGCGATCCAGGATTAGAACAAGTTCTTCGCTCCCACCTGCCGTCGGAAGAGCAATCGCAATTGCGGACGCACACCTTCAACGTCTTCCAGATCGCGTCCCGTCGCCTCCTGATCGACCATTTATTAAAGCATCGACCGCGTGGAGAAGAAGTTGCTCTCTACATCGTGATAGGGTTCGGTCAGATGGGACAAACGCTCGTGCGATATCTCTCGGAGCAGGCTCACTTTGAGAACCGGAAGCGGGCGCGATTTCTCATATTGACCGGAGAGTCTGAAAACTCGAGCGCTACCGCTGCGGAAGTAGCGGATGCGTTCTTGAGCCGGTGGGGGCAGTTCTCTCCCCGAGCCGTCGCAGATTCATGGGCCGACATCCGACGTCATTTCAAATCCGCATGCGACAGTTGGGATTGTCAGGACGATCGGCTCGACCCCCATTACCGTACGGGAAATCCGGACGCGGTCGAATACGCCGCGAACGCCGTTTTTGCTCGCCTTCCCAAATATCCCGCTGACCTGCGATTCCTGCATCACTTGGACAAAATTCTTTCCGATCCGACGGTTCGTCCGGCACTGATGGTCTGCTTTGACGACGATGACCGGAATTTCGCCACGGCGGGAGAACTCCGCTTAAAGTTGGCGACGTTCGCTAATGTCGATGCCGAACGACTACCAATCTTTGCCAGCCTTCCGCGTCAGCAGGCTCTTGCTGACTTTTTGGACGACATAAAGCAGGACGTGATTCCATTCGGCCGGTGCGAAGATGTCGCGACACTCGATGAAATTACGAATTCTATTACGGAGCGTTTGGCACTGCACATTCGTGCGAACTACAAAAGGGAGCGACTCAGAAGTCGCGAGGAGGAAGACGCCTACCGTCAGAAATTTTTTCAGGACACCGCCGACTTTCGGCATTCGAATCTAATGGCCGCGGAGCATGCGATGGTCAAGCTCGCTTGCCTCGGATACGGGTGGCGTCGGCCCGGGGAAAGTCTTGATGGCCTTCCGGTCGTCCGCACATTGGAGGAGCCGGACAGGGTGCTGCTGGCTCAAATGGAACACAACCGTTGGCTCGCCGAGCGCCTACTCGCCGGTTGGCGTTATGGCAAAGGAAAAGATTCGCAGCCGCGACGAATCTCATTTTGCACTTGGGATAAGCTGAGCGACCAGGCGCAAGAGCAAAAGAAAGATCTTCGCCAAGTCGATCTCGTGTTCGACGTCCTCCAGAGCGAATTGTTCGAAATGACGATCGTCAAATTGAACCGCGCCGAAGATGTTAGTAAGCAGCAAACGATCGATCGAGCCCCGATAGATGCAGAGCAGCCCTCCGTCACGGCTTCCGGATAGGCCATAACCTTAGCGAGAATCGAATCGTCCGGCACAAGGTCACTTTTTAAAACCCCTCCCGGGCAGCGAGGAAATTCTTAGACATTCGGAGCGGGCGGTTCCTAAAAGAAGGTGCTTCATGATCGCAAGATATCCCGCCTATTGGCCGAAATGGAGCACAATCGGTGGTTAGCAGAGCGGCTGATGGCCGGGTGGCAGTATGGAGAGCGATCCGAGCAGCCTCCGCGTCGAACGTCACTCATCGCTTAGGACGCGCTCCCGAGCGACGAGAGTCAGAAAGATTTCTCGCAAATCAATCTACCGATCGATCTCGCCACCGATCCTCCGTTCGGCCTAAATATCTTACGGCGCAAGCGGACGGCGGGACCTCTGTAGAGGCCTGCCGAGGCGATCGCAGCCGTAGCCCGAATGAGCCGAAGCCGGTCGGACAGGCAAGGGTGATTCTCATGGCTCGGAACCGGTCAAAAGATTGAGTTCGAACTTGGTGCCGTCGGAGGACTTAAGCGACGGCATCCAAGACTATGACCGCAATATCATTCGGGATTTTCCGATCACGCTCGAGATAGTCGACCTCCACTTGAAAGACGCACACGATCCGCCGCCGACCGTGTTCGGTTGCTCCACCGGATCGAGAGCTAGCGGCTCGAGCTTACTGATTTCGCGAGCCGCGTCTTTGTGATGGAGGTGGAAGTAGTGCTGTGTCATCGCCGGATCATGGTGCCCCATCCACGACATGGCTGTCTGCTGGCTGACACCCTGACGGATCGCCTCACTGCAGAAGTGATGTCGGAACGAATGAAGCCGCCTCTCGGCGAGAAGCCTGTCTCCGGGAAAGTCTTCTTGTATCAGTCGGAGCGACTTGGCAACGAACCGTTCCCGCCAACGGAAGTGAGTCTGATTGGTCTCGCCGATGTGCCGGCAGACATAACCGGCGGTCTTGCCCTGCGAAAGCCGTACTCCGACCTCGCGCGGGTGCCCGATAATCTGCTCATTCATTGATCGCTTCCGCAGCATCGAATTCCTACTCGGTCCGGGATGCTAATCGAAATTTTAACACAACAAGTGGCGTCAATTTGAGTTGGCGAGGTAGATGAATGCGGACGTATCCGCACCTTCGCGGCCCATTTCGCTCTTCAAGGCAGGCTCGAACTGGTCAGCCTGCAGAATTCTCTTGATGTCTACTACCGGAGACTTTTCGGCGACGCTATTGGGAGAGTAGTGGCAGCCCACAGAGTCGCCCTGCTCGGAAGTTCGTACCATACCATTGGGCTTGCTTTGCCGTGCGAGGTTGCTAAAGATGGATTCGGGTTGGCCGGACCCGCTGTGACTGCTGATGAGCCTGCGTCTGACGATGCGCCGAATCGTCCGAAATCTCGTTGTTGCACTACTGGTGCCGCCGCATCTTTTTGTGGCGTGCTTCGGAACGCTGCTGCACGTCCACGTGCCAGACTGCGTTTGCTCGTTCCACGCTGAACATGGGCATGAGCATAGCGCGCATTGCGGCACTCATCGGCATCGGCCTCATCACGGGGCCGGGCATTCCTGCCACCACGATCACGGGGACGCAAAGCAGCACGCGGTTTCCGAGCAAACAGAGCCGTCGAGCTCTGAAGATCAGCGACGGTCGAACCCGCCGCACGATCACCGTGATTGCCAGATCTGCCAGATTTTGGCGCAGGTCGGTTTTTCGACTTCTGCTCCGGCTGCTTCTGACGTGCAGCCTCTGTTCTTCCGGTTCGTGGTCGACGGGCCGCAGATTGTCGAGTCTCACCTCGCAAGCGAGCATCATCCGCGCGGCCCGCCTCTGATCTAGGGCGGATGTCCGGTGAGTGTCGTAATTTCCGCGGCGATCCCTGCAAATATGCAGGCGCTGCGCGCTCGGTAGTTGCGACCGATCGTCCGGATCGGCTCGAGAGCTTACGTCCTGTCAGTGTGCGGGTTTCGGTCGCCATCCTTGCGAAGTCGCAAGCGGTGTCAGCCTGATCACCGCTCTGCAACGCAGGGACCTGCTGTCGTTCCGTCGCCGACCTTCGCTGCTATTTGAAAAACGCTCTGGCGTGTCCGGTCCCGCTTCCGTGACAGCGCCCGAAGTGTGAGTTGCTTCAAAGGCTCAGTTCTTTGCCGGCTTGGCCGGTGAAGCTCCCCGTTGCGGTGAGTCTGCCGACTAACCGCGTGGTCCGGCCAGTCTGCGCGAGCAGTCCACCGCAGCGGGGTTTCTGCAAGTTTCTACGAACCACGAAAGCCGTCTACTTCGTCTTTTGGCGAAGTGACCGGAGTTCCGCGCATCGCGCGACATTTTCATCACCAGCATCTATAGGAGTTAGAAGATGCGTTTCCACAATGGCATACGACAATCCCGCGTGGGTTTCACTTTAATCGAGCTGCTCGTCGTGATCGCGATTATTGCGATCTTAATCGCCCTATTGCTTCCTGCAGTGCAACAGGCTCGTGAAGCTGCGCGGAGGAGTCAGTGCAAGAACAATTTGAAGCAGATGGCGCTCGCGATGCACAATTATCATGCGACCCACAGCGTGCTCCCGCTGACGAGTTTCAACCTCGGAAGCAATCCCGCACCGGGAACACGCCACACCGGATTTTCGCCACAGGCGCAAATTCTGCCGTATCTGGAGCAGGCGAATCTTTATGACTTAATCGACTTCGATGAGCCGCTGTTGAACGTGGCACTACCGCCTTGGGCGACCAACCTTAATACTGTTCACGAAGTCGCGGCCCGCACGCGGGTTGATACATTTCTCTGCCCGAGTGATCCGGCCCAGGTACTCTTTGACGATGGCGGCACACTCTACGCCGGTCATAATTACATGGTCAATCTCGGCTCGGGTCGCGTTCGGTCTTACTATGACTCCGCCCCGGACCCCGCCGACTTGTGCGACGGACTGTTCTATCGTGGCTCAAGAATTAAGTTTCGAGACATTACCGACGGATTGTCGAATACCGTGCTGCTTGCCGAAACCACCGGCGGAGCAAAGGTGGGATCAATTCCCGGTGCCACCGCCGTTACGGATGTCCGCACACAGATGAAGCGAGTCGATTCAGACCCTCCCGGTGGCCCGCTCGCGGACGACCTGTGGGCCCTGCCTTTTGACTCAGCGGACGGTCGCCGGGGCGGAAGCTGGATTCGCGGGCTCGGTTATTTCGTCTACGTGACCGGGTTCCGCGGGCCGAACAGTCCGGAACCCGACGTTGCCAATCATGGGAACGGTCTCGTCACGCCTCGTAGCTATCACACGGGCGGCGCGAACCTCGCGCTGGCGGACGGCAGCGTTCGCTTCGTTTCCGACAGCGTCGACCTCGAGACCTTCCGGAATGCCTTCGCGAGAGACGACGGCCAGGTCATGGGAGAGTTTTAATGCGGTCGACATTCCTAAAGTCATTCATCCCATTACTGGATCAACGAATGAAGAATATATTTAATCTCTGCGTTCTCTTCCTGCTAATGTCGGGATCGGAATCTTACGCCGGCGACGCGGGTCCGACTGGCACCCGCCTGTTCTATCAAGACGAAAATGCCGCGGTTCTCCGTTGGCTTGACGTGTCCGGAGCGAACCAGCCGCAATTCGGAAGTGATTCCGTGGTGACCGGATTGCCGAAGCTGGATTCGGAACGTCAACGACTTGTTCAAATGCAGCCGCTAGGGAAGTACCTTGTGGTCGGCGTTCGTGATGATGCCGAAGGAGAACACGGTAGCGGTTGGATCGCGGTTCGGACCGGAGTCAACGGAAGCCAACACGGCAACCACTCACACTGGTCCTATAAAGATAAACCGGAAACCGCCTCGATTAATATTAATGCCGCTCAGGGGAACCCCGCACACGTATACCGTTACGGAAACGCGGTTTACTTAGCCAACGATACCAAGAATGGATTTACCCGGCTTGATGAGCGGGCAATCGACAGCGGCGAAGCCCTGAAAGAAGGCTTCGGCTTTCAATCGGGTGGGGGTGGTCACATCACCCTTTCGGTTATTTCCGACCGAATCGGCTATAGCACGTGGATTGACGGTGGCGGTCCGAACAAGGGTCGTGTCGACGTCGTGCGACTGAAGCGCAGCGGCGGCGGCGAAATTGCCTACTCTTTGCACCTCGAGCACGGCGTGCTCCACGGGGCTACCATGCGTTACGGCAAAGCTTTCTTCGCGCCCTCTTCCGGCATCTACTGGCTAAAGGCTGATTCGACGGGACGTCAATCACCCGAATCAGTTAAGATTCACCGAATCGACCTCGGTGTTAGTAGTGAAGACGAATCGCCACTTAGGGCCGGGTCGTTTACAGGCTATCGCAATTATGTCCTTTGCACCGTTGGAAAAGGGTCCGATGCAAGCCTGTGCCTGCTTGATGCGAGGCGGACGCCGCCGGCGATGACCATGTTGCCTCTTAATATCGACGAGGGGTTGTCGCCAGTCGGTCTCAAGGTTGTCCGCACCATTGCGGGCAAACGACTCGCGTTCGTCTTCGCGGACAAGCCGGGCGACGTGGAGCGAGATGAATTCTTAAAGGTGATTGATCTCGACCCCAACGGCAACCTCAGATTCGACGAAGCCAAAGTCACTGCGACGTTGAGTGTCGGAGCGAGCGAAGTCGTTGGGCACTCCGGGCACCACGCGATCACGTTCGATGCCGACGGACGGTTTGCGTACTTCAGTAATCCCGGTGACGGAACGCTTTCAACTTTCTCGCTGACCGACCTTGTCGTCGTTGCAGAAACACCCGTGGAAGGTAAGCCGGGGGCCCTGATCGCGATCGGCGGTCGAGAGGTCAAGCACTAATTCGATTCCGCCTGGAGGTCTCCGTTCCGGAGGCCTCCGGGTCTTCTAATGTCCCGTCAAATCACCTGCCGATTGAGGCAATGCCGTGTTCGCCCACATTCATGTTCAAGAAATGACGCTCGGTCTCGGGCTGCTGTTCGGAGCATTACATGCTTTGGAACCGGGGCACGGGAAGACGGCCCTGTTCGTGCATTTGCTCGACGGCCGCCGAAGTCGCTGGGTGCCGTTGACGATGGGGCTTTCCACGGCCGTCTCACACACGCTTTCCCTGCTGCTGATCGCCTTTTGCGTTCACGGCGTCACACACATGATCGCGCACGGAGTCGCCGAGTCGGTGGTGCCGGAGACGATGCGCTGGGTGAGCGTGGCCTTAATTCTTGGCGTCGGCGGGTGGATGCTCTTCACCGCACTCCTCGCAAAAAATCAACAGTCAAGCTGCGGCTGCGGCGCTCATCAACACGAAACGCATCAGTTGGACGAACATCACCACGGTCACCACGCGGCTCAAGAAACCGATCACGCAGTCGCCGGGAAGAGCGATCTGAGAACGACGGCGCTGCTGGGAACAGCCGTCGGCTTATTGCCCTGCCCATCAGCGCTAGCGGCCTATTTGACCGGCATGGCTTCCGGCGACCCGGCTGACGGGTATCTGATCATCGTGGCATTCGGCATTGGGATCGCCGTGTCGATTTTCGGAGTCGGCCTGGTGCTGCAGTGCTTAAGCACCAAGCTGCTACCGCTTCTTAAAATGTCCGACCGGTCGGTGCGTCGCTGGAACATCGCGCGGGCGGTCTTAATTCTATTCGTCGGTCTGTCTTATGCGGGCTGGCTCAGTTACGAATCTATTTTGCCGATATCGAATTAGTCGGCGTGCGGTAAGGATCGCTTCATGAAGACGACGTATTTCAATCTTGATGGCCTGGGGATGTGCGCTTCTGGGCTCTGCATGTTGCATTGTCTAGCGCTCCCGCTATTGCTGACAATAGCGCCGATCTGGGAACTCATGCAGAACGAGCCGCTCGCTGATCAATCAACGGCAGCCGCTGTCTCGATTTCGACTGAAGCCCCTGCCGAAGTGGAAAGGTGTTGTTCCACGGCGGCCTGCTGCACGGAAGTGGGAGGTAGCACTAGCGCCCATGAAACGGCCGGATGCTGTTCTTCGCCGTCGGACTTCTGGTTTCACACCTTCATGCTGGCCACCATTGTTCCGCTGGGGTTGGCCGCATGGGGCTTCGGCTTCAGGCAGCACGGTGACGTGCGTGTGCTTTATCTTGGCGCGTCCGGCACTTTGCTCCTGCTGGCGGCGCTGTTATTCGGACACATGCTCCCGCTGACCCGTGGCGAACAAGCCGTCAACATTACCGGTAGCATTTTCTTAATTTCTGCCCACGTATTGAACCGCCACCAATGTCGTTGCTGCCGCGAAGGTTTGTGTTCTAAAGCTCCTCAGCAGGTTGCCCTGACGAACTTGCAGGTCGAACATCCGGCCACAAGTTAGAGACCGTTGCAAATGAAATTTTACAAGATCGATAAAAACAGGGACGCCGAGTTATCGGCGAATATCTATGACTCAAAAATTACCCGTGACCGTCCTCTCCGGTTTCCTCGGTGCCGGTAAAACGACGCTGCTCAATCATGTCCTCTCAAATCGGGAGGGCCTGCGCGTCGCGGTCATCGTGAACGACATGTCCGAGGTCAATATCGATGCCGCGCTCGTTGATCGCGATGCAGCCCTCTCGCGGACCGAGGAAAAGCTCGTTGAAATGTCCAATGGTTGCATCTGCTGCACCCTGCGCGATGACCTGCTGCAAGAGGTCGCCCGGCTCTCGAAGGAGGGACGCTTCGACTATCTGCTCATTGAAAGCACCGGCATCAGCGAGCCGATCCCGGTCGCGCAGACGTTCACCTTCGAGGCCGAAGATGGTACGAGCCTCGCCGACGTGTCTCGGCTCGACACGATGGTCACCGTCGTGGATGCCGCGAACTTTCTGGATGAATATGAAGAGGCCGATTATCTCAAAGATCGGGGTGAGTCGCTCGGCGAGGAAGACGAGCGAACGGTGACCGACCTTCTGTGCGATCAGGTGGAGTTTGCCAACGTCATTTTGGTGAATAAGACTGATCTCGTCGATTCCGAAGAATTAAATCGCGTTGAAGGAGTCATTCGAGCCCTCAACCCTGCCGCGAAGCTCATTCGGACCAGCCGCAGCCAAGTGGACCTGTCAGAGGTCCTTGACACTGGTCGCTTTGACTATGAGAAGGCCGCGAGTTCGGCGGGCTGGATTCGCGAAATGGAAGGGAAGCACACCCCGGAGACAGAGGAGTACGGCATTAGCAGCTTCACCTTTCGCGACCGTCGGCCGTTCCATCCGCAGCGATTCTGGGACTTCATTCACGACGACGCGGTCTGGGACGGCATCGTTCGCAGCAAAGGATTCTTCTGGATCGCGACGAAGGATCAAGTTGCCTACGAGTGGTCGCAGGCCGGCGGAGTGAGCGACCACCGCCCCGTCGGAGTCTGGCAAGCCGCGCTGCCCGAAGAGTATCGGCCCGCCGGGCTGGAAGAGTCGCCGGAGTGGCATCCCTACTTCGGTGACCGGCACCAGACGCTCGTTTTTATCGGAATCGGATTGGACGAGAGTTCGCTGCGTCAACGTCTGTCGGAATGCCTCATGTCTTCCGGAGAACTGGCTCAAAGCGTTGAAACACTCACATCGACCGCTGATCCGTTTCCTCCGGTCGATTTTCGGCCAAACGATGAGGAGGTGCCGGTGTGAGTGCGACCCGAAATCGAAACCGAAATCAAAATAAACGGCGACGGTCAGGCAGCGGGCGGTCGAAACCGTCCGCGGAGCAGCAACTCTTCACCACAACACAGCAGCGCGAAGCCGCCGAAGTGTTCGATCTGCAAATGTGGTGCTGGGGCTGCGATATCAAGCGTAAGGAAGGGAACCTCCTAGCCGAGTTTGGCCTGACGCGACGAAAGCCGCTTAACAAGAGCGGGAAGCCCGACCCGAAGATCAGTTCCGGTTATCACGGATTCCATCACGATTTAGAAGTTGCACTCTGGGGCTGGGGTGTCCTCGCATCGCATCAGTCAACTGGGACACTCTTCATACGTCGGGACGGCTTTCAGCCAAGGCTGATCGCGCCGATCAGACACGACTCGGTGTCGGTACTCGCAGATGTACTCGACACTTCGATTGATGACTTGAACATCGCGCATCGCTTGAGTTTGCAGCTCTTGGAATTCTTCACCGCATACGAGACGTGGGCACTACTGCAAACGGGAGAGGAGCATCGCAGCCTGTGCGAGAGCGAACGGAACAAGAAGTGGTCCATTGCCGCGTGCGATCTGGCCACGTTCTGGCAGGACTTTCGAAATTCGCTCGCGAACGGGGGAGCGTCCTAATGAAAGACGCCCAAATTCTCCGGTGGACATCGTCGCCCCTGATCGACTTGGCCAGGCAATTGGTCTTCTTCTATGCCGTCCTTGCGACCTGCTATTGGTCTGGCATTTGGGTCATCTCTTCCGACGGCCTTTATCTGCCTATCTGTAATGCGGTTTTGGCGATCACGGTTCTCCGTCTGCCGTCTTGCCGATTCACCCGCCAGAACCTGATCGGAATCGCCCTTTCTCTGGCAGCGCTATCCACCCAGACCACTGTTTCTCGTCCGATCGAATTTGATACGATGACGCCGGTCCGGCCCGAGTGTCTGGTTGTTCTACTATTCGCTATGCTTGTCCTCGAATTTATCGAACAGGTCGGCAGTGGCGGTAGAGCCGGTCAAAGTCGCGGCGGGGATGAAGAGTGACGAATCGTCAAAATGTGATTTGGTGGACAAGCCGCGGGCTGATCGGATTGGGAGCCGCCGCGGCTCTTGTCTATTTCATCGCGATTCCGACGTGGGACACGATTGATTACGTCTTCTTCGAGCAGCCGCAATCTGAAGTTCTCGAAGATCTCACGATCGCCGAGCAAATTCGCATCCGCGGCATGGAGTTCTTTACCGCCACCTGGTTCGCCGCGTTGGGGGCCGTTGTTGCCAGCTATTTGAATGTCATCGCCTACCGCATGCCGATCGGCAAAACGGTTTTCGCGAAAGACTCGGCGTGCCCCTCGTGCGGCAGCCGCATCCGGATGGCTGATAACATTCCGATCATCGGCTGGCTCCGCCTCCGCGGTGAGTGCCGCGACTGCCAGGAACCAATCTCCGTCCGTTACCCACTTGTTGAATTTGTCGGCGCCGCGATTTTCTTAACGCTCTATATAGTCGAAGTACTCAGCGGCGCAGAAAATATCCCGAATACAACGCGCTATTTTTATCGCGGCGCCCTGTGGATCGTGTGGTACACCAAGTGGGATGTCATTGGGCTCTATTTTTACCACTGCCTGCTGCTATCCTCGCTGTTGACATTCGCACTCTTGGGGATTGATCGCCACCGCGTGCCGTGGTTCGCGTTCACCACCGCGGTCGTGTTCGGCCTTGTTCCACCTCAAATCTGGACACACCTTAATCCGATCGCGCCGATACCCGGGGATGTCTTCGCTGAACTTTTCCCGTTCGAGCCGCAGAGACTGAGCGGCGTGTGCGGCCTTTTGGCCGGAATGATTCTGGGTGGGGCAATCGACCTTAGCATTAATCGCCTGTTGCGCCGCCCTTCGTGGGAGTCGCTTTGCGGGCTGGGAGTCGCGGGCACGTTTTTGGGGTGGCAGGCCACATTAGCCATTGCGTCAGCCCTCTGCAGCGTTTTAATCATCATCTTGGCGGCTCGAGTCATGTGGAAGCCAACTTTCACGATCCCAGCAAACGGCTGCCTCTGCTTTGTAACCCTTGTCTTTCTCTGCAGTTGGTCGTGGCTACTTAAAAGCTATGGATCGCTTTGGCCGTAGATTGTTCGCAGAATTTTTGGGATGAATGCGGGTAACTTCATCTGGTTTAAAAACCGCTCGCAACTTTAGGGCCTCTCGGATGGAGAACTTTCCGAGTGTCCGTGGGTTACGAAATAAATGATATCGAACAGGATATTAAAAACGACCAACCCGACTTGTTTGAGCGACGAGAATCTTTGTCCTCCGAGCGTGTGCAAAGCGACGGTCTGAAGAAGCAGATTCGCCAAGCGTTGCTCGACGAACCGCCCGAATTGCTAGGCCTTTCTGCCGTTTGAAAAGGCGGTCGATAGTCAGCGGGATGCGGTCGCGGAGCAAGCCTTGTTTGATTGTAACCGCCTCGATGAGACGAAAGAGCGGACTTCCAACTTGGCTTGTGCTACCGACGCAAGAAGCCTCCGGAGAATTGTCGAGGTCGCCAGCTCGCGTGGGCGATTGAATAGTGCTTCGAGCAGTTCGAGCAGGAGCCCAGACTCAACGAATATGAAGTCCGGTTATGAGGTGTCTTGCACCGGCACATCACGCTTTCCATGGGTGCCTTCTCAGATCTGGCGATCATCCGCACCGCAGCATTCACAACCTAAAGAGGCAGGTTGAGAGAGAAAATGGTTCGCCAATCGTGCCAGAATTTCGCCGTGTGCCCGTGAGGGTTGCCCTAACAGACCGGCCGAGGTCCGAAATCCGTCTTAATTTGGCCAGAGTGGTGACACCGCCACCTTTTCATCGCGTGCTGCTGCTTAAAACGCGGATTTCCTCCGCCAAAATCGGCTGTTTTAATTGGCTCTAGGATGACAGCGTATGACTTACGCCGCCTCGTCTTGACGTAGCGTGAAAGCAATCCGCTTCTTCGCATCCCCCTTGTGCCTCATTGCTCGATTGTCCGACTTTAAACTTAAAATTCAGTTGAAAACTCGCACACGGTACCGACAAGGGGATAGAGAGCAGGTCACCCACGCCCTATCAAACCATGTTACTGGTTTACGTCGACTCGATTCGGTGTCGTACCAACAGTCGATCTTTTCCAGTGCCATGCAGAGGCTTGCTGATGGCGAAGCTTTTTCGGTTTTCCTGCCATGTCCTGTGTTTCGTTTTAAAGCGCTCCCCGATGCCGCTGGGAATTGACTTAGGCAGATCATAGTAGGAAACTGATGCCTCGAAGCTCATTCGATTTGTTGTTGCGAAGTGACCATGTCGCCGGTTGCTTCTCTTCATGTCGTGGGAGACTTTCTCGCTCGACGACTCTCTCGAAGAGATCGAGTGGCGCGCAGCGATCGATGCCCAGAGAATACAGGTACGGAACCAATATGTTTCGAGTGTTGCTCAACAGTCAGGCCGGTTGTCGAAGGTCTTTCCCTCGCGATTTGCTACACCAGAAGATTAGACAAGCCTTTATGCTTCTTGCGGTCGCTTGCGCACAACTTTTTTCTAGCCAAGCAATTTTTGCCAATCAGCCAACTCGGCCGAATATCATTCTGATTATGGCGGATGATATGGGCTACTCGGACATTGGCTGTTACGGGGGCGAGATCGAGACGCCGAATCTCGACAGGCTCGCCGCGGGCGGGGTGCGGTTCACCCAGTTTTATAATACGGCCCGATGCTGTCCGACGCGGGCCTCACTGTTGACGGGATTGTACCAGCATCAAGCGGGCATCGGGCACATGCAGAATGATCTCGGCTATGATGGATATCGTGGTGACTTAAATGACCGCTGCGTCACGATTGCGGAGGTCTTAAGAGAATCGGGCTATGGCACATATATGGCGGGTAAGTGGCATGTGACCAAGCACATCGGCCCCGACTGCCCAAGGCACAATTGGCCGCGGCAGCGCGGGTTTGATCGCTTCTACGGCACGATTACCGGGGCGGGGGACTTTTACGATCCGCCGACGCTCACCCGTGATAATACGATGCTCACGATTCACACAGATAAAGAGTATCCGGCGAAAGACTATTATTATACGGACGCAATTAGCGACCACGCGGTTAGATTCATTGGCGAACATCTTGACAACGACGCGGACCGGCCGTTTTTCGCTTATGTGTCTTACACGGCAGCGCACTGGCCGATGCAAGCGCCGGACGAGGCTGTGGGAAAATATGAGGGACGCTATGCCGGCGGTTACGCTCCGATCAGGCGGGCTCGCTTCGACAAAATAAGAGAATTGGGTCTGATTAATTCATCGTGTCAATTAACCGAATGCGTGGGCGAATGGCCAAATGTGAAACATAAGGAATGGGAAGCCCGCTGCATGGAGGTCTATGCGGCGATGGTCGACGTGATGGACCAGGGGATCGGGCGGATCGTTAAAGAACTTGAGAGGCGAGGGGAACTTGATGAGACGCTGATTCTATATTTGCAAGACAATGGCGGCTGTGCCGAGGGTACGGGTCGAAGGCCCCGGCCCGATTTCTCGAAACGCCCTGCGAGCGCACCCTTTAAGCCGCTCGCCGCCGATGAGATTGTGACGACTTACAAACCCAGTCAGACGCGTGACGGCTATCCGATGCTTCGAGGTCCACAGGTGATGCCGGGGCCGCGGGACACCTTTATTGCGTACGGGAAAAACTGGGCGAATGTTTCCAATACGCCTTTTCGCGAATATAAGCACTGGGTGCACGAAGGAGGGATCTCGACCCCATTGATTGCTCATTGGCCCGAAGGCATTCGCGAACCGGGGCGGCTTGTCCATGATCCGGCCCATTTAATCGACATCATGGCCACCTGTGTGCATATCGGTGACGCGCCGTATCCGACTGAAAAGGGTGACGTTGATGTCGTCCCGTTCGAGGGGACGAGCCTTGTTGGCGTCTTTCGGCAGACACAACCGATCTACAAACGAGCGATATTCTTCGAGCACGAAGGTAACCGGGCCGTCAGAAAAGGTGATTGGAAGCTCGTTGCCAAAGCGGGGCGTCCTTGGGAACTGTACAATATGGTCAGTGACCGCAGCGAAACGACCGACCTCGCCGAAGATCGCCCAGAATTGGTCGATGGCCTTAAGACGGAGTGGAATAAATGGGCAGATCGAGCGAACGTCCGCCCGTATGATGTCTGGCGAAAAAGCCGCAATAAATAGATGCCTCGTTTTTTTAGGGTGGCCAATAAGCTGAAGGCTCTTTTCGCTGCACAATCCGGACTCGGGCCGGACCACTCTTAATTTATTCGGATCGCCGCATTACATGTTCGGATTATTTCGTGGTTGGCGACGCGGGAGGCTGAAGAAGAAGCCATTTCCCGAGCAGTGGGAGCAATGGCTGAATGAGAACTTCACGCAATTCCGAATGCTGCCGGTCGAAGACCAGCAAGAGCTCCGCAAGAGTGTGCAGATCTTCGTGGCGGAGAAGCATTGGGAGGCGGCAAAGGGCTTTCAATTGACAGAAGAAATGAAGGTGATCGTCGCCGCGCAGGCCTGCGTGCTGACGTTGGGCTTTCCCGGCGACTACTTCGACAATCTCAGCAGCGTCATCTTATTTGAGGATGAATATAGCCGGAAGACATCGGGGCTCGAACGGCGCGGATGGGTGGCGTCGATGGAAACCGGCGTCCGTTACGGCGAGGCGATGCTGCATGGCCCGGTGGCTCTTTCGTGGGAAGATACGCTTCGCGGTGCCCGAATTCCCAACGACGGATTCAATCTGGTTTACCACGAATTCGCACACATCCTCGACTTCGCTGATTTCTCCGTCGACGGAATTCCGTCCGCCTTTGGACTCGAAGACCTCGATCGCTGGAAGGAGTCGTTTACTCGGGAATATCACAATCATGTCCGCGCGACGCGTCAGGGAGAGCACACGCTGTTGGGCCGATACGCCGCGACGAATCCGGCGGAGTTTCTGGCGGTGGGCACGGAGGTGTTCTTCGAAAAGCCACGCCTGATGCAAGTTCGCCTGCCGCAATTGTTCGATCTGTTTCGAGAGTTTTATCGGCAAAATCCCGCGGAGTGGAAAGCGGACGAAACTCAGGAATCGTGACGTGGATCGGCCGGGCGGTCGTGCGTTTCGGCCCACTGACGCACGTGATCGGCGGTGGCGTTGTTGACGAAGTCGTCCGGGATCAAGAGGTCTTCGAGGATACGTCCTTTAATGACGGTCTCTGCGATAATCCGCGGCACGTCGTCGATCGTGACGTTTCCATAATGGATTCCATGAGGATAAATGATCACGGCAGGGCCGTACTCGCATTGCTCCAGGCACCCGGCGTGATTCGCTCGGACATCGGGACCGAGGCGATGCTTGGCGATTTCTGCCTTGAACGCGGCACGCAGCGATTGATCGGCCAACGGATCGCAGCAACCGCGGCGATGGTCGGGTGATCGCTGGTTCCCGCAGACGAAGATATGGTGTGTGAATGCGGGCATGGGTCAGTCTGCAAATCCGATTGCGATTGTCGTGGTTGGGGAGGGAGCGAACCGGTGTCGCCCGCTACAATAAACCGACGCACGTAGTTTGGGAACGAGATCGAGTGATCAGGAAGTCGGTCGGAGCAGCCGAATGTGGGTGAAATTCTGCGGATTGACGTCGGTCGAGGCCGTCCGGTCGCTGTCTTCCCTGCAGCCGGATGCACTGGGGCTGAATTTTTATGACCGATCGGTCCGGTGCGTCAGCGTGCAATTGGCGCAGGAGATGACCGAGGCGATTCCGCCTTCTATCGCGAAGGTCGGCGTGTTCGTGAACCAGATTCCCGATGAAGTCGTCCGGCACGTCAGTGAGGTCGGCCTTGATGTCGCGCAATTTCATGGCGATGAGTCACCGGAGTTGCTGCTGGCGTTTCGAGAACGGCTGCCCGATACTAAGGTCATCAAAGCCGCGCGGATGACGCCGTCGTTCGAAGACGACTTTCCTGATTACCTGGCGGAGTGCGACAAGCTCGATTGCCGACCGGACTATTGCCTGATCGACGCGCATGTCAAAGGTGAGTACGGTGGGACAGGGGCGACGCTCGAATGGTCACGTCTCGCCGAAATCGATCGGGCCGGTTGGCCGCCACTGATCTTGGCTGGCGGATTGGTGCCCGAAAACCTGGCCGAGGCAATCGCGACAGTCAGGCCTTTTGGGGTCGACGTCGCGGGGGGAATCGAAGCGTCGCCGGGCGTCAAAAACTTTGATCGAGCACGGCGATTCATGAATCATTGCGAGCGGCGCGATTGATCCGTTCTCCGTGCGCCGTAGAAATGAGACAGGGCGCGCGGATAGACTTCGCGTAAGACCCGCCCTGTGTGAACATTCGCCTCTCCTCACAAAGCCGATTGCGATGCCTGCCGATAAAATCGTTCTGATCGAAGACGACCGCGAAATCTCTAGCACGCTGACCAGCGTCCTTTCCGGCGCCGGCTATAGCGTGCGGGCCGCCCCGAACGGCCTCGAAGGGCAGAAGCTACTCAGTGCGGATCGACCGGACCTACTGATCACCGATATGATGATGCCGCGGATGGGCGGGTTTCCGATTCTCGAATTCCTGAAAACGCTCGACAACCCGCCGCCGGTGATCATGATCACCGCGAACGAAGGGGGGCGTCATAAAGCGTACGCAGAGATGCTCGGAGTGGTCGACTACCTTCGCAAGCCCTTCGCGATGGACGTGTTTCTCGATGCGGTGTCGCGGGCAATTGCGAAGGGCAAGGAAGGCGAAGGCCAGTCGGAGTCCGACGAAGCTGTCGGCAGCCCGAAATTGCGGAAGGGCAAGTAGCGTTCTCGCCGCATTGAATCAGGCGGCGGTCAAGAGCGTAGGTGACTCGTTGCTATAGTCCCTTGCTTGCGCTGCGGGCTTGTTAGAGTAAAATGCGCATTTCGATCAGCGCACATTCAGGTTGTCGTCGATGCGGCGCGCTTGCTCCGACATGATGTACTTTCGCCAGAACCAATCGGGATCGCTTTCGACATTCTCTTCGCCGCGGCCCTCGCGGCCAACGACTGCCCAAGGATCTTCCTCGGGCAGATTTGCGTCGTCATCAAATCGTTTGAAATGATTATCCAAGGCGACGGACCGTTCATGCCAGTACTCGTCCCAAGTCTCGAGCGAGGTGCAACCTAGTCCGAAGACAATGAGAGAAAGACCGGCGACGGCCATAAAAACGAACGATGGTCGGTGTGGCATGGCGCAATTCCTACGTCGACTTCGAGGATGAAGCCGTTTGAAATGCGATGTGAAATGGGAAACCGCGGGGAGAGGGGCCGGACGTTAGATTGTTGGCGGTTCGGTGTCCAGACGGAGTTTCATTGCTGCGGCGATCACGGTCTCATCGATCGCGGTCTCGTCGATCACCGTTTCGGTAGGCTTCGGCGTTTTGCGAGAGTGATTCAGTATGAGCGTTCAAGAAATGCCGGCGTCCCCGCTTGATTTACTGGTCGTCGCTCCGCATCCCGACGATGCGGAAATCAGCGTCGGCGGCACGATTCTCAAGGCACTGGCGGATGGCAAGTCGGTCGGCGTCGTCGACCTCACCGACGGTGAGCCAACGCCGCACGGCACGCCGCAGCGACGGGCGAAAGAGACGACCGCCGCGACGGAAGTGCTCGGGCTGACGTGGCGACATCAGTTGGGGCTGCCGAATCGATCATTGGTCGATGACCTCGATGCACGGGCGAAACTGGCGGGTGTCTTTCGTCAGACTCGACCGAGCGTGATTCTCTCTCCATTTGCCGAAGATGCGCATCCTGATCACGTTGCCGCCACGCGATTGATCAACGATGCCCGATTCTGGGCGAAACTGTCGAAGACTGATCTGCCTGGGGAGCCGTTTCATCCGCCGCGGATTTTGTATTACTTCAGCGTCCACTTGCGGATCGTCGAACAGGCCTCGTTTGTCGTCGATGTGTCGGAGCATTTCGAACGCAAGCTGGAGGCGATCCGCTGCTATGAAAGCCAGGTCATCGAAGGGCGTTCGACCGAATTCCCGACAGTGTTCGATGATCTACGGGGTCGGGCGAGGTACTGGGGTTGGACGATCGGCGTCGGCTATGCTGAGCCGCTGCACAGTCGCGAGCCGATTCATGGTGACGTGTTTAGCGTTTGATCGACGAACTCAATCGGTGACGCTGTCCGGGCAACGCCCACTCGCGGTCCCTTGCTTACGCTGCGGGCTTGTGTCTGGTCGCTATCGCTCTTCGACGAGCAGGCCTTCGGCGGCGGCGTGGCCGAGGGAGATCGACTTGCCGTCGACATCGACCGTCACAAGTGCAGCTTCAGTACTGTTGCCCGAGATCGTGCCGCTGACGCCGATCTCCATGCCTGAGTCGGACAGAAAACGAAGAAAGTCGGCCGACTGATTCGTCACGCGGACCAGCCGAAAATTCGTGCCCGTCTTGCAGTCGCAAAGCCGACACGTGTCGATCTGATCAGTCGGCATTTCGCCCTGCGACGTCGGGATGGGGTCTCCGTGGGGGTCGGTCGTGGGGGAGCCGAGGAACTCGTCGATTGCGTCAATCAGTTGATCGCTGACGGCGTGTTCCATGTGCTCCGCCTCTTCGTGAACCTGATCCCACGTAAGGTTGAGCGTCTTCACCAGGAACAGTTCGATCAGGCGGTGGCGGCGGAGGACTTTGATCGCGTGCGTCCGGCCTTTTTCGGTCAGTTCGACCCCCTCGTACGGGGTGTATGCCGCCAGTTCAGCGTCGGAGAGCGTTTTCAACATGCTCGTCACGGTGCCGGGTGAGACACCAAGTTCCTCAGCGAGTCGACCAGTCGAGACGACCTGATGGTCGGTACGCAGCCCGACCTGTAGGATCGACTTCAAATAGTTCTCGACGGTCAGGCTGGGCATGGTCGACTTCGGTTGAGGACAGCACAGGCAGAGGTCGCGATCGCCCCGGACATCTTGCTGCCCGGAATCATACGTCCCGACCCAATCAAAGTTCGACCCACGACGTGATTAACGAGCATTTCCGGAACAAGCCGCGCATTAAGTGAGCGGGCCGTGTGAGTGATCCGCTTACTTCGTGCGCGGCTTGTTGAAGCAATTCATCCTGCGGCAGCAATTACGGGCCTTCTCCCTCGGGAGAAGGTGCCGAAGGCGGTTGAGGGGGCGGTGGGGCGCTCGCCAAACGTCAACGTTGTTTGCTCAAGAGCTTTGCCCATTGAGCATCGACGCCGCGGCTCGAGGCTCAACCGCCGCAGCATCCCCTCACCCCAACCCTCTCCCAAGCGGAGAGGGGGCACTGCGTGCCTTTGTGCCTGCGGCAGCAAGGGTTCGGCAAAGGCATCAAGCGCGGCTTGTGTGCTTAATCGTTCGATCAATTGATCAAGATTGCCCCAACTCTGTGGCGCGTCGGCTGGCGGCGAGGACGGTGTCGATCAGCACGCCGCGGAGGCCGCCGGTTTCCAGTTCTCGAAGTCCCGCGATCGTCGTCCCTCCTGGGCTGGTGACGGCGTCTTTCAATTGGCCGGGGTGTTCGCCGGTCTCCAAGACCATTTTGGCGGCGCCTAGCAAAGTCTGTGCGGCGAGGCGTGTCGCCGTTTCGCGCGGGAGCCCGGCGGCGACACCGCCGTCTGAGAGAGCTTCGATCATCTCAAACCCATAAGCGGGACCGCTGCCGGAGAGGCCCGTCACCGCGTCGAGCAGCGACTCGGAGACCTGTTCGGCGATGCCGACCGTCGCGAACATCGCTTCGACCAACGCCGCATCGTCGTCGGTTGCCTGACCACCAAGTGCATAGGCGGCCGCACCCGCGCCGACGAGGCAGGGGGTGTTCGGCATCACGCGAACAATACGGCAGTCCCCGCCGAGCGTGCGAGTGAAGGTCGCAATCGGCACGCCTGCGGCGATCGAGACGACGAGTTTGGCGTGGTCGATGTCGCCTTTGAGTTCCGTGGTGACCTCGGCCATCATCTGAGGTTTGACCGCGAGGACGATGACATCCGATTTCGCAATTACTTCACTGTTCGACTCTGCGACGGTCGATCCCGTCGCGGATTGAAAAGAGTTGCGGGAGGCCTCGATCGGATCGCCAGCCAAGATTTGAGCGGGCTTACAAAACTCGGCAGCAACGAGGCCCTTCGCGAGAGCCGCCGCCATGCGGCCTGCTCCGATGAATCCGATGGTTTGATCTGCCGGAAAGGTAACTGCCATGTTCGAAGCCGTTTACTTTGTGCGCAATTGCGTTGTGGGCGACATGAAGACGATCGCTGGTCGCGTATGATGGTATGAGGGAGCGTCGCGAGATTCATCTCGACGACGATCTGCGCGGCCGCGGGGGTCGGTAGGAATGATCGAGAAGCACTTTATCCGGACGGGACTGAGATGTCGGTACTGCTGCTGTGCCGCAAATGTCTGGCATGGAAACGAGCCGAAAGCGGTCGGTGTCCGCGGTGTGGGGCTTCACTGAGCGCGGATCGGCCCGACCCGCCGCGCGATGAGTTGGAAGCGGCCATTGGTCCGATCGAAACCTGTCTCGGAGAAGTTCGCGTTCGAGGTGATCAATCGACCGGCCCGGCTTCCCTGTACGTGACCGAACAGGGGCTATTGTTCATTCCGCACCGCCTCGAATATCGCACGATTGAAGGATCGGATGCCACGGCGGGCAGCGTCGTCTGGACGATCGCCGAGCTGTTCTTCATGCCCCTATTGGTTTTGCGATTGGTTTTTCGTCCGGATGACAGCCGAGTCATCGCTACGGCGGTGCCTCGGAAAGCCCCTTTTGAACAACCGGGGCTGCCGGCGGATTGGCTGATGGAAGATCCCGGTGCGTTTTTCATCGAGCGGACGAACATTCTCGCGATTCGTCGCAACTGGCGAGGTCGCTACCGTATCCTGTGCGTCGGGCATGTTGTCGTCGGGTTCGCTCCGTTGGCGTCCGGATCATCCTTCCGCCAAAAACTGGAATCGCTGGCGGAGGACGAACAGTGGCGCGGTTTGGCGTGGGACATTTCCTGAGTGACATTCCCTTCCCCGAGAGCGAATTCCGTGAGTGGCTATTTCGTCTGTCTCCCTTGCCGTTGTCGCGGGCTTATGTGAGACGTTTTGTATTGATGCCGGAAACTCGGCTTGCCGCCCGCGTGGCGATCTCCTATGACCCTGCTCCTCTCTCCTAATTCCTGATGACATTTCGAACGATATTCGACGGGCAACCGTTACGCCGCGCTGAGCGTGGGGCGTTGGTCGTCTGGGCGTGTTTGTTAATCGCGGGCTTTTCGGTCGCTCTCTCATTAGAGCCCGACAACCGCGGCTTTGGCACGCATCAGCGACTGGGCCTTCCTCCGTGTACGTTTCGGGCGCTATTCGGATTCTCCTGCCCAAGTTGCGGTATGACGACCAGTTTTTCGAACTTCGTCCGTGGTCAATTTGCAGCCTCCGTAGCCGCAAATACGACCGGACTCATCCTCGCCTTGTGCTGTGCGGTACAGATTCCGTGGGCGCTGGCGAGTGCATGGAGCGGACGTTTGATCGGAATTCATCGGCCGGAATCGGCGGCAGCCACGCTGCTGGTCGTTCTGGCGGTCTTATGCCTTTCGGAATGGATCGTTCGACTGAGTCTAGCGGCCTGAACCTGACTGCGTTTCCAAAACACATCCTAAATTCGTAGCGGAATTGGCTCGCCCTCTCTGCGAGCAGTGAATCGACATCTCCCTTTCGCCGGTCGGCTGTTCAAGTCGGCGGGTAAGTCATCCCAAGACCAATTCAACATCCAAGCCGCGGTCGAATCCGACCGACGGGCCGTCACCGTTCTCACGGAATCTCCGGAGTCTGCCGCACGATGCGCCATTCGCAACGACTCGCATTAAAAACCGTCGGCCGATCGCGGCGGGCGGTGTCGCTGGTCGTCACGGCGGCGGTCCTGCTGTCTTGCGGCAGCGGATGCTCGTTATTCGTGATGGCGGGCAAGATGTTCTTCGGCGATCCCACGATCCCATCGCACTTTCATCGGATGGTTGGAATAGACCTGACCGACGGTGAGCACTCCGTGCTGGTCGTGACAACGACCCCCGAAGCCATCAAACGCGATGCTCCGGCGATCGATCTCGACATTACCGAACGCGTCAGCCGACGGCTCAAAAACAAAGGGGTCGATCTCTTTCCGTCGGGGGAGGTCCTCACGTGGCTAGATGATCGTGGCGGTCGGTGGGATGATGTCGACGAAATCGCGCGAGCGTTCGAAACCGATTACATCGTCCACTGCGACTTGCGTGAGTTGACGTTCTACGAAGAAAACAGCTCCGACCTCTACCGGGGCAAGGTCAACGGATCGATCTACTGCTACGAAGTGGCCGAAGAGAATGGCGTCTATCTGGCGCAGCGGGTGTTCAACGTTGAATTCGATTCGACCTATCCGTCTCACCGGCCGAAATTGGCTCATCAAATGTCGGAACGTATTTTCCGCGAAGAGTTCGTGGACCGCGTCTGCAAGCAGGTCGCGTTGACGTTCTATGACCACAAATTGTCCGAAGAAATCGACTGACGGCTCCGCCCGTTGCCGCACCAAAGAATGCGAAGACCATGATCCATCGAACGCGAACACTGCTGTGCGCCGCCGTGCTGGCCATCGCTTGCAGCGGATGCAACTACGTCCTCATGGCGGGTTACCTGATCGGCGGGCCGCCGTCGGTCGAGCCCGACTTTGATGCCGCAACCGGTGAGTCGTTGACCGATTACGAAGCGACCGCTGCCGTTGTGTGCTTCGCACCGGTCGAATTGCAATGGGACTTCGACGATGTCGACAAAGAAATCGCCGAGCATCTCGCCCATCGTCTGGCGTTTCACAAGATCGCGGTTCGCAACCCTGATCGCGTCCACGAGTGGCTCGATCGCAATCCCGATTGGGACAAACCCGAAGAAATCGGGCAGGCGATGGATGTCACCTATGTGATCTACATCGACCTGAGCCGATTCAGCCTGTACGAGGAAAACGCCAGCCACCTTTATCGCGGCCGGGCCGAAGCGGTCATTAGCGTCGTCAAGATGGACGGCGACGGCCACGGCGAGAAGATCTTCAGCAAAGACCTGACCTCGAAATATCCGCTCGCGGTGCCGCGGTCGACATCGGTGGAGTCGTACGCCCAATTCAAGAAGAACTACCTCGACCGACTCAGCGAGGAAATCGGCCGGATGTTCTACGAGTATTATACACAGGACGATCTGGACCAGGTGAATTGATTGAACCTGCTACGGTAGCGAGCACTCTTTAACAACAAGCCGCGCACGAAGTAAGCGGATCACTCACACGACCCGCTCACTTCATGCGCGGCTTTTGTCCATTATTGATGACTTTGCCGAACCCTTGCTGCCGCAGGCACATAGGCACGCAGTGCCCCTCTCCGCTCGGGAGAGGGTTGGGGTGAGGGGAAGCGGCGGAGGTTGATGCTCAATGGGCAAAGCTTGTGAGCAAACAACGATGACGTTTGGCGAGCGCCCCACCGTCCCCTCATCCGGCCTTCGGCCACCTTCTCCCCAGAGGAGAAGGCCCGTAATTGCTGCCGCAGGATGAATTGCTTCAACAAGCCGCGCACGTATTAAGCGGATCGATCACGCCCCGACGTCGCCCACAACGAGCGATGGATTGTGCAATGCATCGCTTCCGGGGGCGGCTAGAACGCCGTCCCCGGCCACCCGATGATGATAGCCCGACGCGCAAGCGAGGCCGTGAGATAGCGGCGGATGGCTTTGGCAGGCGATCCTCACGCCGCTCACCTTCGGCGACGGATCGAGCGACGCGTCTTCATCAATGGTCGCCGTGACGCGCAGCCGGGGGCTTCGAAAGAGTCGTTATCGGCCAGCCGGCGATGTGACAAGCCGATCCGCTCACTTCGTGCGCGGCCTGTCTTGCTTTGCCCTCGCTCCATCCTTGCGGCGTCTGAATGAACCCTCGACGATAGGACCGTTCACCGGCCTTTATCGATTTGCTGCGAGCATGGGATTGATTGAAACCGACGTGGCGATCATCGGCGGGGGGATCGTCGGAATGGCGACCGCCTACCAATTGACCCGCCGCGACGTGCCGCCGCGGGTCGTCGTCATCGAGAAAGAGAGCCGGCTGGCCGCGCACCAAACGGGGCACAACTCCGGCGTGATTCACTCGGGCCTCTACTACCGCCCCGGTAGTTTGAAGGCACTGAATTGTCGCGCCGGTAAAGCGGCGCTGGAACGCTTTTGCGACGACGAAGGCATTGCGTGGGACCGGTGCGGCAAGGTGGTTGTGGCGACGACCGAAGAAGAGCTTCCTCGGCTTGATGCCCTACTGGAGCGCGGCCGTGAAAACGGCGTCGAATGCGAAATGATCGGACCGGAACGCCTGTCGGAACTCGAGCCGCACGCCGCGGGGCTCAAAGCGATTCATGTCCCCGAAACCGGCATCGTCGATTACGTGGCGGTCACTGAACGGCTGGGCGAGCGTGTTCTTGAGCGGGGCGGGCGATTGCTACTCGGTGCCAAAGTTATGGGCTTTCGAAATCGCGACGGGCGTCGAATCGTCGAGACGACCAACGGCGTCGTCAAAGCGAAGACAGTCATCAATTGCGCCGGGCTGCATTCCGATCGGGTGGCGCGACAAAGCGGAGCTCGACCCGACGCGAAGATCATTCCTTTCCGCGGGGAGTATTTCGAGCTGACAAAGGGCGCTGAGGGTTTCGTGAAGAACCTGATCTACCCGGTGCCCGATCCGCGGTTTCCTTTTCTCGGCGTCCACTTCACGCGGATGATTCAAGGAGGCGTCGAGTGCGGACCGAATGCCGTCCTCGCTTTCGCCCGGGAGGGCTATACGAAAACCCGTATGAACATCGGCGATCTCGGCGAGGCACTCTCATTCGGCGGCTTCGTCAAAATGGCAAAGCGTCACTGGCGGATGGGCATGGGCGAAATGTATCGCTCGATGAGTAAGGGGGCGTTCGTCAAAGCCCTTCAACGCCTCGTCCCCGACATCCGGGCCGAGCACCTACATGCGGCCCCCGCGGGGGTCCGCGCTCAAGCCGTACGCGGCAATGGCGAGCTCGTTGACGACTTCCTGATCGACGAATCGGGAGACGTGATCAACGTCCTCAATGCCCCTTCGCCGGCAGCAACCGCCTCGCTGCGAATCGGCGAGCAAATCGCGGAGCGGATTCCACTCAATTGAGCCACCCGCAATGCGAGTTTTCGAATCGACACAAGCCGCGCACGAAGTAAGCGGCTCGATCTTAACATCACAAGCCGCGCACGAAGTAAGCGGATCGATCGCGTCTCGGGACGGCTACAGGCTGCGACTTTCAAACCGCCCAAAATGCTCGAGGTTGAACGACGCGTCCTCATCAATTGACGCCGCGTGATCAATCGTTCCGGGGGCGTCGAAAACGCCGTCCCCGGCCACCCGGCGACGACAGCCCGACGCGCAAGCGAGGCCGTGAGATTGCGGCGGATGGCTCTGGCGGGCGTCACTCACTCCGCCCACGGGGATCGAGAGGTTGAACGACGCGTCCTCATCAATCACCGCCGTGCGATCATTCGTTCCCGGGGGAGTCGAAACCGCCGTCCCCGGCCACAAATCTCACAAAGAAAATTCGCGGCTCGCTCGAACCCTATCGCCGTTTCGGTCACTACGGCGTCAGCACGCGAAAGAACGAGAATCCGATCGTCGCGAGGATGACCGGGAACTTCCATCGTTCCGCGCGGGCCTGCTCACTGATTCGAGCTCGTTCTCGCAGCTCGTCCGCAATCCACGAAGTAAATTGAATACTCATTTCGTCCGATTGCAGGGCGTACATGAAGAGGCTCGCACAGATAATGGGGCTCTTCGATGGGCGAAGAGCGGGGGATGATAGAAGAGTCATCGGCTCATTCGCCCGATTCGTGGCAAAAAAGAGCCGCAATCGTGCCGGTCACGGCGACCCTGCCGCGTTGAGAACCGTCCATGCCGGTCATTCCGGTTCGGTGGAGGGGGCCGCGTCGTTCCGGGTAAGATTGATTTATCCCCACAACGAGATCGCCTGGTGCATCATCATCCTTTTCGAAGCTGCCCACTCTCGATCGTTCAACTGCAGAACTTTGCCTTCGTGCTGTCGGCAGCAGCGGCGCTATTCGCCGCCGGTTGCGGCACTGATCCGGCCGAGCCCTCGACCGAAGAGTCCGTGGATCAGGTCGAGCCGGAACCTCCCGATGTCGTCGGCACGCCGGTCCTCAGTGAGATCGGTAATGAGGAAGGCTTCGTCGCTTTGACGCGAGCCGACTTCGCGATGGACGGATTCGGATTAGTGGAAGAGGAGACCGCCGTCACTTGGTCGAATCGGACACCCGACCTTGGCGGATTTTTGGTTCGCTTTGATTCAGGTCGCGGCTATCTTCACACGAATGATGCCTACGGTAATTTCACGTTGCGACTCGACTATCGCTTTCCCATCGATGCCGACGCCGAATCGCCAGAAGACCGGGAGCAACTGAATTCTGGCGTGTTCGTGTTTCTCGAGCCGCCGCACAAGGTCTGGCCCCGCTGCCTCGAGGTGCAGGGGAAGTGGTCGGAGATGGGGCACATCAAGTCGAACGATCGAAACATTCAACTTGAAGTCAGTGACGACCAGGAGCGTCGCGAGCAGGCACGTCGCCCCCCCGGCGAGTGGAACTCGCTCGAAATCGTGACACGAGACGGAACCGTCACGAGCTTCGTCAACGGAGTCAAAATTTGCGAGAGTCAGCCATCAGAACTCAACAGTGGTTTGATTGCCCTGCAGGCGGAAGGGGACCCCGTCGAGTTTCGCCACATCCGCATTCGCCCCGGCGAATAGCAAGCGCCTTCGAAATCGCAACAAGCCGCGCACGAAGTAAGCGGGTCGCTCTCACGGTCCGCTTATTTTGCGCGCGGCTTGTGTCGGCTATTGATGACTTTGCCGAACACTTGCTGCCGCAGGCACATAGGCACGCAGTGCCCCCTCTCCGCTCGGGAGAGGGTTGGGGTGAGGGGATGCAGCGGCGGTTGATCCGATAGCCGCGGCGATGATGCTCAATGGGCAAAGCTTGTGAGCCAACAGCGATGACGTTTGGCAATCGCCCCACCACCCCCTCATCCGACCTTCGGCCGCCTTCTCCCCAGAGGAGAAGGCCCGCAATCGCTGCCGCAGGCACACAGGCACGAAGTGCCCTCATCCGCCTTCGGCACCTTCTCCCGAGAGGAGAAGGCCCGCGGATGCTGCCGCTGGAGGAATTGGTTCGACAAGCCGCGCACGAAGTAAGCGGATCGATCGCGTCTTGCCGATCGCATTCCGCTCACCTTGCGTAATCGGCTCAACCGATAGAGATGGCAGAGGCCAGCTCTGTGTTCCTTTGCGCGCGGTGGATTATGTCGAAACAGCATTCGTCGAACGAAGCCCGGCTCAACGGTGATGTGACCGAGCGGGTCCGTTCCCAGTATGAGCAACTCCCGTATCCGCACCGTGAGCCCGCTGACGAACGCAAGCGGCTTTGCATGACCGAACTCGACGACTTAAATATCGTCAATCATTACTGTTTCGGCGGTGAGCGTGATCTTTCCGGCGGCCTGCGGATTCTCGTCGCCGGCGGGGGCACCGGGGACTCACTCGTCTTTCTGGCCGAGCAGCTTCGTGACACCCCGTCCGAGTTGGTGTATGTCGACCTCAGTGACGCCGCAATGAAGATCGCCCGCGAGCGGGTTCGCATCCGTGGTCTCGACTCCCTCGTCCAATGGCATCGCCGATCGCTGCTTGACATCGCTGAGATGGATTTCGAACCGTTCGACTTCATTAATTGCTCGGGGGTGCTGCACCATCTGGAGAATCCGGCTGACGGACTCGCCGCGTTGAAATCGGTTTTGAAGCCGGACGGCGGAATGGCGTTGATGGTATACGGTGAGATGGGGCGGACCGGGGTCTATCAGATTCAACGGCTGATGCGGATCGCTGCGGCGAACGCGAGTTCTGAGCAGGAGAAGATTGATCTGACACGCACGATGCTGTCGAACCTGCCGAAGACGAACTGGTTTGTCGCCGGTGGCGGGTTGAATTCCCTGACCGCAGACAGCAGCGATGCCGAGATATACGACCTCTTTCTGCACAGTCAGGACCGCCCATTTTCGGTCGATGAGCTTTACGGTTGGGTCGAAGAGGCCGGGCTGCACGTGGCTGAGTTCACGATGCAAAACCGAATGCTCTACGAACCGGCGTTTCTACTCGGCGATTCAAATTTGGTCGAAGAGTTAAGCAGCCTGCCCGATCGTCAGCGGCGGGCCGCGGGCGAACTGATCAGCGGTTCGATCGCGAAGCACAACTTCTGGGTCTCCGCGCGGGCTGAATCGAAGGTCGACGGGATTCGAGCTGAATATGTGCCTTGCCTGTCTCAACTGGGGCAGCAATACGACGTGCTGACCGCCATCGAGCAGGCGAAAACGCCGAACGTTTCGATTCAGGTCAACCTGCAGAATGGCAGCTCGGTCAAGCTGGCGATCGCGATGAACGACAGTCTGCGGGCGATGGCGAAGCTGATCGACGGTTCGCGATCGCTACTGGAGATCGTCGTGGCGATCGTCGGCCCGGGGGCGTCCCGTGAGAAAATCGATCGTGTGTGGAGCGAACTTCAGATCGCCATCGGCACGCTGCGGCAGATCGACTTTATCGTGTTCCGGCAGAAAGTCGATCGCCGCACGCAGGCCGCGTGAAGGTTGAATTTCACGAGCACCACAAGCCGTGCACGAAGTAAGCGGATCGCAATTGCCTGGGTATTCAATCGCCTCGCCGGGACGGCTGAAGCGCCGTCCCAAGCCTCCAATAATGATAGCCCGACGCGCCAGCGAGGCTGTGAGATTGCGGCGGAAGGCTCTGCGGGGCGTCCCTCACGCCGCCCGCCATGATCGAGGGCTTGAGCGACGGCAGCCATACAAGCCGTCGGATAATCGCTGGTTGATCGACCATCGGCTTGCGCCATTGGCTGGCATGGAACGCTTCTCGTCGACGCCGTGCGATCAATCGCTTCCGGGGGCGGCGAAAGCGCCGTCCCCGGCCACCCGAAGCCAAAACAAGCCGCGCACGAAGTAAGCGGATTAGAGTCTCTTCGATCCGCTTACTTCGTGCGCGGCTTGTACCTCTCAGGGTCGGTGATCGGACGCCCTTCAACGGAAAAACGCCGGCCGCGGAGGTCCGCGGCCGGCGTGTCAGGTTCGTCCTAAATCATTCGGAGAGGGGATTAACCGAGAAGACTTAGAACCTGCTGCGGGTTCTGGTTGGCGATTGCGAGAACCGAAATCGCCGACTGGCTGAGGATCTGGGCCTTCGTGAGTTGGGCCGTTTCTTCAGCGAAGTCGGTATCGACGATCTGGCTTCGGGCTTCGGAGATGTTCTCCAAAGCAACGCCGAGCGTCGAAATGTTGGTATCGATCACGTTCGCCTGGACGGCACCGAGACGACCCCGGAGTGACGACACGCGGGTGATCGACTGCTCGATGATCGAGACAAGCGTTTCGCCCGAGACGCCGCCTTGGCCGACGTCGAGCAGGCTCTTGCCCTTACCGGTGCCCAATTCGAAGAGCTTACCGGTGATGCCGCCGAGTCGGGCCGTGTTGACGGCTTCGATCCCGATGCCGATCTGACCACTCGGCGAGACTTCCTGGCCGATCTGGAACAGGCTACCGCCGCCGGTGATCGAAATGCTGGCCGATTCATCGGCCACGTTCGAAGCTTCGGCGAAGCTGATCGTCGCATCGAGCGTACTGGTTCGAAGCGTCGCATCGAGACCACGGCCGTAAGCCGACTGACCGTTGATCGTCACGGCGATGTCGACACCGGTGTCGGCACTGCTGACGGTCGTGTAGTCGGCGTCGGTCGTCGCGAACGAGCCGTCCAGCACGTTGATGTTGACCGACTCGGCCGACCCGTATTCTGCACTGCGGAGTTCGAGCGTCGTGCCGTTCGTCGCATCGAGATTAGTCGAGGCCAATGCTCGGACCAAAGTCGTGTTGTCCGACCCGGTCGCCGATCGAACGTCGAGGGCATCGGCAACGGTCGTCGTGCCGTCGGCGAGCGTCTCGGTCGTCTCACCTTGCAGCGCGGTGATGACATCAGCCAATGTCGAGGTCAGAGCCCCGTTTGCGTCGGTCGCGAGACTGACGGTGATCGTCGTATCGTCGCCACTTGTCGACGTTGCGATCGAAAGTGCCTGACTGTTAGCACTGGGGTCGGCGAAGACGATACTAATCGCCCCGTCGGCGTTTTCGCCACGGATGTCGTCGATCTGCAGTGTGGCTTCCGACAGGTCGGCCGAAGCGGCTGCCGCGACTGTGCCCGAACCGTCGCCACCGGCGATCGTGTCGATCAATGCACTCGCATCGGCGTCGCCGTCGAGAGCCGTTTCCAACTGAGCGGCGGTCGTCGTGATCGCGCTGTTGGCATCGGTCGCGAGGTTGACGGTGATGACCGTGTCGCCGGTGTCGGCATCGGTCACGGTATCGATGCTGAGTGCTGACGAAGCGGAAGCCGGGTCGGCCAAGACGACCGAGACGGTGCCTTGCACGTCGGTGGCATCGCCGGCTTGGTTCCGCACAAACGTGACGGCCGCGTTACCGGCACCGACCGTCAGGTCACCGGCTGCGAGCGTGACACCGCTGCGGATGGCCGCTTCGACGCCGGTCGAGTCGCTCACGCCGTTGATGGCGTCACGGACGTTTTCGACCGTCGCGGAGTCGCCGAGGAAGACGACTTCGTTACCCTTTGAGCCACCGACTTCGATCGTGGCACCGCTGGTGAAGTCGCCCCCTTGATAGAGGACGGAGGCCTTCTCGGCGACCGTATCGATCGTCGCGTCGAGACTGATCGACGAGGCGGTGCCGATGACGGCTTCGTTGACTTGCAGGTCGGTGATCTTCGCGGCGTCGGCCGTCGAGATACTCGTGGTGAATGCTTTCGAACCGTCGATCAGTTTGTCACCGGCGAACGAGGTGTTCGATGAAATCCGGTTGATGGCCGAGAGGGCGGCGTCGATTTGAAGCTGATTCGCTTCAATTTCCGACTGCGACAATGCCCCGTCGTTCAGACCTTCCTGAACCAGACCACGAATCTGCGTGAGCAGGCCGCCGATTTCGCCGAGGGCCGTATCGGCCGTCGAGATCACGTTGTTGGCCCGGTTGCTGTTCTTGATCGACTGTTCGATCGAGCTGATCTGTGATCGCAGCGTTTCGCTGGCGATCAGGCCGGCCGGGTTGTCTTTACCCGAGTTAATTTTCAGACCGGTCGAGAGCCGCTCGAGCGAAGTGCCGAGCAGGTTGTTCGCCCCGGTCGTGCTGCGCAGAGCACGCAGCGAGGCGACGTTGGTGTTAATCCGCGTCATGGGTCAGAAACCTTTCGTTGGATTGCCCGGCCTTCGGCGTCGTACGGCCATTCGGTGTCAGGCGGCGCCGTCTGTCGATGTCCGAATCGATCGTAAGACGCGAGGGGGTTGATGTGTCCGGTGGCGATCCATGCTCTGTGTGCGTCAGGGGAGCCGACGCGATCCTATTCCACGTCACAGATCGGCATCGGTCGCACGGCACTTGCCACGACTTGAAGAAAACCCCGGTGACTTGGTGAAGGCCGGGGAATCGTGTCGATCGTGACGAATGCGCAGCCCCTTTACGCGGTCGTCAGCTCCTGGGCCTCCTCCTGTTTAATCGCCAGATAGACTTCTTCGCGATGAACAGAAATTTCGCCGGGGGCTTCGATTCCGATACGAACTTTGTCGCCACGGACATCGACGATGGTGATGCGGATCGAGTCGCCGATCATGATCGACTCATCACGCAGTCGAGAAAGAACAAGCATTTCGAACTCCTTTTCGTTGGCGGCGCGGCGGGGGGCCGGCCTTGTTTGCGAATGACGTTGACGCGGCACGCGGTGAGGCGATGGGAATGACCGCCAATCGTTTGTTTTGCGTCTCCTGCCGGTGGCCGATTCCTTGGCGACTGTCGGGAGAGCGGAGATCACCGCGTGCCGGTTTTTCATCGGCCGGTTGGGAGACTGGGCAGGCGGGAGAGCTTCGAAATGCTGGGCGACGCGAGCAAGCCGCGCAGGGCTTACCGGTTATTCCGATTCTTTCGTCCGAGCAATGTCGACTGCGGTCGCGTGCCCGATTCCGGATCTCATATTAGACGAGGTGAACCGCGTTGATCGCTGACTGCGTACTTCATTCAAAGCATGTTGGTTCGTGATCTATTGCGGCCGCAGAACCTAACCTTCTCCCTCGGCAGAAGGTGCCGAAGGCGGATGAGGGGCGGGTGGGGCGCTCGCGAAACGTCATCGTCGTTCGCTCTTTCGGGCTCGCCCAACGAGCATCAACTCCGCGGCTGGCGAATCAACCGCCGCCGCATCCCCTCACCCCAACCCTCTCCCGAGCGGAGAGGGGCACTGCGTGCCTTCGTGCCTGCGGCAGCAAGGGTTCGGCAAAGGCAACAAAAATGGACACGAGCCGCGCACGAAGTGAGCGGACCGTGTGAGTGATCCGCTTACTACGTGCGCGGCTTGTTGAAGCAATTCATCCTGCGGCAGCAATTACGGGCCTTCTCCTCTGGGGAGAAGGTGGCCGAAGGCCGGATGAGGGGGTGGTGGGGCGCTCGTGAAACGCCATCATGGTTCGCTTTTAAGCCTTGCCCAACGAGCATCAACTCCGCGGCTGGCGAATCAACCGCCGCTGCATCCCCTCGCCCCCAGCCCCTCTCCCGAGAGGAGAGGTGGGAAGGGCGTACCTGCGGGGCGCGTCCACAAAAATTCGCCCTGAGTATCCTTGGCTTGTCGATTCCGTGTTGTTCGAAGGATTCGATCTCGTTGCGACCGACCGCGAGGCCCGCTACGTTGGGCTAATCACGTTCTGGCTCACACGTAATTGCCTCGCCCATGGACACCCTGCTTATTGCCGTCGGTGCGTTTGTTGGCTATCTGATCGCCTACCACACCTACGGGCGTTTTCTGAGCCGAAAGATATTCAACCTCGATGCCGAAGCCAACGTGCCAAGCGTCGCGCTGCGGGATGACAACGACTTCGTGCCGACGCAGCGGCAGGTGATCTTCGGGCACCACTTCACCAGCATCGCCGGCACCGGACCGATCGTCGGGCCGGCCATTGCCGTCTTTTGGGGTTGGCTGCCCGCGCTGCTGTGGGTCTTTTTCGGATCGATCTTCGTTGGAGCGGTCCATGACTTCGGTGCGCTGATTATCTCGATCCGCAACCGCGGTCAGACGCTCGGGGAGGTTGCCGGACGGCTCATCTCCCCACGCGCCCGCGTGTTGTTTCTGCTCGTGCTCTTTCTCGCGCTGACGGTCGTGCTCGCGATCTTCGGGCTGGTGATCGCTGTGATCTTCAAACTCTACCCGTCGTCAGTGCTGAGCGTGTGGCTGTCGATGCCGATCGCGATTGGCATCGGACTGTGGACGCGATCAAAAGGCCACGGGTTGCTGATTCCCTCTTTGATGGCATTGGTTGCCCTTTACGTGGCGATCTACATCGGGGCGTATCACCTGCCGATCGAACTCTCTGGGATTCCAATGATCGGGGCAGCCGACGCCGACGGAGGCTTCTTCAACTCGGTCGTCGTTTGGACGCTCGTGCTGCTCGCCTATTGCGCAGTCGCATCGGTCCTGCCAGTTTGGTTGTTGCTCCAACCGCGAGATTACGTCAATAGCCACCAATTGCTCGTCGCGCTCGTTCTCTTGGGGGGCGGAGCGATTGTGGCCGGGGCGTCGGGTGAGGCGGTGATGAGTACCTCGGCTCCCATGATCGCTGAAGAACTGCCTGCCGGAGCGCCACCGATCTTTCCGTTTCTGTTCATCACGATCGCCTGCGGAGCGTGCAGCGGGTTTCACTGCCTCGTCAGTAGCGGGACAAGCAGCAAACAGGTCGCGTGCGAGCCGGATGCTCAATACGTTGGTTACGGAGCGATGCTGCTCGAAGGCGGACTGGCGGTCCTTGTGATCCTCGCCTGCTGTGCGGGGCTGGGCATGGGGCGGGAAGTCGACGGCACTCGTTTGGTCGGCAACGAAGCTTGGGCGTCGATGTACAGTTCCGACGGGAACTGGGCTCAGTTCGGGCTCGGTCAGAAAGTCGGTGCTTTTATCGAAGGCGGGGCTAATTTTATCGGGGCCTTGGGCATTCCCAACGATTTCGGCATCGCCGTGATCGCTGTTCTCGTGGCGTGTTTTGCCGCGACGACGCTCGACTCGGCCACCCGGCTGCAGCGTTACGTTATTCAGGAACTCGGAGAACCGCTGCGGATTGCCCCGCTGAAGAACAAGTACGTCGCGACTGCCGTTGCGGTCCTGTGCGGCGGGATCGTCGCGCTCATTCCGGCTCCGGGGAAAGCACCGGGCAGTGGCGGACTGATCCTCTGGCCGCTGTTCGGCGCAACGAATCAATTGCTAGCCGGGCTGGCTCTACTAGTACTGACCTTCTACCTGTGGCGCCGCAACAAGCCGATCTGGTTCGTCGTCCCGCCGATGGTGCTGATGCTGATCGTGCCCGCTTGGGCGATGCTCTATCAGGTCTTCATGCAATGGCTGCCGCGAGCGATGGACCCGCAGTTTTCCGACGAAGCATGGATGAATTGGATTTTGTTCGGCTTCGGACTCGCCATTACCGCGTTGCAGATCTGGATGATCGTCGAAGCGATTCTCACCTGGTCACGGGCCAAAGGCGTCTTGGAAGAGCTACTGCCGCCGCTCCCCGAGCGCGACGCCGTCGCTTCGCCCGGTGCATAGGAAAACGAACCGGTAACCAACGGTTCGTTTAGAGAACGTCGTTAATGGTAGTGCCAATCACATCGAATCATCGGAGAGGCCCACAAGCCGCGCACGGAGTAAGCGGACCGTGTGAGTGATCCGCTTACTCCGTGCGCGGCTTGTTGAACCAATTCATCCTGCGGCAGCGATTGCGAGCCTTCTCCTCTCGGGAGAAGGTGGCCGAAGGTCGGATGAGGGGGTGGAGGGGCGCTCGTGAAACGCCATCATGGTTCGCTCTAAAGCCTTGCCCAACGAGCATCAACTCCGCGGCTGGAGGCTCAACCGCCGTCGCATCCCCTCACCCCAACCCTCTCCCGAGCGGAGAGGGGGCACTTTGTGCCGTATGTCGGGTAACAAGCCGCGCACGAAGTAAGCGGACCGTGTGAGTGATCCGCTTACTACGTGCGCGGCTTGTTGAACCAATTCATCCTGCGGCAGCGATTGCGAGCCTTCTCCTCTCGGGAGAAGGTGGCCGAAGGTCGGATGAGGGGGTGGTGGGGCGTTAAACGAAGGGCACTGCTGTTAGCTCTTAATCTCATTTCGAAGAGCATTCTACCGCCGCAATCCATCAAACCGCTGCCGCATCCCCTCACCCCAACCCTCTCCCGAGCGGAGAGGGGGCACTGCGTGCCTTTGTGCCTGCGGCAGCAAGGGTTCGGCAAAGTCATCAATAGCCGACACAAGCCGCGCAAAATAAGCGGACCGTGAGAGCGACCCGCTTACTTCGTGCGCGGCTTGTCACGCTACGCGGCGATGAGTTCTCGAACGGGTTCGGTTGATGCCGCTTCAGCCCGCTGTCCGGCCAACCGGACGAGGCCTTCATCAACCATCGGCAGGGCCAGATTGAGCAGGTTCCGGACGCGTTTGCTGTTGAGCCCGGTCTCTCCGGCTCCGAACCCCGCGGCTCGGGTCGTCAGTGTCGGACCCGGTGTGATCTCCGGAGCCGGTAGTTGAAACACATCGGCCAAAGTTCGAGCGAAGTCGGCAAAGCTGCACCGTTCGGCTCCGCCGAGGTGGAGCGTGCCGGTCAATTCTTCTTCGATGGCCCGCGCGATCATGTCGGCCAGATCGGTTGCCAGAATCGGTGTCGCGTGACGGACGGCGTCGAGATGTTCGGTTCGCCCGCGGCTCAAATCGTCGACTAAAGTTTCGACGTAGCCGTTCCCGTCGGGAGACCAGCCGTAGGCATGGGTTCGCACAATCAACGACTCCGGAAGGACTCGACGAACGAGGTCTTCCATTTCCACGATCAGCCGGGCTTCGCGGCTGGTGCAGCGGTTCGGCGAATTTTCTTCGTGAAACAGACGAGGTCCGGTGAAGACCGCGTCGGAAGAGACAAACGTCAGTCGAACCGACTCGTCGTGTGCGGCGCGAAGCCAGATCCGAAGTGTATTCGCGTCGTCGGAAGTCAGTTCGGTGCGTGCCCAACAGCTTTCGGCTGCCGCGCCACAATAGATGATTTGTGAAGCTCCGCTCGCCGCGATCACATCGCGAGCGATCTCAACCGCGACCGTCGTCGAATAGGCGTCCTGCTCTTCGTCCGACAGATGCGTCGGCACAACGAGCGGGCGGGCAGAAACTCGAGTTTGATCGGCCAGTCCGGCGGCGAGATTCGCGCCGGTTGTGAATTCGCTGCCCAGTACCAAAATATCGTCCACGCCAGCCTCCGTGCTCGCGTCCTGCGGGTCAGTCCAATCTGCTGCGTCCCGGCGGTTCGCACCGGGGCGGCGACTATAGGAGGCCAACGATGCCGAAGCCAAGGCCAATTTGTGAGAGGCGTTTAGGTGAGAGGTGATGGGTGAGAGGTGATGGGTGCCGCATTCATTCCGCTTCTCGCTTCTCACTTCTCGCTTCTGACTCCTGACTCTCGACTCCTGACTCTCGCCCGCCCTTCGGCCGAAATGCTGTGAATCTTGAAAGTAAATTGTACAAACCGAAAAAGAACTGTTTTGGCCCGTGTTGACCGTTCTGCGAGTCGGCTCTTACAGTCTGGTCCACGTCGGCAGTCGATCACTCCCACTGCAACGCCCGTTGCAAACGTCTGCCGAAACCCGACCCAATCGGACACTCGTTCGAACGACTCGCATCTCTCCCGCGGACCGAAAAGGATTTCAGTCATGAAACGTCTCGCACTTGCCATGCTCGGCCTTGCCGTCAGTGCTATTTCGACCGGATGCTGCTGCCTCAGCGGCGGTGGCGGATGCGGCCCGTGTGGCGGCGGAGCATACTACGGCCCGACGCCGGGTGTCGTCGCACCGGGTGGTTGCCCCAACGGCAACTGCGGCATTGGTGCCGCTGCTCCTGGCTACGGGATTTCCCAAGCCTCCGTCATCCCGACGAACGCCAACGCCCAATTCGCCTCGGCCGCTCCGGCTTACACACCGGTCTCAGCTTCGACCGGACCCATTGCCACGACCTCGGCTCAGCCGACGTCCGGCCCGGTCATCATGCAGGCAGGTGGTTTCCAGACCGGCCCGCAGTTCACGCAAGCCGCCCCCGGCATTCGCATGAATCCGCTGCCGACTTACTAAGTGAAGTTGATGAGCCGCAACCGACGGGAATAGGGTTCAACACGGGCTCATTGTTGAATGCGTCCTTTCGGTCGCGGCTCAACGGTGGGGCCGGGTATAATCGGGGCATCGATAATCGAATGTCACGATGCCGCCACCATGCAAATTGTCCGCTTTCCCCATCCCGCTCTACGTTTTGAATCGGTCCCCGTGCGTGAGATCAACGCCGGGCTGCGTGCCATCGTCCGGCGGATGTTCGACTTGATGTATGAAGCCAACGGCATCGGCTTGGCCGCCAATCAGGTCGGATTGCCGTTGCGGCTGTTCATCATCAACCCCACCGGCGATCGGGATGTGGGGGACCAGGAGTTCGTTTTCATCAATCCGCAAATTCTCAAGCGGAACGGTTCCGAGGCGGCCGAAGAAGGTTGCCTGAGTCTGCCGAGCATTTACGGCGACGTTCGCCGGGCTGAGCGGATCTCCGTGGAAGCGTTCGATTTGAAAGGTCGCTCGTTCCGGCTCGACCTCGAGGAGCTTCACGCCCGGGTCGTGCAGCACGAATACGATCACATTGACGGCGTGATCTTTCCCGACCGGATGACCGACGACGATCGGTCGGAGATCACGGAACAACTCGCCGCGATGGAAACCGTGTTTCGCGAAGCACAAACGAGCGGCGAACTGCCCTCGGATGAGGAATTGCTCGCCGAGATCCAAGCGATGGCCGACGGTAAGCACGCACTCCCGACGGTGTAGGGCGTGTTGTGCCCGATGAATACGACTTGGCGATGAGCGCAGAGAACCGGAAAAAATCCTCTTTCGCTCACCAATAACTTCTCACCACTCACCGCTCCATGCGCATCATTTTCTTCGGCAGCGGCTCGTTCGGATTGCCGACTCTCCATGCGCTGATTCGCTGCGAGCATGAGGTCGTCGCGGTCGTCACGCAGCCCGATAAGACCGGTCGAGGACATCATCGGCACGTCAATCCGATCAAAGAAGCGGCCAACGAGGCCGGTCTTACTTTGCTGCAGCCGGCGAACGTCAACGACGATGACTCGCTGAATGAGCTTCGGGAACTGAAGGCCGAGTTGTTTATCACGGCCTCTTACGGGCAGTTGCTCAAGCAGCCGTTTCTTGACCTTCCGCCGCGTGGGACGATCAATCTTCATGCTTCACTGCTGCCGAAATATCGAGGGGCCGCGCCGATTCACTACGCGATTTGGTCTGGCGAAACGCAGACCGGCATCACGATTTTTCAGGTCGTCAAGAAGCTCGACGCCGGCGACATGCTGGCGAAGGTGACCACCCCGATCGGTCCGCACGAAACGACCGGCGACCTGTTCGATCGGCTGGCTGACCTTGCTGCTCCACTCACACTTGAGGTCATTGACGGCATCGCCCAGGGCACGCTGACGCCGGAACCTCAAAATGAGGCGGAGGTGACGTTCGCCCGCTCGCTTCGCAAAGAACAGGGGCAGATTGACTGGTCGAAGTCGGCGGCCGAGGTCGATTGCCACATCCGGGCGATGCAGCCTTGGCCGGGGCCGTTTACATTCTTGCGAATCGACGATCGCGAACCCGAGCGGATCGTGATGACGGCGGTCGAGCCACTCGACTTCACGACACACGAGGCATTGCCCGGTGCGATGCGAATCAGCGACGACGGCGAACTATTCGTCGCCTGCGGTCGCGAAACGGAGGTCCGTGTCGAAAAGCTTAAGCCCGCCGGCAAGCGAGAAATGACGGCAACAGAATTTACTCGCGGCCGAAGCCTGAGCCAGGCCACGTTTTTGTGATTGAAATCATCACAAGCCGCGCACGAAGTAAGCGGACCGTGTGAGTGATCCGCTTACTACGTGCGCGGCTTGTTAAATCATTCTATTCTGCGGCAACGATGACGGGCCTTCTCCACTCGGGAGAAGGTGCCGAAGGCGGATGAGGGCACTTCGTGCCTTTGTGCCTGCGGCAGCAACAGCGGGCCTTCTCCTCTGGGGAGAAGGTGCCGAAGGCGGATGAGGGGGCGGTGAGGCGCTCGCGAAACGTCATCGTTGTTAGCTCTTAAGCCTTGCCCAAAGAGCATCAGCGCCGCGGCTGGCGGATCAATCGCCGCCGCATCCCCTCACCCCAACCCTCTCCCGAGCGGAGAGGGGGCACTTCGTGCCTGCGGTCGCGATCGTGAGGTCTCAATGTGGGCAACAAGCCGCGCACGAAGTAAGCGGATAAAGCACGCTCAATTGGCCCTGCACGATGTAAGCGGGCCGTGTGAGTGATCCGCTTACTACGTGCGCGGCTTGTCATCGACGTGAGAGTGATCCGCTTACTTCGTGCGCGGCTTGTCATCGAGACGAAAAAAGCCCACGGGCGGGACCCGTGGGCTTTCGATCGAAAGCGATCGTCGTCAATTCCGCTTAGAATTCGCCGACGACGTTGCCGTCGTTGATCGTGGCGAGATTCGTCAGCGTAACGCCATCAATGTTTTCGCTCAGGAACTTAACCGCTCCGTCCGCGAGTACGAACTGGGCACCACCGACGTGAAGGCTGTTGAAGCCGTCATCGGCATTGGCTGTGACATCCGCGTTGATGCCGGTGCCTGTCGCACCGACCACGGCGACAAATTCAGCCGGGGTACCAGCTGCCGTAGTCGTATCGCACATGAAGACGTTACCGGCATTTGAGTTAACCTTGCCGGCCGAACCATCGTACTCCCAAGCCCGTTCACCCACGGCGAGTGTGTTGCTCGTTCCGTCGGTGATGTCGCGAATCGCGATCGAATTCCGTTGGTGTGTATTGCTGAGGAAGTTACCCCACACGAACACGCCTGTCAGCGCAGTCGAGTTAGCGATTGCCACGACCGGAGCGTTAAGCGGCGAATTCACCCCAACGTAGTTCGACATCGTGGTATTGATTGCATTGATCGGATAGATCGAGTTGTGCGTCGGACCGGGGTCGGACGGACACCGCATCGCCGTCAGCACGAGTGGTTCGGAAACCAAGTTCGCTTGGTCATACGGATCAGCCGTGCCAGCGTTGAGGTTGTCGTACAGCGGTGCCTGATCGATGAACGGAAGGATCATCGTGCCCCAGGCCCATGCCCCGTTCGTGCCGGTCACGGTGGCGTAAGCCCCGGCCGGGAACATCTTGTAGTTATCGTGATAGTTGTGCAGGGCAAGGCCGATCTGCTTGAGATTGTTCTTGCACTGGGTTCGCCGGGCCGCTTCACGGGCCTGCTGGACGGCGGGGAGGAGCAGCGCGATCAGGATCGCGATAATCGCGATCACGACCAGCAGCTCAATCAGCGTAAAACCTTTGCGTTTCATCAGGAACTCTCCGAAAAAAGGAATGAGATGAGTAACTTATATGTGTAGGGCCCGCATCAAATGATGCGTCCGACGATTAGAATTCGCCGATGACCTGGCCGTCTTTGATGTTTACGAGGTTAGAAAATGTGAGTGTGTTGATGTTCTCGCTAATGAACTTGACAGCGCCGTCCGCGAGAACGAATTGGGCACCGCCCACATGCAGGCTGCTAAAGCCCATTTGTGCCTCAAGAGAATTCTGCGTTGCATCGACGTCGGCGTTGAGATTCGGGCCAGCACCGTTGGTTAGCAGGGCACAGGCAGCTACATCAGAGAGATTACTGACTGAAGTCGTTGCCGCTGCGGATGCCGTTGAATCGACAATCCCAACCCCACCGGGACCGAAAGCGTTTCCGGCAAAAGCATTAACTTTGCCGTTGGCACCATCGTACTGATAAGCTCGCTCGCCAATCGCGATCGTGTTACTCGTACCGTCTGTGATGGTGCTCACACTGATCGAGTTCACCGAGTTTTCTTCGTCGCTGTCGGTACCGTCAAATTGCTCATACAACCCATAAGGAAACATGCCATGTCCGCGAGTCAATCCGGCGATAGGTAGGCCCGTTGGTGCAGCCGCACCATCGTCGGTGACGATCGTGTCATCGAACATCAAGCTAAGCTTATTGTTGTCGGCATTCGGGGTGCCACCCGGAATGGCGGCACGGGCTTGAATCGCGTTGTCGAGCAGGCCAGCGTGGCTGTTTGCTCCAACGTAGTTCGACAGCGTCGACGCTCCGCCGTTCAAATTACGCGAATCATTCAAATCGGGACCCGGATCGGACGGGCAGCGATAGGTCGGCAAAACCACAGTCAAGCTACCGGCAGTATTATTCGGTCCTGCTGTGCCGACATTGAAGTTATCGTAAAGTGGTGCCTGATCCATGTAGGGCAGGATCATCGTGCCCCAACCCCATGCGCCTTGGCCAAGTTGCAAATATGCAGCGGCCGGGAACTGTTGATAATTATCGTGGTAGTTGTGGATCGCCAGGCCGAGTTGCTTCAGATTGTTTTTGCACTGGCTGCGGCGGGCAGCTTCGCGGGCCTGTTGCACGGCCGGCAGCAGCAGCGCAATCAAGATGGCGATGATCGCGATCACCACCAACAATTCAATGAGTGTAAAACCTTTGCGCTTCATCGAGAGGACTCCAGTACGAGAAAAAGGGAACCGAAAAAGTGGTCGAGCCGGGTGTTTGTCCTGGTGATGAAAATTCCAGGGCGAGCGACACAGAATCCGTCCGACTCCAAGTAAAACTCGAATTGCTATACTGAGAGATGAAAGATTGGCGCAATTCGACAATTCAAAGCATGACGTAGGTTTGATATGTTGTCAATCCTGTTCAATTTGAGAAAATTTTGAGAATTGGCTGAAACCGCCGTCATTCGCTGAAGACGGACTAAGTAGAAACGTGAGTATTTCACAACTTCAACGCCAAAACTTCAAAATCTGTTGATTTTTCCTAAGAGCTGCTCGGTTCGCAATCGGGGTGTGAAAACTGGTCAAGACCGGTCGATGATTCGCCGCCCGTCGCCCTCGAGCAGTCGCAAGTTCGAGCTAATTCGTTCCGGGGGCGGCGAAAGCGCCGTTCCCGGCCACCCGACAGCAACTCATCCGGTCCGGCATCCAATACCGGATGTGGCCGGTCACTGAGCACTCTGGCGGCTGCGCCGTACGGACGTTGTCCGTGCCACTCAGCATCGGTCGCCGCGTTCCAGCTCCGATCGCGCGGGCTTTGTCGGTTGTGACGGTGAAGGTCGAGCGTCGCGTTTGCCGAATGTTTCCCGGATGTTGCATTCGGGCAACGTCGGCAAACGTGACCTATGTTTTCCGTGACAGGATCGGCGGACTCCCTCCCGCCACCTTTCGCGGGAACAACACATGCCCACAGAACACAACGATCTTCATCGACCCGATACCGAAGCGATTCTCGATGCCATCAGCCGGGGCGAATCGCCGACCGGTCTCGATGACGGTGCCGAAATATCGGGCGGGCCGAACGAGACGACGCTGTCCGATGCACGGTTCGACCACGCTTCCGCTTCTCCGGCTGACTCTCAGGACCTGCCCTACGATGCGACATTTGTCGTGCCGCAGCCGGACGAATCGGAGCATCCGGTCTTCGTCCGCAAGCAGGAGCGCGACCTCGCCTTCGCCCTCGCGGCGATTCACTCCGGGGCTTTAGCGGAGAACGAACTCACGCGGGTCATCGATGAATGGACGATTCACGGCAGCGAAACGCTGGCCGAATTCGTCGCCCGGAAAGGCTTGATCGCGGAGGAACGGCGAGATGAAGTCGACGCACTCGCTCAGCAGCGGTTGCAACAGGTGCTCGCGACCCTGCCGGACGACCAATGGGGTATGTCCTCGGGCGAATCGTGCCGCATCAAACTCTCGATGATCGACCCGCGCGGCCGGCTCACGAAATTGCTCGGGATCGCCGCGACCGGAACATGGCTTCTGGAAGACGTCCCACGGGTTCTGTTCGCTCGATACTCCCTGATTCGTAAGCTGGGGCAGGGTGGTCTCGGGACCGTCTGGCTGGCCCGCGATCAGAACCTGCAGCGATACGTTGCCATCAAAGAAATCAATTCGTCCGGCCAACACGACGTCACGGCCCTAGCCCGTTTTCGCCGAGAAGCGGAAATCACCGGCCGACTCGAACACCCCGGCATCGTCCCGATCTATCAGTTCGGTTGGGACGAAGAGACCCGCCGTGTGTTCTACGTGATGCGATTCCTCGGCAAGCAGACATTGCAGGACGCGATCAACGAGTACCACGAACGGCTCGAGTCGGGCGACCAGAATCGGATGTCGATTCACAACCTGCTGACCGCCTTTGTGTCGGTCTGCCAAGCGATCGCACATGCCCATTCCCGAAAAGTCATTCATCGCGATTTGAAACCGGACAACGTCGCGCTCGATTCATTCGGTCAGGTCGTATTGCTCGATTGGGGATTGGCGAAAATCAATGATGAGACCGGCGTGTATGACGGGGCCGGCGAGATCGAGCCGGCCGATATTCACGATTCCGGAACCTCTTTGGCGGCTCAAGTCGTAGGGACGCCCTCCTACATGGCCCCCGAACAGGCGGCCGGCAGGCACGAAGACATTGACGAACGGACCGACGTCTACGGCCTCGGGGCGATTCTCTACACGATATTGACGGGCGTGGCCCCGCACGAAACAACGATCCGCGGGAGCCGCAGCCGATTGACGATCAGCGAACTGCTGACGGCGATCGTGCGCGATCCCACCCCCTCGCCGCGCGACTTCAATCCGTCCCTCCCGCGCGAACTCGACGCGATTTGCCGCAAGGCGATGGCGAAGAAACGGTTCATGCGTTATCCGTCGGCGGTCGCGCTCGCCGAAGACGTTCAACGGTGGATGGCCGGTGAGGCGGTCTCCGCCATCAGCGATGCTCCGTTTCAAAAACTGCGACGCTGGTCGACGGCGAACCGCCGCTCGTCCCAATCTTTGATGGGCGTGCTGACGGTCGCGTTCATTGCGATCATCTGTCTCTCGATGGGGATGTACCGCGATCGCATTATTGAAACCCGCGCGGTTGTCGAACGCGTTCATGGCGAAGGTCGGGAAGTCGCTATCGGTTTGCGAGCCGACATCGATCGATGGACCCGCGATACGCGGTTCGTCGCCGGCTTGCCTCCGGTGACCGCTCTCGCGGACAAAGCTGCTTCCGATAGCCGCGAAGAACGATCACCCGACCCCGAACAGAGGGATGCCTTCGGCCGATCCGTCTCGTCGACCTTTCGCAAGCTGTTTGATGATAATGGTTTCTATCGATCGATCGCGCTCATCCGGCACGATGCCGACCTGTGCGAAGTCCTTCGCGTCGAACGGGGGACCGGTAGTGGCGGCGTCATCAGCGATGTGCCGCCCGGATGTTTGACCCGTCTGGCGTCTGAGGCTGTTCCCCGAGTGGTCGCCAAGCTGAGGCCGGGGCAGACCTACGCGATGAGAGGCAGTTTGGGCGGCTCGGAGACGGGGCCAGATCAACTGGGCTATTCGATTTTGTCACCCGTATTCACTGGCGAAAGCGGCGAGTACTTCGGCTTTGTCGTGATCGAGGCCGATCTCGGGCGAGCGGCGGCGACACGATTTGAAGATCGGTTACGTTGGTCGCGTCAGGCGACGATCGGGGACGACGGCGGCGACCGCCAACTGACTTACGTGCCGGCCCGTCAGTCCTTCCTGCCGACTCTCACGAGGGCGACGAGCAGTCTGCCGGTTGAACAGGCCCCAACGCCTCAGCAGGACGGCGATCGCTCGATCTTCGAAATCGTGCTGGGACTCGATAGCCGCAATCCTGATGCCGCGATCCGCTTGCAATTCTTGCGGTAATTGCCGACTTAAGTCCGCGACTCGCGAGTCCCTCCGTCAATGAACGCTCTTCTGACCGAGTCGGTTGGGTGCCTGCGTCGGAATTCGGGTTTCTGACGCATTGGTAAATGTGCTAATTCGCCGATTCCCTCGGCGCGCGACCGAATAGCAGGAATGACCGGAGACCCGGTCGGGCAAACTTGGCCGATTGGGCAATCAATTCGTCGTCGGCGTGCCGATATAGTCAGCGTTGCCACAATAGCTTCGGACGGACGGAATCTGCGATGAGTCAATCAATTTCGGTGTACGAATCGGGCTCCCTGTTTGTCCGACCCGAGCGATTGAATCAGATTACCCATGCCTTCGGCTTCGCCCTGACGATTCCGGCGGCCATTGCCCTTGTCAGTTCCGCGGTCGTCCATAGTGACGCGGCAACCGCCATCGGTTGCCTCGTGTACTCGATCACGCTGTGCGGCACCTACCTGGCCTCAACGCTGTCGCACAGTTTCGACGATCGCCCTGCCGTTAAAGACATGTGGCGGGTGATCGACCAGGTCTTCATTTTCAGCTTGATCGCCGGGTCTTACACGCCATTCGCGATCGTCCACGCGCCTCACACCGCGGGGATCGCGGCGCTGATAGCGATGTGGGTTCTCTGCATCGGCGGGATGATTATGCGGATCGTCAGGCGTGGCAAACCGCTGACGGCTGCGGAGGTCGGATATTGTCTGATGATCGGTTGGGTTCCGCTGGTGACCCTGCCGGAAATCATGTCGACCGGCGGCATCCCCGGCTTCTCGCTCGTCATCGCCGGCGGCGTCCTCTACACGGGCGGAACGTTCTTTCTGATGAATGATCACCGCCATCCCGCCATGCACGCCGTGTGGCACCTTTGCACGATCGGCGGAGGCATGTGCCACTACTTCTTCCTGTTGCTGTTTACCGCGGCGTGAACAGGACTGCCTTGGGGCCAGGGCGTGACGTGTTTCGCGCATCGACGGTTGCACGTGGTTGCAGAGATCGTGATCTTGGGGTGCGGAGTCCGTCTGCCAACGGATCGCAATCAACGTCGCCCTCACGTCAGGCCTCGCGATGCCGAACGAAATTTGCTGCCGCGCTCGAAATGCTCCGAGCGTGTGCTCTGCGTTGTTCCCGGTCAAGCTTCTCGGCTTCCTGTGCGCTCTGCTCGCACCGGCCACAATCTTAGTCGCGGCCGAGCGTCCCAACGTCGTCATTTTCCTCGCCGACGATCAGGGGTGGGGCGATCTGAGCGTGAGCGGCAATCGCAATCTGAACACTCCGAACATCGACTCGCTCGCCCGTGACGGCGCGACCTTCGAGCGCTTCTACGTCTGTCCGGTCTGCTCGCCAACCCGCGCCGAGTTCCTGACCGGCCGCTACGCCCAGCGCGGCGGCGTTTATTCGACGTCGCGGGGCGGAGAGCGGCTCGACCTCGATGAGAAGACGATCGCGCAGTATTTCCAGCAGGCCGGATACGCGACCGGTGCTTTCGGAAAATGGCACAACGGGCTGCAGTCCCCGTATCACCCGAATGATCGCGGATTCAGCGAGTACTACGGTTTCTGCTCCGGTCACTGGGGAAGTTATTTCGACCCGCAGTTGGAACGAAACGGCGAACTCGTTGCTGGCGAGGGATACATCACGGACGACCTGACGACCAAGGCGATCGAATTTGTTCAGCGCAGCAAGGGAGAGCCCTTCCTTTGCTATCTCCCTTATTGCACTCCGCACTCGCCGATGCAGGTGCCCGATCAGTGGTACGAAAAATTCGATGGTGCCGAGATCGAGATGCGTCACCTTAATAAGTCACGCGAGTCGTTACCGATGACCCGAGCCGCGCTGGCAATGTGCGAGAACATCGACTTCAACGTCGGTCGCATGCTCAGCAAACTGGACGAACTCGGAATCGCCGACGAGACGATCGTCATCTACTTCAGCGACAACGGCCCGAACAGCTATCGTTGGAATGGAGGCATGAAGGGCCGCAAAGGCTCCGTCGATGAAGGGGGCGTCCGAGTTCCGTTCTTCATTCGCTGGCCGGGCCATATCGACAGCGGTTTAAAGGTCGATCGCATTGCTGGGGCGATCGATCTACTGCCAACGCTTGCTGATCTGTGCGAACTCTCGATGAATACCGATCACCAAATCGATGGCCGAAGCTTAAAACCGCTGTTGCTGGAAGAAAATTCGACTTGGCCCGACCGTTCCTTGGTTTCGGCATGGGGGAAGCGTGTCAGCATTCGGACGCAGAAGTATCGGCTTGATAACGAAGGCCGACTGTTCGACATGATCAACGACCCCGGACAAAGTCACGATATCTCGACCGGCTCACAAGGAATTGCGCGGCAATTAAAATCAGAGGTCGAGAAATGGAAGCAGGAGGTCGGATTCTCGGACACTAATACCGATCGACCGTTTTCAGTCGGCTATTCGAAGAGCACACGATTGCCGGCCCGAGATGGAATGCCTCACGGGAAGGTAAAGCGGAGCTGCCACCACCCGAATTGTTCCTTCTTCGAAAACTGGGTTTCGGATGAAGCATCGATTTCCTGGGACATCGAAGTTGCTGAAAAAGGAGACTATCAGGCACTACTCGATTACACGTGTCGTCCGGACGACGTCGGGGCCGTATTGAAACTCGCCGCCGGTTCCTCAGCGGTCATCGGTCAGATTGCCGAAGCATTTGATCCGCCGCTGCGCGGGGCGGAGCACGACCGTGTGAAACGGCAGGAATCGTATGTCAAAGACTTTGAGCGGGTGAATCTCGGCACACTAAATTTACCCTCCGGGCAAGCCAAACTTGTTTTAAGTGCTATCAAAATACCGGGGACCGAAGCGGTCGACGTTCGACGTGTGACGCTCGTTAAGCAGGACTAAGAATTTGGCTATCCCGGGTTTTGTCGAGTTTAGAAAGCTGATCCTTTAGTGCAAAACTCGTCCATATCGGTGCCTGAAATCGAAATTGAACTCATCTGCGTTGACCGCCCAGTTCTGGCCGCCAATAAGCCCGGCGGTTTGTTGACGGAAGCGCCGCTAGGAATTGCGAGCCTCGTCTCTGATGTGAAAGCGTATCTCAAACGAATTCACGATAAGCCGGGCAATGTTTACCTAGGGATTCCGCACCGGCTCGATCGGCCGGTTTCCGGGGTCATTTTGTTCGCGACCAATTCCAAAGGGGCGGCTCGGTTGTCGGAAGAGTTCGAGCAGCGTCGGGTCATTAAGTCTTATCAGGTGTGCGTCGAGGGGGCCGTTGAGCCCGGCGAAGGGCAATGGGTCGACTGGTTGCTCAAGCGAGAGGGGACGGCTCACGTCGATGTCGTCCCGGCGGGCACCGCAAAGGCGAAAGAGGCTCGGCTCTCCTATCGCGTGGTCAAAGTTGACGATGGGATGAGCCTGCTCGATATCAACCTCGAAACAGGGCGGATGCATCAAATCCGCGTCCAGTGCGCTGCCCGCGGGCACGCCGTTATTGGCGACGTTCAATACGGTTCGACGCGCGATCTGATCGGGCCTGTTTCCGACGACCCCCGCGATCGGCCGATCGCGCTTCATGCCAACGCGATCCAATTTCGGCATCCGGTGAGATATGACACCGTGACCGTCGAGGCGCCTCTTCCAGCGTACTGGCCGCTGCCGATTGCCTAGAAACGATTTCAATACCAGCCAGAGGCGCCAGCCGATGGCCAATCAACCAGCGCTTTTCCCGACGGCTTGCGCCTCGGGCTTGTATGCTAGGCGATTAAAAGCCGCTTTTGACGACTTCGTTAATTCACGAACGGCGAGATTCTCTGCGAAACGCAGTTGATCCGACGGCGTCTTGGCGTTTTTCTTCTTATGGCTTTTTCTTGATCCCTGCCGAAAGAGGGGTAGAGATCAGCCGACAAATCACTCGCAAATTGAATCTGCTGCCATGGCCGCCGCGCCTTCGGCGTATGGCTGGCCTCCGTCTTCGTCGCCGCGCTGCGGCCATCGCCAATCTTTAGAGGGTTTAACCATGCTTCAATGGAATCTGCGCTCGCGGTCTGCGCGTCGTCGCCGCCGTCCTGAAATTAAGGTTGAGCCGCTCGAACAGCGGGTCGTTCTTTCTGCCGACATTCCCACGATTAATGGGATCGGCAACAACCTCAACAACCCCGACTGGGGCAGTACCGAAACGGAGCTGTTAAGAAACACCGAGGCGGAATATACCGACGGAACGTCGTCGCCCGCCGGTGATGATCGCCCCAGTGCCCGAGTGATTAGTAACACGGTCGGCGATCAGGAAAGCGATGCGACGAATGATCGCTACCTGACGGACTACGTTTGGATTTGGGGGCAGTTCATTGATCACGATATCGACCTGACCGAAGGGGCGTCTCCGGCAGAAGAGTTTAACATCGACGTACCGCAGGGCGATCCGCTGTTTGATCCGAATGGGACTGGGACGCAGCAGATTCCTCTGGACCGCTCCATCTACGAGGAAGATGCCGACGGGACGCGGCAGCAGTTAAATCAAATCACTGCGTTCCTCGACGGCTCGGTGATCTACGGGTCCGACGATGTCAGAGCGAGTGAACTGCGAACGTTCAATGGCGGAAAATTAAAGACCAGCAGCGGCGATCTTCTGCCATTCAATGAAGCGGGGCTTCCGAATGCCGGCGGGCCGAGCGACTCGCTGTTTCTTGCCGGTGACGTGCGGGCGAATGAAAACGCCGCTCTTACCGCAATGCACACGGTCTGGGTGCGAGAGCACAACCGCATTGCCGATGAACTCGCAGCCGGAGATTCGAGCCTGAACGATGAAGAGATTTACCAACTGGCGCGGGCTCGCGTGACCGCTCAACTGCAGGCGATTACCTACAACGAGTTTCTTCCCGCGTTACTGGGTGATGGCGCGCTCGCCGAATACCAAGGTTACGATGACTCGGTCAATCCCGGTATCGCGAACGTCTTTTCGACGGCGGCTTACCGACTCGGTCATAGTTTGCTGTCGCCAACGCTCTTAAGGGTTAATGCCGACGGCTCAACCGCAGCTGATGGGAACATCGCACTGCGAGATGCCTTCTTTAATCCATCCGCGGTCACAGATGAAGGAATTGATTTATTGCTTCGGGGCGCGTCCTTACAAAATGCGCAGGAACTCGATACTCAAATTATTGATGATGTCCGGAACTTCCTGTTTGGACCTCCGGGAGCAGGGGGCTTTGATCTGGCATCCTTAAACATTCAGCGCGGGCGCGATCACGGCTTGGCAGACTATAACCAGGCCCGGGTCGACTACGGCCTTGAACCGGTTAGTTCGTTCTCGGAAATCACTTCCGATCCAATTTTGGCGGCGAAGCTCGAATCGCTTTACGGCAGCGTCGATAACATCGACGTCTGGGTAGGCGGTTTGGCCGAGGATCACGTTCCCGGCTCAAGCGTCGGAGAGTTGTTCCAGACGATTATTGCCGACCAGTTCGAACGCATTCGCGATGGTGATCGCTTCTGGTATCAAAACCTCTACTCCGGCGCCGAACTGTTTGAGATCGACAACACGACCCTCGCTGATGTGATTGAACGCAACACCGACATCGACGGTCTGCAGGAGAACGTGTTCTTCGATCGTGCCGTCCTTCGATTGGAGTTGGCTGATTTTGGAACGACTCAGGTAGAAATTGCGAAGAGCGGTCAGGACCTGGTTATCTCCGACCGCGTTTCGGGATCGGTGTTGGCGGTTGCGGCCATCCAAGATTTGAAGCAGGTCGTGATTGTGGGGACCGCCGCGAATAATGAGCGAGTGACGGTCAGGGCGGGCGCCGCTGCCGCAGGACTCGAAGGCGGCATTCTGTTCTATGGGAGCCATGGCCAACGCGATCGGCTGATCGTCACGGGGACGCGACACGCCGACACTTTTGTCGTCGACGGCCATTCCGTTGTGCTTAATGGGTCGGAAGTGCAGGCGTTTCACGTTGAAAATCTGGACCTGCGAGCTCGAGGAGGGGATGACGTCATGTCGGTCCGTCGAGAATCGGCTGCCAAAATACGGATGTTCGGCGGTAACGGAGATGACCGGCTCTTCGGCGGGGAGGGATGGGATTTGCTCTCCGGTGGGAACGGCCGCGATCTCCTGTTCGGCAATGGGGGCAATGACGACCTGCGCGGCGGCGCGGGATCGGACAGGATTTTCGGCGGAGCTGGTGATGACTTCATTGATGCGGGCGAAGGACATGACCTCGTATTCGGCGGGCGCGGCGCGGACTTTATCCTAACCGGACTCGGTTTTGATATCGCATTCGGCGGCCCTGGTCATGACACAATCGACGGGCGGACTGATCGTCGCCGAGTTGCCAAGAAGCCACCGGCCCCGCGTTCGGGCGAGCCCGGTTCCGGCAAGTCCGATTCGGATAGCAAGAAACACAATCGCAGTCGGAACGATGCACCTCCCCAAGTTGCAAAGCGACAGGAGTTGCAATCGGGAGAGAGTGCGAAGCAACATCGCTCTGATGCCAAGTCGGAGCAAGGTCGCCGACGGACAGGTCGCGGTCGCGCTTGATCATGCCTGCGGGTTTCGAGACTCGCAGCACACGGCCTCGTCTTGTTAGTCGAACAGCCGGCGGCGATCTCTGTGAGGGGTCGTCGCTCGGTTGTCACCAAGCGACGATGCAGTACTGAAACTGCGTGATTCAAAATGTGCGAATATGACCAAAGAAGATACTTGACGGGTTGTGTACCAAATAGCAGTATGCGGGTTCCTCGTTCGATTCGATTCGTCCGTCGAGCGTCCTGTCTCCCAACCGTCACCTCGAGCGAATTTTTGCGGTCTCCTGCAGTTTCGCCTTCGCATCCATTGTCTTGTTGATCAGCATCGATGACAGCCGTCTATCAACCAATCGCTCGCCTGCTGCCGCTCTCTGCAAGAGCTGTCGGGACGATTGTATTGCGGCGGTCACGCGAGTTGGCCGATTGCTCCGACACGGAACTGGGTGACCTCGCTCGTTCCGTGCGATGGCAATTGAGAGAGCGCCCCGGTTCCTCCTCGCTGCGAATCGAAACATTCGCGGTGGTGGCATCCGCTATTCGCCGGGTGTTCGGTTTCGAGCCTTACGGCGTACAGATTCGAGGCGGCTGGCAGATGTCCTCGGGTCGGCTCGTCGAAATGCAAACCGGCGAGGGGAAAACGATCACAGCGTTACTTCCCGCCGCCTTTCATGGCTCGTTCGGACGTGGATGCCATGTGGCCACCGCAAACGATTATCTGGCCGAGCGGGATGCCGACGAGATGGGGCCGGTCTTCCGGATGTTGGGCCTGAGCGTGGGATGCGTCCGCGAAGACATGTCGGACGACGATCGCCGAACGGCCTACCACTGCGATGTCACATACGGCACAGGAAAAGAGATGGGATTCGACTTCCTGCGCGATTGCCTCAAGCGTGGCCCTCAAAGCGGTGACGCGATCGCCCCGATCGGGGTTAACGAACTGCCCGTGCAGCGAGAGCATTATTTCGCTCTTGTCGACGAGGCCGACAGCGTATTGCTGGACGAAGCACGAACTCCGCTCGTCATTGCCGGGCCGCCGGATGACAATCGGACCGAAGAGACGCTGAGGCATTGGGCCGACAGCACCTGCCGGAACTTAGAACCGCAGCGAGATTTCGTCATCGAGGCCAAAAAGCGTTCCGTTGAACTAACCGATGCCGGTTGTCGACGCGTGACATTAACCGCGCGATCGGCGTCGGCGAGGCTCTTTCCCGTCGAGCAATTGTTCTCCGCCGTCGAGACCGCGCTGGTGGCCCGCCACGTCTTTGTGCGTGATCGCGACTATATCGTGAACGAGCAGGGCGAAGTCGAAATTATTGATCTTTCGACGGGTCGGCGGCGAGTCGGAAGCCGATGGCAGGAGGGACTTCACCAAGCCGTTGAGGCGAAAGAAAAGTTGGTCATTTCAGCCGATTCGACCACGTCGGCTCGCGTCACGATACAGAGTTATTTCCGCCGGTATCGGCATCTTGCGGGGATGACCGGAACGGCGATGTCGGCCAAGCTGGAGTTTCAAAAGACCTATCGTCTGCGGACCTGTTCGATTCCCACGCATCGACCCAGCCGAAGGGTCGCACGACCGACCCGCGTGTTCATCGATGCCGCTGCGAAGTGCCGGGCGATCGCCGATGAAACACAAACGATGATCGAATCGGGCCGGCCCGTGCTTATCGGAACGCCTTCGGTCGAGGCGTCCGAACTTGTTGCGGCGGCGCTGTCGGAAGCGGGCATCGTCTTCAGCCTGCTGCATGCCCGCCGAGACGATGTCGAGGCCGAAATCGTTGCTGCAGCGGGACAGGCGAGCCGGGTTACGGTGGCGACAAATATGGCGGGTCGCGGGACCGATATCCGCCTTGAAGATTCGGTGAAATCCGCGGGCGGGTTGCACGTGATCGCCACCGAGCGACACGCGTCCGGACGTGTCGATCGTCAGTTGGTCGGACGGGCGGGGCGGCAGGGTGACCCGGGCACGTTTCGGTTTGTGCTCTCGCTCGACGATGAGCTGCTGCATCGACTCGGCTCGGCCCGCATCGCGCAGCTCAAACGGATGGCCCGCCCGGACGCCCATGGAGAATTGCGGGCCGATCGGTGGGAGAAGTTGTTCCTTCGAACGCAGGCGCGGATCGAACGCCGGGATCGCAAACAGCGGGCGATGCTTCTGAAGTCGGAAACCAAATCACTGGCCGCCTGCGAACGCATGGGAATCGATCCGAATCTCGAGTGGTGCGACTTGTAGACAAGAAACCGACGAGCCTTTTCGCCAAGCGACAAGTGCGGTCGAACGGCATTCAGGAAATTAGCGAAACACGTTGATGGCGAAACAAATCGAAAAACACGGGCCGGTCGACACGCAGCGTCTGCGGGAACTGGAGCAGATTGTCAGCTCGTCGCTCGAGCCGAACGAATTGCTGCGAGAGTTCCTGAGTCGTCTTCTCGAAGCGGTCGACGGTCGGTCGGCGACGGCCTGGCAGTTGATCGGGCGGCAAATCAGGCTCGCGATCGAAACGAAGTCGTCGGCCGAGGTCGTTTCGGCTGCCCCCGCGTTGCGACAGAAGATGACGGCGATGGCGATTCGCGAACGAACGCCGCAACTCTATTTTCCGGGCGACGGCGAGGAGGCACAATCGTTCGCTCAATCGGCGGCAACTTCGGGCGACGACAGTCTTTTTCAGCCCACGATCGTCGTACCGCTTCGCGTTGATGACGAGATGATCGGCTCGATCGAAGTCGCCTTCTCGGACGACACGCCGCGTGACGTCATTGCGGCGCGGCTCGAAGCCGCGGAGTGGGCGGCGAATCTGCTCTGCGGCCATCTCGGTTCGAAAGTGCCGCTGCAATCGTCCGAGACATCCGATTCGAACTCGCTGCCACAGGAGACCTACGCGTTTCGGCTGCAGCGGCAGTTCGATACGAACGGCGTGTGCCGAGCTATCGCGAATGAGGCCGCGTTGCTATTGAGTGCCGATCGTGTCGCCGTCATTTTGAAACGCGGCAGGCGCGCGAAGGTGGAGGCCGTGACCGGACAGGAAACGGTTCATCGTCGGTCCGAAGTCGTCCGCGCGTTGGCCACGCTCGGCAAAGAGGTCATGCGGTTTGACGGAATCGTCGAACATGACGGTTTTCACTTCGAACACGCGCCGTCGATCGAGAAGCCGCTCGCGAAAGTCGTGCAGGTCAGCGGGACACGTGCGCTCTTGGCCGTCCCGCTTCATGAGCCGGAGCGACCGAAAGCGGGCGATGACAAGGCGATTGAAAGTCCGCAACGGCGTCCGCCCCGTGTGATCGGTTGCCTGATCATCGAGTGGTTGCGTGACGTCGAACCACCCGCCGACCGTCGGACGAAGGCGGATCAGATTATTCCCCTGACTGAGGTGACGGTCACCAACGTTCGCGCTGCCGACCGGATTCCGCTCCGCCCGGTACAGCGGATGTGCGGCAAGGCGATCGAAGCAATCAAGACGCGATATCGTGTTCAGGCGATGGCCGTCGCGGTTCTGCTGGTCGTCGGGACGGCGGCCTGCTGTTTCGTCCCCGCGCCCTATCGGGTCACCGTCGACGGCGAATTAATGCCCGAGGTCCGCCGGCGTGTCTTCGCCGCGATCGACGGCGACGTCACCGACGTACATATTTCGGGCGGCGATCATGTGAAGCAGGGGCAGTTGCTGGCGACGCTCCGCAATGAGGAGTTAGAAGCCGAGTTGATCGGTATTCGAAGTGAAATCGGAGAGAAGGAGCAGCACCGCCGGGCATTGACCTCACGCTACGAAATCGCTTTTCGTGGAGGACAACGCGAGGAAGCGATTGATTTGCAGGGACAGATTGCCGGGCTGCGGGCGGAGTTGACGGGGCTGAAGCGAAAGGCGGATGTCCTTTCTCAGCGTTACGAACGATTGAAGATTTATTCCCCGCTGACCGGGACGGTGGCGACCTTTCGGGTGAAGGAAAATCTGATCGGCCGCCCCGTCACCCGCGGAGAAGTGCTGATGGAGGTGATGGACGAGACCGGGCCGTGGCGGATCGAACTGGAAGTTGATGAGCATCGCCTCGGCCACGTGAAGCGTTCGATCCAAAATCGCGAAGAGGCGTTGCCGATCGAGTACCTGATTTTGACGACGCCCGAGCAGACTTACCCGGCGTCCCTCGAACGACTTAGCAATCGCACCGTTCCGAGTGACGAGGGAATGTCGAAAGTCGACGCGCACGCATCGCTCGGAGAGCGGCAACCGCCGCTGCGAATCGGAGCCGACGTCAGGGCACGCATCGACTGCGGCGACCGCTCCTTGGGGTATGTGATCTTCGGCGACGTGATCGAATTCGTTCGTCGCTACCTTTGGTTCTGAAATGTCCGTCATGATTTTCGCCGAAGACTTGTCGTCTGATATTCCTACTGAGGCAGCGACCGTGAAAACAATTTTGTGCGTCTTCGCTCTCGTTCAATTCGCGGTCGTCGCGAGCGCGAGCGAGCCGATCACGATTCCGGAGTGCAGCGTGCGGCCGGATGAACGCGCAGTCCTCGCATCCGGCCAACCGGGTGTGATTGCCGAGGTGAAGGTGAGCGAAGGCGATCGCGTCGACGTTCGCGAATTACTCGTCCGCTTATTTGACGACGAGGCAAAGGCGGCATTGGCGGCCGCGGCGAAACAAGCGGATAACGACGTCTCTTATCGCTATGCGGTCAAGGCGGCGGAGCTTTCTCAGGTCGAGTACGAAAAGGTGCTCGAGGGGAACCGCCGGACGCCCGGAACGTTCCCCGACATTGAAGTGCGTCGCTTGAAATTGGATGCCGAACGAGCCCGGCTCGAAATTGAGCAGGCCCAGCACGAGCAAGCGATGGCGAAGCTGAGCGAGGACGAAGCCGCAGCACGGCTCAAGTTGATGCATGTGAGGGCACCGTTTGGCGGGTTTGTCACCCACGTGATGAAATCCGAAGGCGAAGCCGTGCAGGATGGTTCGCCGATTCTCGAACTGATCTCGACTCGCAAAGTGAAGGTTGAGGGAGCTGTCGACGTCCACCTGTTGCCCCGGATCAATCCGGGGCAGCGCGTCGAGGTTCGGGTTGAGGACCCGCTGCTCGCCGAGATTCTGAGGCATCCTGTGCTCGAGGGCGAAATCGTCTTCGTCGACACGCAGGTCCAGCCGGTCGACCCGAAAGTGCGGGTGTGGGCCCGGGTCGACAATCCCGACAACCGCATTCCGGCCGGAGTGTTGGCCGTTATGACGATTCTTAATGAGGAACCGGCCAGCACGGAGGACGGTTCGTGAGCCAATTGCGCGGCGGCCCGACCTTATTGCCTCCGAACTCCGGTGAGTCGAGTTCGGAGGCGTTTCCGCTGCGCTGTCGGACCGATCTGCAATACCGCGAAGTGGTCGGATATGCCGATTCCTTTGTCGTAGTGAAAGACCCGGTGGGCCTGAAGTACTTTCGCCTGCGTCCCGATCAGGTCACGCTGCTCCGATCGCTCGACGGTCGCTCTACGCTCGAAGATGTTCGCCGCAACGTGATGCTTGCGCATCCGAATGTCTATTTGACGCCTAAGGAGGTCCAACAGGCCGTTGCCGATTTGCACGAGAAGGGATTGCTTCGCAGCGACCGTTCCGGGCTGGCCCCCGCGCAACGCCGCAAATCAGATGAGCAAAAGCGACAGAAGCTGTTCGGATCGCTGTTGAGCGTTCTGTTTTTGCGTCTGCCGGGATGGTATCCGGACCGTATGCTTCGAAGCCTGCTTCCATTTTGCGGATGGTTGTTTCATCCGGTCGTGGTGACGTTGTGCGTGCTGTTTGTCGTGGGGTCGTGGGGCTTTGCTCTGGTGAACTTCGACGACGTCCGGCGCCAACTGCCGACGTTCGGTCAATTTTTCGGGCCCCGGAATCTGCTCTACCTTTGGGCGACGATCGCCATCACGAAATTTCTGCACGAGATGGGGCACGGGCTGACGTGCCGACGTTTCGGAGCCGAGTGTCATGAGATGGGCGTGATGCTCTTAATTTTCAGCCCGACGCTTTACTGCGATGTCAGCGATTCGTGGATGCTGCCCAGCCGGGCGAAGCGCATGATGATTGCCGCGGCGGGAATGTATGTGGAATTAATCCTCAGCGGCATTGGCCTTCTCGTATGGTGGTCGACCGACAGCGGGACGTTGCATTTCCTAGCGCTAAATCTGTTTCTGACGACCGCCGTTTCGACAGTGATCTTCAACGCCAATCCGCTCATGCGGCTCGACGGCTACTACATCCTCAGCGACTTTCTCGGAATTCCGAACTTAGGATCGCGGGCCAATGAGCGGTTGCGGAAATCGACCCTGTGGTTGTGCCTCGGGATCGAGAATCGCGAGCCGACCCATGAAGACGAGAACGGTAAAGGCTGGTTGCTCACATATGCCGTGCTCGCGCTGGCGTATCGGTTTGTGCTGGCCTTCGGGATTTTGATCATGCTGCGGCAGTGGTTGTTACCGCAGCGTCTCGATGACTTGGTCACGCTACTGATGTGTTTTGTGGTGTTTTCGTTTCTCGCCAAGCCGATTATGCAGGGGTGGAAAATGTGGAAGAATCGAGGCCTGACGGAAATGAAGTGGTCTCGGCTGATCGGTTCGGCGGTCGTGCTGACGGGGCTCGGACTGGCGGCCGTGTTCGTGCCGATTCCCTGGTACGCCGAAGCCCCGATCGTGGCCGAACCTTACGACGTGCGGCACGTGAGAACCGTCGTCGGTGGTCGGCTGCTCGCCGTTCATGCCAGACCCGGAGATTCGGTCGAGCAGGGAGCGGTGATCGCCGAGTTGGAGAACACGGAGTTGCAGGATCGGCTCGACCAAGTTGAAGCCGACATTGCGGTGCAAAAAGCGCAGATACGAGTCGCCCAATACACCGGCGACGTCGTCGAAAAGGCACTCTCGCGAGACCATTTTGCCGCCCTGACTGAGCAGCAAACGCAACTGAAAGCGATGATCGCTCTGCTGACGATCAGGGCCCCGGTCTCGGGCACCGTTATCGCGGGGCCGGTTCGAAAGGAGCCGACTCCGGCGGCGCAGCAAGAAGGTCAGCCGGTGACCTGGAGTGGCCGTCCCACCGATCGCAATAACGCGGGTGCGTTTTTGGAGTCGGCGACGCATCTGGTCAGCATCGCCCCGTCCGACGGCACGCAGGTGCTGCTGCACTTCGATCAGGCCGAGCTGGAAGACGTGCATCTCGGCGAGGAGGTCACATTGCGATTCGAATCGATACCCGATCGGCTTTACAACGGCCGGGTTGAGTCGGTCGGAGCCGAAGGGCAGGTCTATATCGAGCCGGCTCTCGCGACGAAGTACGGCGGCGTTTTGGCGACCGAAGTCGATGAGCAGGGACGCGAACGCCTCGCCGAGCCGGTCTATGTGGGACGTGTTCGACTCGACGATGCGGACGCTTCGATCGTTCCCGGCACCCGCGGGCAGGCCCTCTTCACCCGATCGCAACGGCCGGTCGCTCGCTGGGCGTGGCGCGCATTCCGACGGGTCTTCTCGATGATTTGATCCAATGCGCGCCCGATAAATCCCGAGGGCCCGTCACCAAGAGATGAGGAGGTCGTTGACCATCGAATCTTGCGTCCGAACCGGACGAGATCAGGATCAATTGATCTCGTAGATGTCACCGAATTTTCGTCGAAGATATCCAATGAGCGGTGCCGGCGACGGAGGGCTGCCGGTGACGCGTTCGATCAATTGCCGCGGCGTCAGTCGGCGACCATGGGTGTGAATGTTTGCCGTGAGCCATTCCCGCACTGGGACGAATTCGCCCCGCGCGATCAAGCCGTCGAGGTCGCCCAAATCATGTCGGGCTTGGGCGAACAATTGCGCGGCGTACATTTTGCCGAGTGCATACGTCGGGAAGTAGCCGAGCAGCCCTCCGCTCCAGTGAATGTCCTGCAGGCATCCATTCGCGGCGTGGTCGACGGGGAATCCGAAGTAGGCTTCGAACTTCTCATTCCACGCGGCTTCGACATCGGCGGGGGCCAGGTCTCCAGATATCAGCGATTGCTCCAACTCAAACCGCAGGAGGATATGCAGCGAGTAGGTCACTTCGTCAGCTTCGACTCGGATGTAGCTCGGCCGGACGTCGTTGATCGCGCGGAAAAAGTCGTCGAGGGAAACATCCGACAGGACCGACGGGAAGGCTGTTTGAGCGGGCTTGAAATAATGATCCCAGAAGGGCCGACTCCGTCCGACAAAGGTCTCCCACGTGAGCGACTGCGATTCATGGATGCCGAGCGAAACCGACTCTCCGGCCGGTGTTCCGAAGTGCTCGGCGGGAAGATTCTGCTCATAGATGCCGTGGCCCGCTTCGTGCATCGTGCCGAAGAAGGCCATCGAAAAGAAGTTTTCATCGTACCGGGTGGTCAATCGGGTATCGCCCGGACCGAACGAAGAGCAGAACGGATGCGCCGCGACATCGACCCGACCGCTGTCAAAGTCGAACCCGATGTCCGCGGCCGCCTGTTCGGAGAATTCTTTTTGAACGGCAGCGGGAAAATCGCGTTTGAGGATCGACGTATCGGCCTGCTTCGGAGATTCGGTGATCGCCTGCACGAGCGGGATGATCGCGTCCCGCAATTCGGCAAATGAAGCGGCGACGAGGTCGGTCGTGATGCCCGTCTCGTAGTCGTCGAGGAGCGCATCGTATTTAAGGCCCTTTCCATCGCTGACGGCGTCAGCCTCCTCCCGCTTGAGCGTCACCGTCTTCTCAAGCCACGGCAAGAAAGCGTGAAAGTCGTGTTCCTTGCGGGCGCGGACCCACGCGTTCTGCGCCAGTGTCGCCGTCTCGGTGATTTCTTCGACCAGTCGTTGCGGAAGTTTGGTCGACCGATCGTAATCCCGACGCCATTCCCGAAGGTTGTCCGCTTCCAGCGACCCTTCGGCAAATTCGTCGCCCGCTTCGCACTCCGCTAGTAGCTCGCCGATCTTTGGATCGGTCGTGCGCTCGTGGACCAGGCCCGCCAATAAGCTGAGCTGCTTCGAACGCAGCTCGGCTCCGTTCGGCGGCATATAGGTCTGCTCTTCCCATCCCAGGACGGAAGCCGTGGAGCGCAGCAGAGCCGCCTTCTTTGAGCGAGCGGTCAATTCCTGATAGGCGGATCGGACATCCATGAATCAAAATCCTTAGCAGTACGTCGGCCTAATCGTCGTCGATACGATCGAATACCAGGGGGTGATCGCTATCGGGGTCGGCCACGCGAAGTGAGATTTTACCGTCGAGTAAATCGGTCAACAGGTCGCCGCAGACTTCGGCCCGCCACCCCACCGAGAGATCAGGCTTGGGTGGGTCGCGTTCCTCGTAGAGGTGCCAGCGGACGAGGTGCCTTAAGTCGGCCGCGGTGCCGACGAGTTGCCGGGCGATTCCGACTTCGGCACACAAACTCGTCAGCGCGATTCCCAATAATTGTCCCAGCATGTGCTCGTCGGGAGATTTGTCGGGCGTCTGCGCGGCCGGGGGGGGAACGAGTTCTTTCTGCGGCGTGTCGAGGCCGCGTGAAATCGCGCTGATTAAGTCTTCTGGTGTTCGATTGGCCTCGGTGCGATGGAAGTCTCGCGTGGCTTCCAGTTGTTTGGTCGTCGTGGGATGACGACGGGCGAGATCGATCACCAGATCGTCCCGCAAAATGCGACGCAGGGGGCGATCGCGATTGCGGGCTTCATCCTCACGCCACTGCGCGACCGATCGCGCAACGGCGAATTCTCGCGGGCTGAGCCGGTGGAGTCCGGAGAGCCGATCCCAGGGATTCCGGCAGGCTTCCTTTTCGACCGTCCTGATGAGTTGTTCGCACTCGGTCAGCACCCAGTCGAGCCGGCCCCGTTTCTTTAAGTCGGCCTGTTGTTTCTTCCACACGTCAAGAAGATACGAGGCATCGGCCAATGCGTAGTCGACCTGCTCCTTCGTCAGAGGTCGACGGCGCCAGTCAGTGCGGGTTTGTTTGCCTCCCGGCTTTGTTCCCAAGACGCGAGAGACCAACGCGTCATAGCCGAGCGGATAGCTCCGTCCGCGGAATCCCTCGGCAATTTGCACGTCGATCACATTCTGCGGCGTGATCCCGGCGAGGTCGATGCAAAAGCGGATCTCCGCCTGACCTCCATGCACGATGATCCCGATCGATTCGTCCGCCATGATCGCCCACCATTCGCTGAGGTCGGCAACTTCGAACGGATCGACACCGTACACGCCGTTCTCGGTCGCGAACTGCATCAGGCACAGTTCGGGGCGGTACGTGTATTCGGAGACGAACTCGGTATCGAACGCGACGATACCGGCCGCCCGAAATTCTTCACAAAGTGCGTCGAAGGCGGACTGTTCGACAATCAGTCGTGACGGCATGAAGGGCGAAGGGGCAGTTGGTTGATTCGGGTGAAACCGGAAGACGGTACAGACGGACGGTGCGGATCGTCGCACGTGAAGGACCGGCCCGCAAGCTTGACGCAGTCGACGCAGCCGTCGTGTTGCGTGCTAAATTCGACCGACCGTATCGAATCAGCAGGGCACAAGACGCCCGGTCGTCCGAATCGATATTCACGGAACGTTCTGCAGAATCGACTCCGTCGACAGTCCTTCACTCCCCAAGTATTCATGGCCGAACCTGACGACGATGCCCCGCCGGGTGTGCCCGAATGGGTGGTGACCTACGGCGACATGATGAGCCTGTTGCTCACGTTCTTTATCATGTTGGTCTCGCTCAGCGAGGTCGCGGCCGACAAGAAGTATCGCGCCATCATCGAGTCGCTGCACAAGCAATTCGGCTACCCGTCAGCCCAACCCAGCGCGCCGGGAAATTACTTCCCGGGAAACAGCTTTGAAGAGCGGTTGCCGACGCTCGGTTCGCATCTGAACGACACCAACGGCAACGCCGGCATTCGACGCCCCGCCGTTGATGGTCTCGACATCCGCGTCTATCGGTCTCGCGAGGGGAATCCCGTCCCGATCGGCAAGCCGGTCGTCTTTCCGGTCGGAGATGAAAGCATTCCGTTGGATCAACGGGCCACGATCGACGAAATCGCCGAGGTCCTGGCCGGGAAGCCGAACAAGGTCGAGATTCGCGGATACGCGCCGCAGCGTGAGGATGACCCGTTGCCGACGACGCACCTTCGTGTTGCGTATGCGCGGGCTCGCAACGTCGCCGCGCGGCTTGAAGAGCAGGGAATTCGACGCAATCGACTGCGGATCGTCTCGCTAACAGAGCTGCGGACCGATGAGGTCGAAGCGGCGCACGAAGACGATCGTGTCGATGTCGTCAGCCTCGACGCGTTCAGCGGCGACTTTGTCGGCCCACGCGATCGGTGACTCCACTACGTTCGCTACGGGCCGAGAAAAACCTCGCCGCTGAAGGTTTGGCCGGGTTTGATTTTCGTCGTCAGTTGTTCGGAATCAACTGCGAACAGCGGGCTGATTTCAATGACAGCATCATCAGCGACCTCAGCGCCCGCCGCTTCGAGCCAATTGCGATAGAGTTCGACAAGGGCGGCGCGGGCGGTCGCCGGGCTGTCCGAACCCTCGGCATTCTTGACTGGATTGAACTCCTTGGTGCGGTCGGTTTCGACGACCAATGCCGTCTCTGCCTTGGGAAGTGAGTCGAAAATAAACTTCTCGAATTTGTACGCGTTGGGCGAATCGGGGCTGACCGGCTCTCCGGCGTCGTTGAGGTGCGGAACCTTTTTGTGGGCGACGTGAAACGCGAGCGAAGAATCGTCGCTGCAAAGTCGTTCGAAGAACGCGCGGCTGAAGACATGAATCGCCGTATTGCCCCAGCGCAACAATAGCTCGCCGGCGTCGTCGGTCTTGGACGCGATGTCGTCCGGCATGTCACTGTATTCAATAATCTGCGTGGAGCCGTCGACATCACAGACGACCCCCATCTTCTCAGCAGGTTCGACCTTCGCGACGACTTTGGTCGACACATCTGACTTCCGAAGTGCGTGCAAACCGACGAAGACCGGATCGCAGACGATCGCGGTCGGATTGTCGACCTGGTGATAGTGCAGGAATTCGATGCCCCGCTCCCGCATGTCGGCTAATGCTCCGCTCGTCTGAAGCCCGTTGAGCAATCCGCCGTGACCATCCGGACTGGTGGCGATCCGGCCCTTTTCGGCCAGTAAAATCTTGCCCGTGGAATCGTCGACGGCGGGCATGTTGCCTTGGCGAAAGAAGAATACGTCCTCGCGCGGCAAGCCGAAGAAGTCTTCCGCTTCAAAGCAGGCGATCGTTTCGTCAGCGGTGGCGTCACTGGTCATAACGTAATACGGAATCGGCTTGCCCGCTTCGCGAGCGCGGGCGAGAAGCTGCTGAGCCAAAATACGAAACAGCATCGTGCCTTTGACGGGTCCGATCGGGAACATCCCTTTGGGATGATCAAACCCGAGCCGCGTGCCTTGGCCCCCCGCGACGACGATCGCTCCGACGTTCCCCGCGGCCAGTAGTTCAATGCCGCGCTGCTTCGCGCGACGCAGTTCGTCCGTCGAATGACTCAGCGCGTCTTCGACCAGCTCGGCGGGAGGCACCGCCCGCGAGGCGCGATCGGAAGCATCGGCATCGGTGTGCGATCCGGCGGACTCATAGAGCTGTTTGATTCGAGCAAAGTCGATGGATCGAACCTGCTCGGCGAGGCTTGAACGCACGGGCTCGTCCAACTCGTCCCAATAATTCAGGACGTGCTCCTGTCCGTAAGGACGGAGAATCTGTAATAGCTGTTCGCGATCGGACATGGCGCTCGACCAGTTGGACGACAAGAGAACTCAAGCGTCGGCGTCGGAGCGATGCTGGAAGCGGTCGGCGATTTCGCCAACGCGCGCCGATGGAAGCTCAATCGCTCCGAGTGCCGAACGCGAGAGGATTCTGAGCGATCAACCGGACGTTGCCAACCGCGTGCGCAGCCCGGGGACCCATTTCAGGATTCACCCGAGAACACGGCGAACACCGATGCGATTCAAGACGAGCCGAAACGCATTGCGCGATCGCCGGATTAGTACGCCGTCGCTTTCTCGGAAGGCGCTAAGCGATCAGCAGCAGGACGCCGCTGTAGAGCACGACCGCGCCGGTGATGTAGGTAGCGAAGTTGAGGATACGCCGGGCGACGTGAAGCCGCGCGGCGGCGATCATCTGCACCACCAGGCAAATGAAGGCGATCATCCCGAACTTGAAGCCGACCATTCCATTGAGGCCCCAGCCTTCAATAAACCAATTGGCGATCGGATTGGCTTCGAAGGCCGTTCCGCCGGCGAGCAGAAAAGCGGTGAAGATCACGTCACAGACGCTGACAAGTATGAAGAAAGCCGTCTCGCTTTCCAGCGGAATCGAACGAGTCAGCAAAAGTCCGCCGTGTCGTCGAATCGTCCTCATGGGGGTCCTCCCGAATGAGGCAACGTGACCGCGGAGCGCAGGCCCGATGCGCGCCCTCAACTACAGTACGCAAAAGCATCCCTCGGGCCAAAACGAATTTTGGAGGGAAGAAGTTCAGCGACAAAGTCTGAAATTCGGTCCGGAACAATTCTAACCGCATTTCCGCAAATGCTTTACGACTTTCACGGGTGCAGCCCGCATCGCATCAGGCATCGACAAATGTAGACTCGTCATGCTCATTCCGAAGACAGCATTGCCTGTTGAGCCGTCAGTTGGCGCGCGCAGCGTGTTCCTTGAGGCGCACGCCGTGCCTGCGTGGTAGGCAATGGGGATGTCAGCCGATCGCTTTGCGGAGTTTCTCAACCCACTGGGGAACTTCGGTTCGCGGGTCGCCATGTCCTTCGTATTCCATCACGACATAGCCGCGGTAGTTCGCATCTTTCAAGATGCCGACGACCCGATCGAGGTCGGGCTCGCCCTTCTTACCGTTCGGGGCGATGTAGTCCTTAATCTGAGCGTTGATCGCATAGGGAGCGATTTTGGCGAGCTCGCCGTAGGGGTCGTCGTTTTTGAAGTTTCCGCTGTCGAAGTTCACGCCGAAGTAGTCGGGGTGATCGGTCTTTTCGAGGACTCCGTCGACGATCCGCAGCAGCGTGTCCGCTTCGGCCGTGATCCCGCCGTGATTCTCGAGAGCCAGGCAGACACCAACGGAAGCGGCGGCGGGCAGGCATTCGACGATTCCGTCGATGCAACGCTCAAGTGCGGCTTCCTCCGAGTCACCTTTGGGCACTTTCCCTGCGAAAATGCGAATCACCGGCGCCCCCATGAACGACGCGAACTTGCACCACTGGATGCAGTTGGCGATTTGCTCCGCCCGCTGCCCACCCTCGGGCAGGCAGAAGTCGTTACCGATCGCCGTGCCGGAGACATCGAGTCCGAGGCGGAAAGCTCGGGCTGATAGGCTTCGCAAATACCGCTCTACGGCAGTTCGATGATAATAATTTGCTCGCTCCGGCGGAGCTTCAAAAAATGACCCTTGGGTTTCGCCCATAAAGTGAGTCTGGATTTCCTGCGCGGCACCGGGCACGTAATACCCCGTCAATTCGACGCCGTCGAGATTCAATTCTGCGGCAACGTCAATCACTTCGACGAGATTCGACTGCATCTGTGGCAGTTCTTCGAACGTCGGGTATCGTTTCATCAGCTTGCTGAAACTGTAGGCCGCCAGCGACAATTTCATTTTCGGGCCGAGTTCGGACTTCGATGCCCTTTCGCCGAACTCCATCAGTCCTTCGCCGGGAGCTACCGATCCGCTGGCGTCACCGGAACTGTCCCCAAACGCAGTCGGCATTGTTGAGAGCAGTGCCCCGGCGGCTGTGGTTTGAAGAAAAGTGCGGCGGTTGAAATCGTTCATGATGTTTCCTCGGTTTCAGATGGCGGCAGGGTTTGCCAGTCTTCGATTATTAGGTCGGTGATTCGGCCCAGATGGCTGATGTTGTGGGTGATCAGTACTTGGCGGCGAGCGATCGCGATCGACGCGATCATAATATCAACCGCTCCAATCGGTTTACCCTCGCGAGCCAAGTCGGCGATGATCTTGCCAAAAATCAACGCGGCTTGGTCATCGAACGGAAATGATTCGTAGCTGCTGCACAGACGGTCGATCTCCAAGAGATTCTGATCACGGTTCGCACTCCGCTCAGCCCCGCTGTACAACTCCGCCTTCACGACCGAACATAGCTTGATCTTATCGGGTCGGAGTCGGCGAAATTGTCGGAGCAAGCTTGGAGCAGCTCGCCCCCGCAGGATCTCAATCCAAACATTGGTGTCGAGTAAGTAAGCCAAGTGAATGCCGGTCAGTCGAGCGGTGCAACAGGTTGATAGTCTGGAAATTCGGGACGCCGAAAACTGTCGTCATCAATACATCCGACGATCCGATCGACAAAGTTTTGGTACTCCTCCTCATCCCAATTCCGCGGTCCCGACTCAGTCGCGACCGTCAGCCTCAGGCGTTCTTTCGCGCGTTCTTTACCCACGTCCAATTCCACTCTCAAAATACCGTCGTCACCGACGACGGCGGTCGTTGTGATCGCCTCGTCCGAACTCATGGCCGCCTCCTCGGGTTTAACCTGACAGGACAATAAGCCACTGCGTGAAATCACTAAATCCAGATCTGAAACACGCGTTTATACGTTTGTGTATCGAGATCACTGTGCGGGATAACGATGGACAGAATTCAATTTTAGGTTGATTGTTGCGGGGCCACCACGAGCTTGAACCGCGGTGTCTGCCGACGAGTTCGCTTCACGTCCAGGTGAATCCAGGCTTGCAGAAGCGGAGACCATTGCCGACCGCCATCATCTGTGGAAGTCTCGACGTACTCGCCTTCGCCCGGCACCATGATGGCAAAGACGATCGCGTCTCCCCGACCGTCGGCGATCCAATACTCGGGCACACCGGCCCGAAAATAGGCTTCGGCGAGACGATGAAAATCCTTCGTGACAGAGCTGTCGCTGACCACTTCGACAACGAGGTCGGGCGGTCCGACGACCTCTATGAAATCGCCCGCACGGCCCTGCTTCTGACGAAACCGCACGACGCCCATCTCGACGGTCTGATGCAAGATCGCGCCGACGTCGGGCTCCGACGATAGCCCGACGTCGGGCACCGTGACGAGCGTGCTATCCGAAAACACTTCGCCCCGGTCAGGGTCCTCTACGGCCTCCGACAGGCCCCGAGTGAGAGCGACCTTCAGCTTGCCATGCGAGAGGAACGCTTCGGGGGACATATCGATCTCCAGCGCGCCATCAAAGTAGTCGATGCGACCACGCTGCGGAAAGTCTTCGGAGAGCGCCCAGGCGCGAAAATCGTCGTGCGAGTGGATCGGTGGAATCCGCAGAACTTCATCCGGCAATTGATCGGTCATTGACATCAGATCGACCTCGCGATTTCGCCGCGGATGCTGCGTTTCAAGTGATCACTCAGGGTCAAGCCACCGGTGTCGCCCATTGGGGTCATCAGGCGCTCCGAATTCATTGGCGAGTCCGAACTCATCGCTGTCTCGCGCTGTCCGAAGTTTTCGGTATCTTACTCTCAACCGCCCCCCGTTTGGCAAACAGTTCCGCCATATCTAGACTGACGCCGCTTCACAATTGGTACTTTTGATGACGCAGGCTGCCCCCTGCCGCTCGCCCGTTTTCTCTCTTTCGTCGCCCAAACATGCCTCGCTACGACGCTCACCGGATCGAACCCAAGTGGCAGTCCTATTGGGACGAACACGGTACGTTCATCACGCCGAATCAGCCGGAGCATCAAACATCGGCCGGAACGTACTACGCACTCGACATGTTCCCTTACCCGTCCGGCGAGGGACTGCATGTGGGGCATCCCGAGGGCTATACCGCGACCGACATCGTCAGCCGCTATAAGCGGATGCGAGGGTTTCACGTCCTGCATCCGATGGGCTGGGACGCCTTTGGCCTCCCCGCCGAGCAGTATGCGATCAAGACCGGCGTCCATCCGCGCGAGACGACGCAGAAGAACATTGCCACCTTCACCGGCCAACTCAAGCGGCTCGGCTTCAGCTACGACTGGAGCCGCGAGATCGCAACGACCGATCCCGACTACTTCCGCTGGACTCAGTGGATTTTCCTCCAACTTTACGACACTTGGTACGACCAGACATTCGTCTGGACTGACGCCTCCGGCAGGGAGATCGTCGGTAAGGGAAGGCCGATTGCGGAGCTTCCGATCCCGGACTCGGTGAGCGGAGAAGGCGAGGAGGCCGTCCGAAGATACCAGGACGAGCACCGGCTCGCCTATCAGTCGCACGCACCTGTGAACTGGTGCCCGGAATTGGGAACTGTACTGGCGAACGAGGAAGTGAACGACGGAAAAAGCAAGGAGGGAGGCTTCCCGGTCGAGCGGCTCCCGCTCCGCCAGTGGAACCTCCGCATCACCGCCTACGCCGAGCGGCTGCACACCGAACTCGAGGACCTCGACTGGCCGGAGTCGATCAAATTGCTGCAACGCAATTGGATCGGTCGCAGCACCGGCGCGGAGGTCGATTTCTTGATCGCTGATCGCACAGCGGGTGTTGAGGGCCAATTCGAAGAGTGGAAATCGCGGCGGGCAGACGTCGGCTATCCGGAGCGGCCGGAAGCAAACGTCATCCGCGTTTACACCACTCGTCCCGACACGTTATTCGGGGCGACCTACATGGTACTCGCGCCGGAGCACCCGCTCGTCGATGAGATCGTAACCGACGAGCAGCGTGCCGCCGTGGAGGAGTACCGTCGCCGAACTGCCTCCAAGAGTGATCTCGATCGGACCGACCTCGCCAAAGAGAAAACGGGCGTCTTCACCGGCGCTTACGCCACGAATCCCGTCAACGGTGCGGCGATCCCGATCTGGATCGCCGACTACGTTCTGATCTCCTACGGCACCGGGGCGATCATGGCGGTACCGGCCCACGATGAGCGCGACTTTGAATTCGCGAAGACGTTCGACCTTCCGATCATCCAGGTCGTAGCGGCCGATGGCGAAGCCGCAAAGTCGCAGCCTGCGGAGATGCCGAAAGCCTTCACTGAGACGGGTGTTGCCATCAACTCCGGCGACTACACCGGGATGCCAACCGGTGAGTTCAAGCAGAGGGTATCCGACGATCTCGAGCAGCGCGGGCTCGGCAAGAAGGCAATCAACTACAAGCTCCGTGACTGGCTCTTCAGCCGACAGCGATATTGGGGCGAGCCATTCCCGTTGTGGCACGAACTCGACGAGGAAGGCAACGAGACAGGACTTGTCCGTCCGGTTGAGGACACGGATCTGCCGGTCGAACCGCCCGAGATGGAAGACTTCAAACCGACGGGGACCGCCGATCCGCCGCTGTCCCGGGCTCCGGAGTCGTGGCTCTATACGACAGCAGACGACGGCACTCGCTTAAAGCGCGAAACCAACAGCATGCCGCAGTGGGCCGGCTCGTGCTGGTATTACCTTCGCTATTGCGACAACAAAAACGGAGAGCGATTTCTCGACCCGGAACTCGAAAACTATTGGCTGCCGGTCGACCTTTACATCGGCGGGGCGGAGCACGCGGTCTTGCACCTGCTCTACTCGCGGTTTTGGCACAAGGTGCTGTTCGACCGGGGGCATCTCTCGACCCCGGAACCGTTCGCGAAACTCGTCAATCAGGGCATGATTCTCGGCGAACCCGAGATGACGGGCTATCGGCTCGCGAGCTTGCCCGGTCAGGAGCAGGCCGCCGATTTCAAAGCCGCCGATCCCGCCGGTTGGGTCTCGGCCAAAGACATCGAAAAGTTAAAAGATCCCAAGAGCGGACAAGAGGTGTTCACCGATCGCAATACGGGGCGAACGGTCATCGCCGTGCAAGTGCCCGATGACATGGTCGAAAAACAGGGGGACCACTTCGTCCTGCAGAACAGTCCAAAAATCGCCGTCGACTCGCGATCCTTTAAAATGTCTAAGTCGCGCGGCAACGTGATCAATCCCGACGACGTCATCGAGCAGTATGGGGCCGATTCCCTTCGGCTCTACGAGATGTTTATGGGACCGCTCGAAGCGACGAAGCCTTGGCAAATGACGGGCGTTGAAGGCGTTTATCGCTTCCTCGCGCGGGTCTGGCGAACGATCACCGATGAAGAGGCCGATGAGATCCGGATTCACCCGGCGATTAAAGATGTTGAATTAAACGAAGAACAGGATCGACTGCTTCATAAGACAATCAAAGCGGTGACCGAAGACGTCGAAAAATTGAGTTTCAACACCGCCATCAGCCGGATGATGGAATTCGTCAACGCGTTCAGCGCGATGAAGACCCGTCCCAGATTGATGGCTGAGAAATTCACACTCCTGCTCAGCCCGTTCGCACCGCATCTCGCGGAGGAAGTGTGGCAGCTGTTGGGACACGAAACGTCCCTCGCCTATGAGCCTTGGCCCGAGTTCGATGAGTCGAAGCTCGTCGAGTCGACGATCGAGATACCCGTGCAGGTCAACGGCAAACTGCGTGCGAAAATCAAAGTCGCCGCCGACGCCGACCCGGCTGCGATGGAAGCGGCGGCCAAAGCCGACCCGAACGTCGCGTCCCATTTAGAAGGCAAGCAGGTCATCAAAACGATTGCGATTCCGGGACGAATGGTGAACTTTGTGGTAAAGGGGTAGGCGGGCATGTAAGCCCGCTCGACGAAGAGCCAGCGGGTGTTAGGTTTTCGGCCAGTCTGCGTCGCACTAGAGGATCGATTCACGCGCCACCGGTCAGTTTTATTGCGTTGGGCCAAACTTCCTGCAAACTGATGATTGCCTGATTGGAGAAATCTCATGTTGCTGCGTGCTGTCACAGTATTTGTCGTTGTTGCAGCCTCGCGATTCCTTCCGGCGGCCGAACTCGGGCCGGATTTGGATGAATTGCAGCAGTCCCGTCAGCAGGGGATCGAATTTCTTCGGTTGTCTCAGAACGAAGACGGGGGCTGGACCGCCCCGCGGATGGTCGGCATCACCGGCGTCTGCACGGTCGCGTTACTCGATAGCGGACTTTCCGCGGATGACGAGACGGTCGCGAGAGCACTCAGCTATTTAAAATCTTACCGTCAGAAAGATGGCGGCATCTATCACCCCGATTCTTCGCACCGCAATTACGAAACCTGCCTGAGCGTCCTCGCTTTCGAAAAGGCCAACGCCGACGGCCTCTACTCCAAGATGATCGAAGGGGCGGAGAATTTTCTGCGCGGTTTGCAGTGGGACGAAGGGGAGGGGATCGAATCGACCGACTCCGACTACGGCGGCGCCGGATACGGTGGGCACAAGCGCCCCGATCTGTCGAATACCCAGTTCTTCCTGGAAGCGTTGAAAGCAGCGGGGGTCAAGGAAGATGACCCGGCGATGCAGAAGGCCCTGATCTTTGTGTCACGCACACAGAACCTGGAGTCGCAACACAACACGACGGCGAACGCGTCGAAAATTGACGACGGCGGCTTCTTCTATACCGCCGCCGGCGAAGGTGAAACCAAGGCAGGCACCACTGATAACGGCGGCTTGCGCTCTTACGGAAGTATGACCTACGCGGGCTTAAAAAGCATGATTTACGCGGGCCTCTCCAAAGATGATCCCCGAGTTTCCGCTGCGTTGGAGTGGATTAAGAACCACTACACGCTTAATGAGAACCCGAACATGGGGAAGCAGGGCCTGTTCTATTACTACCAGACGTTCGCGAAAACACTTGAGGTCCTCGAAGTCGATCGTCTGGAAGACGCCTCGGGCGTGAAACACGATTGGCGCAAAGACCTGGCCGAAAAACTGTTCGACCTTCAAAAACCGAACGGCAGTTGGGTCAATGAGGCCGATCGCTGGTATGAAGGCGACCCGAACATCGTAACGGGCTATGCACTGCTTGCCCTCAACCGTTGTCGCGCCAAGTGAATTCGAGTCGCTGACTTCGATAATCGGATATCACTTAATTTCGGCCGATTGCTGAGCAAGTATAGCGTTCGGGTCTTCAGCGTTTTGTGGCTCGAATCGGCGGCGCGAGGACCATAAGTTGCGCAGGGTGCCGCCTTCGGGGCCGAACAAAAATGCGGCCGTGAAGGCGGCCCCCGCGACAACGGCCGTCATGCCAGCGGTATTCGCCTCCCGTACGCCGTCAAGACCGATGAGTCTTGCGAGCCAAGGTACGCAGTAGATCGAGCAGGCATGGCCGATGACCGCACTGGCTGCGGCGATCGCCACCGCGATCATAATCAGTCGGCTCAATCTTGACGTCAAAAAGCGTGCCGTCACGGCCGGTACGATGAGCATCGCGATCGCCAAAATGCTGCCGACGGCTTCGAACACGGCAACCAGCGTGACCGACGTCATCAGCATCAAGCCGTAGTAAATCAGGCGGACGTTGAGTCCCGCAGCGGCAGCGGCTTGAGCATCGAACGCTGCAAATCGCAGCTCTTTATAGGCCAGACAGACCAACAGACTGTTGATTAATAATAACGTCCCTCCCCAGATGACCGCTCTGGGAGTCCCTGTGCCCGGCAGCACGTGCAGGGCAGCCGTCTCGACCTGGCCGAACAGCACGTGATCGGGGTCGATATGCACCCGCTGATCGTCCATCAACACAAGAAGCAGTAGGCCTAAAGCGAACGCCGTTGTGAAAATCACACCGAGACCGGCGCTCTCTTCAACGCCCCCCGCTCGGCTGACCCATTCGGTTAAAACGGCCGTTGCGACTCCCACGACCGCGGCGCCGATCGTCAGTGCGATCGGCAGCACGGTTTCCCATTGAGCCGAATCAATCCAACCGGCGGCGAAGATTCTCGCCGTGAGCCAATAGGCTCCAACAACTCCCAGTAACGCGGTGTGACTGAGCGCGTCTCCCATCAAACTTTGGCGACGCAACACGAGGAATACGCCCGGCACTGCGCAGGCCATCCCCGCGAGGGCGGTGATCAGCGTCATTGAGGTGTCGAGCGCTAGCCAGGTCATCGCTGAAATTGAAACCGTCGTTAAGAAGTTACTCGATCATTAAAGAGCCGAAAGCCGATCAGTGGGCGGTTCACACCGCAAATGTATGTGTGATGGCCCTATTCCATCACGCAACGGGGTGCGGGCTGGGAGGGACAGATCGTTCCGGGAGGGACTTGGCGAACCGACGCTCCAAATCGGCAACGAGTGCGGGATCGAGTACGTGTTCGATCCGATCTGCTGCCCGATCGACTTTCGCAGGGTCGGCATCGGCAATTTCGAGCAGGTAGATTTCCCAGAGTCGATGATTCCGCGTGAGTCGTTGCGCTTCCTGTAATCCCGATGACGTCAGCAAAATGTGTTGGCCGTCGGGTGAGCGGAGGTATCCCTTCGCCGAGCAGTCTTTCACAACCGACCTTAATCGTCCGTCGTTCCAATCACGCTGATATTTCAATCGGGAGACTTCGACTTGCGAGAGTGCGTCCCCCCCAACACCAAAATTTGCACGGCCATCCGCTTCCATGATCTCGAAGCACCCCCGCAGCAGATGGTCCCGCGCGACCGACCGGGCGAGGCGGTGTTGCTGCCACAGTCGCGGCAAGAAACCACGCCGACTGCCGAAAATTAAACTGATGAAAAATACGGCGGACGCCGCCAGCACGATGAGTGCTCCCGCCGCGAGTCGCGGAAACAAGGCACTTAGCACCACACCGACTCCGGCACCGAGTCCGCCGAAGACTCCGGCGAGGATCGTCATTCGCCCCACCTGATCAGTCCAGAACCGGGCTGCCGATGCGGGGATGACCAGTGCCGCCACGACCAAAATAAGGCCGACGCTTTGAATGCCGATGACCGTCACCCCGACGACCAGAGTCATTAAAATGACATCAATAATTACGATCGAATGCCCGAGCGAACCGAGAAAGCTGGGATCGAAGCAAAGCAGCACAAGTTCTTTGTGCATGAGGAGGCAAATTAATAGTACAATGCCCGCGGCCGCACCGAACGTCCATACTTCGGAAGAGAGCATCGAGGCGGTCTTGCCGAACAGGAGACTATTTAACCCGGCGGCCTGACCTCCCGGTACTTGCTGGACGATGCTGAACAGCACTGCGCCGAGCCCGAAAAAGACCCCCAGCACCACCGCCATGGCCGCGTCATCTTTGACGCGAGAGTAGCGGGTGATTGCCGTCACGCAGAGTCCTCCCACAGTTCCTGAGACGGCTGCCCCAGTCAATAAGATTGGTGAACTGCGGCCGGTCCCGGGGGCGATTAGTTCGGCAATCAAATAGGCTGCCGCGATGCCCGGCAGGGCGGCATGTCCGATCACGTCCCCGACGAGAGCCCGTTTTCTTAATACTAAGAAGACACCGACGACGCCGGCGGCGATACCAAGAAGCATCGTCCCTGTTAGCACGACTCGGGTGTTATAGTCCTGCAGCAGAACGAGCCGCTGGAGCCGTTCGGAGAAATCGGCCACCGCGAACAGGCCGGTCATATAACATGAGCCGGTCACGGTTGTCCTCCGGCATTGAACATTTTGTTGCCGGCTTCGTCCAATAACGCCAACCGGCCGCCATAGGTGCGGCGGAGGTTTTCGACATTAAAGACTTCCGCGATACTACCGGCCGCGACCAATCGCATATTGAGCAGCAATGCGGCGTCGAAGTAATTCGTCACCGTATCAAGATCATGATGCACGACGAGTGCCGACTTGCCGCGGGATCGCAGGTCGCGAAGCAACTCGACGATCGCCGATTCGGTCGCCGCGTCGACGCCGGCGAATGGCTCGTCCATTAAATAGAAATCAGCGTCCTGAACTAAGGCGCGGGCCAGAAAAACTCGCTGCTGCTGGCCGCCGGAAAGCTGCGAGATTTGCCGATCAGCCAGATCGCTTAATCCCACCTGTTCCAATGCTTCAGCAGCACGGTTGCGATGTCGTTTTAAGATCGGGCGGAGCCAGCCGATTTCGCCGTAGAGGCCCATCGTCACGACTTGCAGCGCTGTCACCGGGAAATCCCAATCGACCGCCGTGCGTTGCGGCACGTAAGCGACCCGACGCCGGACGGAATTTAATTGTTGTCCCCAGAATTGTGCCGCTCCGCTACTTGGTGTGACGAGATCGAGCGCGGCTTTAATCAGTGTGCTTTTGCCGGCACCGTTCGGGCCGATCACCGCCGTTAGCGTTGAGGGGCGTAATTCGAATGAAACGTCCCACACGACCGGCTTGCTGCGATAGGCCACCGTCATTTCTCGCACCGTCAGCGGTGCCGCAGTGGCGTGCGATTTGACGGCGCGGGACGATTCGGACAATACGGCAGCGGTCATTTAGACTCCGGCAAAATGGTCAGCTTGCCGACGCGCCCGTCAACGGGAGCGGTGCCGCCGAGCGCCCGCGTGATGACCGTCGCGTTATGGTCCAACATCCCAAGATAGGTACCTTCATAGGTACCGGTCGGCCCCATGGCATCGGAAAAGAGATCGGTTCCGATCGCCACCTGTTTGCCGCGATCAGCCGCACCTTCGACCATCGCGCGGACGGTTTGCGGAGAAATTGTCGTCTCGACGAAAACCGCCGGAATCTCGTTTTCAACGATGAAGTCGACCAGGCGATTAATATCGGCTACTCCCGCTTCGGCTTCGGTCGTGATGCCCTGAACGGCTTTCACTTCAATCCCGTACCGCCGCCCGAAATAGGCGAACGCATCGTGGGCCGTGACCAGTTGCCGCTGCGGTTCCGGAATCGAATTGATCGATTGTTCAATGTATTCGTCCAACACCGACATTTGGGAGAGATATTTCTCAGCGGCTTGTTCGTACTCCCCGCTGTGGTCGGGATCGTGGTTTGAAAGCGTCTCGACCACGACGGCGATCGCCTGACGCCACAATTTCGGCGACATCCACACGTGCGGGTCGGTCGCCGAATGTGAACCGGCTTCTTCCGAGCGAATCAGTTCGGAATCGTCAATTCCGTTCGTCACGGCTCGGACCGGCTTCCCGTCGCTCGCGATCGACTCGAGAACCGTCTCCATCTGCCCTTCCAGCCCGAGGCCGTTGTAGAACACGACGTCGGCGTCGTTGAGCGCGACCACGTCGCTTCGCAGCGGCTTGAAGAGGTGCGGATCGACATCCTCTTTCATCAATCCGATCACGCGGACGTCAGGCCCGGCGATTTGCCGGACGACGTCGGTGATCATGCCGGTCGTAGTCACGATGGTGAATCGCGGCTCGTTCACCTCGGTGAACGTCCCTGATCGGGGCCGATCGTCGGTGTCGCAACCGCTACCGAGGGTGATCGTGACTGCAGCGAAAACCGCGAAGGCTATTTGTTTCATTATCCTTGCCTAATGTTTTGACTCTTCAAAAAATTATTCGCTAGGCAGGGAAATGTCAATTTCACGGGCAACGGATTCAGCGGACCGGGCTTTCGAACTGATGACAGTCCACCCCCGCCGTGATAATGTGTGAGGCACGGCCGCTTTGTCGGGTTCTCACGTCGATCTCTCTCATTTTTGACAGCCGAATGTCTTCCAACGGTTCCGCAGCTTCCAGCGAAATTCAGTGTCAATCGTGCGGCGAGATGGTTCGCCGCGGTTCGGTCCGCTGCTTCAGTTGCGGCAGCATCATGGATCCGAAACTTGCCCAGCGACACGGGGAGCGACTGGAACCGCCTCCGCCGGCAGAGTTCACGCCGCTTCCGGAATACGACGGGTCGAGCGAAGCGGCGACCGAAATCGAGGGAGGCAACGCCGACTTTGAACTCGGCGCGACCTTCGGCATGGCCAATCAAGCCGACGGCTCGATGTCCGAATCGACCGACGAGAACGACGATTTCGAGCTGGGGGCCGACTTTGCGACCGTCGTGCCCGAATTCGCTGAGGCCGACGTGCCTCCGGTACCGTCGCCGCCCCCGCCCCCGCCCCCACCGGTCGAAGAGTCGTCCGATGTTGAGCCGATTCCGACTGTCGAAGAGTCCGACGAGGTCGAACACGCTCCGATTCCGGAACCGTCCGAGACGATGCCGCCTGTCGCCGAGGCCGCGACCGAGATCGCAGATTCGTCTGCTGAAGAGTCAAAGCCCACCGAAGAATCGGAAGCTTCCGCCCCGATTGCGACGAAATCGAAAAAGCGGTCTCGCGATTCCAAAGCCACCTCAACGGCCGAGCCGCATTCGGAGACGACCGGTGGAGATGCGCTGCTCGACATCGCCCTGAAGGAAGAACAGGAAGGTCCGAATCGAAAAGCGGGTCAGGAACCCCCGGTCCGAGTCGACGGTGGTTTCATCATGACCTGCCCCTGCCCGGTGCATTGCCGGATCAAGATTCGCGATCAGCATTGCGGGAAAGTCGGGCGGTGTCCCAATCCGAGCTGTGACGCACTGGTGAAGGTGGCGGCGAATCTCGGCGATCAAGCGATCGACACCGCCGGCTCGGATGAGTCAGCTTCGAAGAAGAAGGTTACCGCGGGTGCATTTCCGGAGGGCATCGGCGAAGAGGTCAAGTACGGGAACTTCCAGCGGATCATCCGCGATATCCGATGGCTCGACATTGTTCCGGACAAGGTCAAGCGGAAGCCCGGAAGTCTCGCCAAAGATGGCCAGGCTGCCGACGTCATCTTCGCGCCCGGTGAGGTTTTGATTGTCGGCTTGAAAGGGGCGGGCGGCGGCTTGTTCGGCGGCGGGAAGAAGCCGGAGGAGATTCGTACGGCCGTGCGGGCTCATCTCGAAGTAAAACGACCGATCGCAGATACCCCCGCCGATTCAAAGATCGTGCTGACGCCGGCGAACCTCGCCGATGTGGTCGTCGAGCAGCCCACTGCGTTCGACGAAGATTCGCGATTCGGCGGCGTCCCGGTCTTCGGCGAGGGGCGGATTGCCGTTCGGGTGCCGGGTGACGAGGAAGTCGACACTTTGCCGTATCTCTCGATGACCCTCACCGATTTTCGCGCATTCGCCAAATTGATCGGGGTGTCGCTAGACGCGTCGGAATTCGGTCGCAAATGCCCGGTGCCGTTTGAGGACCAGTACGAGAACTCGGTTTGCCATTACAACGATACGGCGATCGCTGCGATTCAGCACGAGCAGTATTATAGGGAAGACCCGCGATTCGAGTTAAAGGAAGCGGGATGGAAGTGCGGCTCTTGCGGGTTGACGGTCTCTGAAGACGCCCGCAAGAAAGAGAAGATCGGCGGCGCCAACGGCAAAGGTCTCCCCAAGGCCAAGTGCCCCAAGTGCAATAAAGTCTTCGGCCGAAATCCGCTTTATGCTGTGGAAGTTAAATCGCCGGAGTCAACCGAATCAGGCGAGGATACGACATCCGATTCTGAAAAGGCCGAAGCAGCGGCGACTTAATGTGGATTAATCATTTAGGATTCGTGGCGCCTCCTAATTGGTTCGCTCGATGACGAGAGTTAAACCGTCGCAGTTTTAATCGTTATTGTGTCGGCCGAATTTGACGGAGAACTTGATGTGTGGCCGAATCAATTTGCGGACGAGCAATCAAGACCTTTCAAAGCTCTTCACCGAATTCGAGCAACTTCAATTTCCTGATATCGAACCGCGATATAACATCGCGCCATCGCAGCCGGTGCTGGCCGTGCGGGAGATCGGGCAAACCCTATCGGCCGACTTTCTGAAATGGGGGTTCCGGCCTCCGTGGTGGAAGCCGAAGCAACCGCAACCGATTAACGCCAAAGCGGAGTCGATTGAATCGGGGCGGTACTGGACCGGCAGCTTTCGACATCATCGCTGCCTGATTCCCGTCAGCGGTTTCTATGAATGGAAGGCGAGCGAAGACGGGAAGCAGCCGTTCCAAATCGGACTTGAGTCGGGTGAGCCGTTTTGTCTCGGGGGGCTGTGGAATCGCTGGGAAGCCGAAGACGGTTCATCCTCGGAAACTTTTGCCGTCATCACCGTCCCGCCGAACGATTTGATGAAGTCGATTCACAACCGGATGCCGCTGATTATCGGGAAGGGTGACTTCGGCATGTGGCTTGCCGAGGAATCGGACGGGAACGAGCTGTCGGGATTGCTCAAGCCATACGAGAGTGATGCATTAACAGCTTACGCGGTTTCGACGGTCGTAAATAATCCTCGGAACGATAGCCGCGAATGTATTGAGCCGGTCGCGTCAAATTAGATTAGATTTGGCGTACGAACGGTAGTTTCAATACGAGCCCGCGGCACAGAACGATGGTCGATCAATCTGTGATTCTCCCGGCGGCTTGCGCCTCGGGCTTGTATGTCAGACGGTTTGAAATCACTCTTAGAGCGGTGTGTTCGACCCAACCCGTTTTTAAACTACGTGGTCGATTCACCGACGGGTTCCACCAGCGAGCGAATGGACATTCCGCCGGTCAAATTGCGAACGTCCTGAAAGCCGAGGCCGCAGAGCAGCATTGCTCCGACGTGAGCCCGCTTCGCCGAGTGACAGACGACGACGGTCGGACGCTTCGGGTCAATTTCGTTGGCCCGTTCTCGCAACTCATCGATCGGGATATGAACGGCTCCCTTAAGTGGAAGTGTTTCGATTTCTGAAGCGGTGCGGACATCGACAACCTGATAGCCGTCCAACACGGTGCCGGGTGGCAACAGCGGCGGGCGTGCATCCAGGTCGTTGGCGGCGACAAACGCGGCCATGTGAACGGGGTCTTTTGCGCTACCAAACGGTGGGGCGTAGGCGAGGTCGAGCCCGGCGAGATCTTCGACCGTCGCCCCGAAGTGCATTGCCGTGGCGATCACGTCGATCCTCTTGTCGACGCCCTCACCGCCGACGCATTGTGCGCCGAGGATTCGGCCGAAGCCTTCTTCATAAATCAACTTCAGCACCAGCGGCTCCGCCCCGGGGAAGTAGCCCGCGTGATTGGTCGCTCGGATGATGGCCGAGCGGACGCGTTTGTGTTCGCGTTTCGCCATCGTTTCTGAGATTCCGGTCAGGGCGACCGTCTTTTCGAAGACGCGAACAACGGCTGTGCCCATTACCGATGCCATGGCCGACGATCTTCCGGTCGCGGCATGTTCGCCCGCGATGCGACCGGCTCGATTCGCCGGGCCGGCCAGTGGAACGCGGGCCGGCCGATGGAGTACGCCGTGCTCGTACTCCACGGCGTCGCCGACGGCGTAAATATTCGGGTCGGACGTTTGCATCGACTCATTGACTCTGATTCCCCTGGCCTCTCCAATTTCAAGCCCGGCATCAGCGGCAAGTTTGGTCCTCGGGCGAACGCCGATCGAGAGGATGAACAGGTCGGCCTCCAGATTTGTTTCATCATCCAGCACCGCCGCGGAGGCGATGCCGTCATTGCTCCTCAGGCCCGCAATCCCGTTGCCCGTATGGAGGTCGACCTCGTGATCCCGCAGTTCTCGCTCGACGATTCGGGCCATCTCAACGTCAAGCGGCGGCAGCACGTGCGGAGACTTTTCAACGAGCGACACGTCGAGTCCGCGCCGTTGCAATTGCTCGACGACTTCCAAACCAACGAAGCCAGCACCGACGACCACGGCCCGTTTTGGTGCGGCCTTCCCGAGCCGCGACAGGATCGCGTCCATGTCAGGCATCGTCCAAAGATTGAAGACGTTCTTGAATGTCCCTTTGGCAAAGGGGGGGACGATCGGCTCCGCGCCGGGCGAAAGGATTAAGCGATCGTATGGCTCGTTCGATTCACCGTGTGGGCCTCGGACCTTAATCGATCGATTTTCGCGATCGATCGAAAGCACTTCGTGTTCGACCCGGACATCGATGTTGAAGCGTTGCTGAAATAACTCCGGCGTTGCAACGAGCAATTTGTCGCGGTCTTCGATTTCGCCCCCCACGTGATAGGGCAGCCCACAATTGGCGAACGAGACGTAAGGGCCTTTCTCAAAGATCACGATTTCGGCCGACTCGTTACATCGACGGGCGCGAGTTGCGGCGCTCGCCCCTCCGGCCACTCCGCCGACGATTAGAATTCGTGGTGCATTCGCGTTTCGTCCCGCCATCGGTCTTCGTCTCCGGCTTTCCGATTTCTTAATGACTTCGGTATTAAGTTTCCGCGGGCTGATCAACCGGTGAATTGTCGATCGAATCTTCCGACGCGTTGGCCGAGACCTGATTCCACGGCATCTTCGAGATCAGCATCCCCATACCGCAGGTGTCAGTGATACCAGCGAATACGAGCCCAGCTCCTACGAACGCACTCAATCCCACAAAGTAGGGGTGAACGGCTAAGGCGAGGACGGCTCCCAAAACGACGAGGCTGCCTGCGGCGATCCGGACCTGCCGTTCGAGTGACATTGTCTTTTGGCCGCGAACAACCGGCAGGTCGGCCGATTCCCACGCGAGAGTCCCGCCCTCGACGTTGACGGCATTGTCAAAGCCAGATGAAGCCATTGCTTCGCACGCCTTGCTGCCGCGGCTACCGGAGCGGCAAATGAAATAAAGCGGCTGATCTTCGGAGTGCTCGCCGGTGAGATCCTCCGGTTTAAGGCCGTCGAGCGGGACGTTACGGGCCATGGTCGCATGGACCTCGCGGTATTCGGCCGGCGTACGAACGTCGATCAATTCGATCGACGGATCGTTTTTCGCGCGGTCGTGGAGTTCCTGCGGGCTAATGGATGAAACGGACATTCGCTCTCCCTTTCAAAAAGAATTTTTCTCTCGCTTCGAATGTGGACAGATCGCAACAATTCGACATATTTTCGCGTCACTTCCTCGGCTTCAGTCCGCGCGGTTGAAGCTTGATCAACCGAATCGGCCCTCGATGCAGGCCATTAAATCAGCCAAGTGTGGTTCGGCCACTTCGTAATAGGTCTTCCGACCGTCCCGCTCGCTTTTGAGCAGCCCACTCCGCTGCATCAATCGCAGGTGTTCCGATGCCATGTGACTCGGGATTTCGCAGGCGGCGGCGAGTTCGCCGACCGTGTACCGACCTCGCAGCAGCATTTGAATGACTCGTAGCCGATGCGGATGCGCGACGGTCTTGAGACACTCAGCGGCTTGCTTGAGCGTGTCGAGATCGAGCAGGGACTCACTGGTGCGGGTTCGATTGGTCTGTGAATGCATAATACTCAATTATATCGTGATGTCACGATATGTCAACATCAGGGGGCGGCTGTCGTTGTTTGCTGGACTCGGGCAATAACGGCGCTACATTTATGGCTATTGTTTGACAGTCCGTCGGTGACCCGATTAGACAGGAAGCGATAATTCGCCACAGTTCAGCCCGTATGTTGCGAAACCGGGCGGAATGCGTCCCAATAACGAGCGGTCTGGAATCGGGCCGCCGAGTTCGACTGTTCGGTAGGCGTTTCGATCGACGTCGCTCACAGGTTCCCCGCTAAGAAAGCTTCGCCCATGCCCCGCCCCACAGCTCCCCGCGGATTTACGCTCATCGAACTATTGGTTGTGATTGCGATCATCGCCATCCTGATCGCGCTGCTGCTGCCCGCCGTGCAGCAAGCCCGCGAGGCGGCTCGGCGGACGCAATGCAAAAATAACGTCAAACAACTCGGGCTCGCGCTGCACAATTACGAAAGTGCTCACGGCGTCTTTCCACCGAGCAGCACCAGCGATATCGGCGACGGCGTGTGGCGCTATCCGACGGCAACCGGACCGACCGATCCTTCGATTCACCTGCATAGCTGGGCGAGCCTGCTGCTGCCGTATCTTGAGGCAGCCAATCTTTACAACAGCGTGAACTACGAGATTTCCGCGCTTGATCCGGCCAATCAGGACGTCGCCTCGCAGGTGCTTCCGTTCTATCGGTGCCCGAGTTTTTCGGGTGGTGACTTCACCAATGAAACGCTCTACACCTCGGTCGTCGGATTCGATCAATTTGCGATTCGGAACTACGCGGGCATGGGGGCAGTGACTGTCGCCAGTCTCGGGTCTGCCGGTACCGCTGAGGGGGTCTTGTTTCCGGCCAGTAACACGAAATTTCGCGACATCACCGACGGTACTTCGAACACGGTCGTGATTGCGGAGACCCGCGACCAGAACGGTTCTGTCTGGATCGACGGCTCGACCGCCACGCTCACAGCGAGGTTCGCGGACGTGTCCGGAACGAATCCCTTCCTCGGTGGATTGACGACCGCGATCAACCACAATCCGTTCTTCCCGCAGAGCGGAGCGCAAAATCCCGGCAACGCACTCATGATTCCCATCGAGCAAGAATGGGGCCCGTCCAGCTTTCACGTCGGCGGAGCACACCACCTGCTGTGCGACGGTTCGGTCCACTTCCTGAGCGAAAACCTCGACATCGTCGTGTACGACAATTTGGTCAACAAATCAGACGGCCAGGTCGTCGGAGAGTTTTAGCCGACCGCACATGGCCGGACTGTTGACGCCGCGTGTCGCCCTTCGACCAAAGGGCTATAATTCACACAAGGCGTGCCAAACACGATGCGCGTAGCACGCAGTCGCCACGGTTGACCATGAATCGTCGAACTGTCGCTCTGTCCGAACCTTTATTGCGCTGGAAATAATAATGAGGAGCCAGATTTTTCCTGACGACGCATCAGCCGCGGAGTTGGCGGATGCGATGGAACCGATCGAGTTCGTCGACGCGGAAGGCAACGTCCTCGGGCTGTTTCGCTCGGAGAAACTGTTGAAGGCGTTGGAGTACGCGGAAGAGCGGCACCGCACTCGTCCGCTTGCCACCGGAGACTACGATGGTCGCGGTAAGACAACTGCGGAAGTGCTCGATGACCTGCGGAAAAAGTTCCCGTGAAGTGGCAGGTCACGTGGACCGCACCGGCCCAACGCGAGTTGGCCGAGATTTGGTCAGCCGCGAGAGATCGCCAGAGGCTGACCGAAGCGGTCGACCGCTTCGATCGATCTGCAGAGCAAGATCCGCGAGTCGATACGGATCGCTACGGAAACCAAGAACGGATCGCGTTCGCCGGGCCACTCGCAATCGTATTCCGGATTATTGATGAAGAATCCGCCGTTCACGTAATCGATGTCTTTCGCTACCCCGGTTGATCGCTCGTTTCGCCCTCGCTTCTTGTCCGTTTCAATTCAACTGGCTTCGGTCCAAGTTCGCCCCCCTGAATGCCCGCCTCCGACATCATTATTCGCGGTGCTCGCGAACATAATCTGCAGAACGTTGACCTCCGGCTGCCGAAGGATCAGCTCATCGTGATGACGGGCGTGAGCGGCTCGGGGAAGAGTTCGCTCGCGTTCGACACGCTCTACGCCGAGGGGCAGCGGCGGTACGTCGAGTCCCTCTCCAGCTACGCCCGGCAGTTCCTCGGCCAGATGCCCAAGCCCGATGTCGACTCGATCAGCGGGCTGGCGCCGTCGATCTCGATCGAGCAGAAAACGGCCGGTCGCAATCCTCGCAGCACCGTCGGCACGATCACCGAGATTTACGACTATCTCCGCGTGCTGTTTGCCCGGGTGGGGCAGGGCTACTGCTACGTGTCGGGACTGCCGATCCGTGCTCAGACGACCGAACAGATCGTCGATGCGATCGCCGCGCTCGAAGACGGCACGAAGTATCAAATTCTCTCCCCTCTGATTCAAAACCAAAAGGGCGAATTCCGCGATCTGTTCGAGGACCTGCTCAAGCAGGGCTATCTCCGCGCCCGCATCGACGGAGAGTTTTATGAACTCACCAACCCGCCGAAGCTCCGCAAGCACTACAAGCACAACATCGAATTGGTCATCGACCGGCTCGTCGCGGGCAAAGCAAACCGCTCCCGCCTAACCGAAGCCGTCGAGTCGGCCCTCCGCATGGGCGAACGGCGCCTCATTCTCGTCACTGAGGGCGGGCAGAGCCGGGGGAAGGGGCGAGACGAGAAAAAGAAGGGCGAAGCCCACGGGTCGCACCCCGTGGGTCCCGAAAAACTTTACAGCGCCGACTACAGTTGCCCCGAGAGCGGGATGAGCTACGAGCCGCCGTCGCCGCAACTTTTCAGCTTCAACAGTCCATTGGGGATGTGCCACGACTGCAACGGCCTCGGCCGGCGGTCCGACTTCGTGCTCGACCTGCTGATTCCCGACCCGAAGAAGTCGGTCAGCCGCGGCGCGATCGAATTGCTCGGTTCATTCGGCAAGATCGGCAAATGGCGGAAGCACCTCTACAAGGGCGCGGCTGAAGCGATCGAAGAAGACCTCGGGATGAAGGGCGGCACGCTCCTCAAGACGCCGTGGAACAAGCTCTCGGAGGAAGCCCGAGATCGCTTCCTCAATGGCACCGGCGACCGGCACGTCACCTACACGTGGCGGGGCTGGAAGCACGGCGGCACATGGGACGGCGTGATTTCGGAACTCGCCGAGAGCTATCGGTCGTCGAGCAACCCGATGCGCCGCCGACAGCTCGAAAAGTTCATGGAGTGGACGACGTGCTCCTCGTGCGAGGGCGGGCGCCTCAGTCGCCAGGCCCGCAACGTTCGCATCAAATCAAATAGCGAATCATTCCAAGCCCACGGGTTGCAACCCGTGGGCTTGGAACTCTCGCTCCCCCAAGTCTGCGCCCTTTCGATCGAAGATATCTATGACTTCTTCGAGTCACTCGAACTCGACGAGACCCGTCAACACATCGCGGAGGAAGTGCTGAAGGAAATCCGCGGTCGACTCAGCTTCCTGCTGCGGTGCGGATTGCATTACCTCACGCTCGACCGTCCCGCCCCGACGCTCTCCGGTGGGGAGTCGCAGCGGATTCGCCTCGCGGGACAGATCGGCTGCGGACTCGTGGGGGTCGTCTACATCCTCGACGAACCGTCGATCGGCCTGCACCCGCGCGACAACGCAATGCTGCTGGAGAGTCTCGAAGACCTCCGCGATCAGGGCAATACGGTCATCGTGGTCGAGCACGACGAGGAGACGATGCGGGCAGCCGACCGTGTGATCGACTTCGGCCCCGGCCCCGGCATCCGCGGCGGCGAGATCGTGGTCGACGGCACCGTCGAAGACGTGTTGAAGAACAAGAAAAGCCTGACCGGGGCGTATCTGAGCGGCCGGAAGGTGATCGAGGTCCCGAGTGAACGGCGAAAAGTCGGAGGCGCGAGCGGGAAAGCGAAGAGCGGAAAGCGGAAAGCCGGCAAGCGCAAGGACGACGCACCGACGCCCGCTCGCCCCGACGCCCGCTCCCTCCGCATCACCGGCGCGACTCACAACAACCTCAAGGCCATCGAAGCAGAGTTCCCGCTCGGAACGTTCATGTGTGTCACGGGCGTCAGCGGCTCGGGGAAGAGTTCGCTCGTCAACGACATTCTATGGCAGGTGCTCAATCGGGACGTGAACGGCGGCAACGGCGATCCCGGACCGCACGATGTGTTCGAAGGCATCGATCTGCTCGACAAGGCGATCGACATCGATCAGTCGCCGATCGGCCGGACACCTCGCTCCAACCCCGCGACCTACACGAAACTCTTCGACGAGATTCGTGCGCTCTACACGAAGGTGCCGGAGGCGAAGGTCCGGGGTTACGGGCCGGGGCGGTTCAGCTTCAATGTCCCCGGGGGGCGCTGCGAGGCGTGTGAGGGATACGGCGCGACGAAGCTCGAGATGGATTTCCTCGCTGATATCTGGGTGCAGTGTCCGGTCTGCGAGGGGCGACGCTTCAACCGCGAAACGTTGGAGATCGAGTTCAAAGGCAAGAGCATCGCCGACGTTCTCGCCATGGACGTGCAGGAGGCGCTGACTCACTTCGAGCACGTGCCGAAGGTCAATCGCTTCCTCAAGACGCTGCACGACGTCGGGCTCGATTACATCAAGCTGGGGCAGCCGTCGCCGACGCTGTCTGGGGGCGAAGCCCAGCGGATCAAGCTCTCGCGTGAACTCGGCAAGCGAACGACCGGTAAGACGTTTTACGTGCTCGATGAACCGACGACCGGGCTGCACTTCGCCGACGTTCACAAACTGCTCGACGTGCTGCACAGCCTCGTCGATCAGGGCAACACGGTGCTCGTGGTCGAGCACAACCTCGATGTCATCAAGACCGCCGACTGGGTGATCGACCTTGGCCCCGAAGGGGGCGCCGGCGGCGGACGGATCGTCGCGACCGGTACGCCGGAAGAGATCGCGGTGTGTGAGGAGTCGTTCACCGGACGGGCGTTGCGGTCGGTGTTGGACATCGGTGCGTTGGGGCGAGAAGGCGAGAAGGCGAAGGAGAACGGCGCGTCCGCTCTCGCGTCTCCCCGGAATCGTTGGCAGATTGCGCCTTCAACGAACGGCGATTCGACGAAGGAGATCACCATCCGCGGGGCCCGGCAGCACAATCTGCAGGACCTCGACGTGACGATCCCGCGGAATCGGATGAGCGTCTTCAGCGGGCCGAGCGGCAGCGGCAAGAGCTCGCTCGCGATGGACACGCTCTATGCCGAGGGGCAGCGGCGGTACGTCGAATCGCTGTCAGCGTACGCCCGGCAGTTCCTCGGCCAGATGCCGAAGCCGAAGGTCGAACACGTCCACGGCCTCTCCCCGGCGATCGCGATCGAGCAGAAGACCGTCGGCAGCACACCCCGCAGCACCGTCGGCACAGTCACGGAAATCTACGACTATCTCCGCATTCTCTTCGCTCGCCTCGGCACGCCGTTTTGTCCCGATTGTGAGATCCCCGTTGGGCAGAGCACGACGGATGAGATCGTCGAGCGGGTGATCGGGTTAGAAAAAGCGGAAAACGGAAAGCGGAAAGCGGATGAGACGAGCGGAATGCGTGCATTGCTCATGGCGCCGCTTGTCATCCACAAGGGCGAGTCGTTCGAGCGATTGTGGGAGAAACTCAAAGCGGACGGGTATCAGCGGGTCCGAATCGACGGGGAGACGTATTCGATTGACGAAGTCCCGGACATCTCGCACCGGGGCGATCACAGGGTGGAAGTGGTCGTTGACCGGGTGACGATCGACGCGAAGAACCGCAGCCGGATCGCGGACAGTATTGAGTCGGCGTTGTCGGTCGGCCGGGGCGTGCTGCGGGTCGCGATTGCCGACACTGAGATCGCCGAGCCTGACTGGCAGGTGCGGCGGTTCAGCCAGCACTTCGCCTGTCCACAGTGCGATCGCAGCTTCGAGCATCTGACGCCGCAGAACTTCTCGTTCAACAGCCCTCTCGGTTGGTGCGATGCCTGCGAAGGCCTTGGCGTCGAGACGGGAACCGATCGCTCGGTGCTCGTGGCGAATGAGAATCTGTCGCTACGCGAGGGGGCAATCACCGCATGGCCGAAGCCGGCGGAGAACCCGCTGTTCGCGCGGATGCTGGAGGCGATGGCGAAGACCTTCGGCCTCGATCTCGACGCACCGTTCTATCGTCTCGACCCGCGGAAGCAGCGCGTGGTCTTCTACGGGTCCGATCGCGAGGTCACCGTCCCCGCGACGAAGTCGGAGCCGGCCTTCGGGTTCACCTACAAGGGTCTATACCCGGCGATGAACGAAGCCTCGCGGCTGTCGTATCACTACCGGCAGAAGATGCGCGACATGGTCGGCGAGATGCCCTGCTCGGCATGCGACGGCGACCGGGTCCGCGACGATGCCGCCGCATTTCGCTTCCGCGACGTCACGCTGCCGCAACTTTGCAAGCTTCCGATGGGGGAGGCGTTCGAGTGGCTCCAGAACGTCAAGCTGAAGAAGGCGGAGAAGGGGGTCGCGGGAGACCTGTTGGACGAAGCGACGAGTCGGCTGCGGTTCCTGGTCGACGTCGGGCTCGAATACCTTGCAATGGACCGCACGATGCCGTCGCTCTCAGGCGGGGAAAGCCAGCGCATCCGCCTCGCAGGGCAGATCGGGCGGTCGCTGACGGGTGTGCTGTACGTCCTCGACGAACCGACGATCGGTCTGCACCCGCGCGACAACGGTCGATTGATCGGAGCGCTCGCGAAGCTGCGCGACCTCGGCAATACGGTGGTGCTCGTCGAGCATGACCGCGAAGTCATCGAAGCGTCGGACCGCATTTACGACTTCGGCCCCGGTGCCGGACGCCTTGGCGGGCAGGTCACGGCGGAGGGGACTCCCAAGCAGGTCGCGCGGAAGAAGTCATCGCTAACCGGGCGATATCTGGCCGATCGAGCCTCGATCCCGGTGCCTACGGTGAGGCGAGTGGGCGTCGGTGGGAGTGGGCGTGAGCACGCGAAAGAAGTTCGCACAGACGCACCGACGCACCGACACCCCCTCCCCGAGCACGATGCCGGTTGGCTCGAATTGACGGGTTGCAACCACCACAACCTGCGCGGCGTCGATCTGCGAGTTCCGCTCGCGACGCTCACGTGCATCACGGGCGTCTCCGGGTCGGGGAAGAGTTCGCTGATCGAGGGCACGCTCGCGCCGGCGGTCGCGCGGCGACTCAACATGGCGGGGGACACGCCGGGGCCGTTCGGTCAGCTGCGTGGCGTCGAAAAGATCGGCAAGATCATCGCCGTCGATCAGCAACCGCTCGGCAACACGCCCGCATCGAACCCCGCGACCTACACCGGCGTGTTCGATCAGGTCCGCGAGCTATTCGCGCGACTGCCCGATGCCAAAGTCCGCGGCTACAAACCGGGGCGGTTCAGCTTCAATCGACCCGGGGGACGCTGCGAGGACTGCGAAGGCCTCGGCCAGAAGAAGATCGAAATGCACTTCCTGCCCGACGTGTGGGTCGAGTGCGAAACCTGCCGCGGCAAGCGCTACAACGCCGAAACTCTCGCGGTGCAATTCCGCGGACGAAGCATCTCCGACGTGCTGGAGATGCCGATCGGCGAGGCGTATGAACTGTTCGAGAACGTGCCGAAGATCCGCTCGGTGCTCGGAGTGCTGTGCGCGATCGGGCTCGATTACCTGACGCTCGGGCAGTCGGCTCCGACCCTTTCCGGCGGCGAAGCCCAACGGGTGAAACTCGCGGCGGAACTCGCGCGGCCGAACAGCGGGCGGACGCTCTATCTGCTCGATGAACCGACGACGGGGCTGCACTTTGACGACATCGCCAAGCTGCTGACAGTGCTCAACAGCCTCGTCGATCTCGGCAACACCGTGGTCGTGATCGAGCACAACCTCGACGTAATCAAGACCGCCGACTGGCTCGTCGACCTCGGCCCCGAAGCAGGCGTCGGCGGCGGTCGCATCGTCGCGGAGGGAACGCCGGAGGAGTTAGTCGAGAGTAAGGGAGAAGCGAGAAGGGAGAAGCGAGAAGCGGGAAGATTCGTTTCTCATACGGCGCGACTTCTTGCGCCTGTGTTGGAGTCGAGTCAGCGGGCGGAGCGGGCTTCGTTCGACATCAAGCGGGAAGCGAAGAAACGCTCAGGGGACGTCGACGTCAAACAGGTCGGCCGCGATGCCAAAATGCCCTGGCAGGTCGATGGTTTGCTCTGGCACACCGAGAAACGGCTCGCTCACAACGGGAAGCCCGCCAAATGGGAAGGCGGGGCGTTGCTGAGCGTGCTCGCGGAATTGGAGATGATGGGCGGGTTCGCCGAGCCGAACTTCAATCACAAAAGCGTCGTCGAGGTGCTTGGCCAATCGAAGCAGGGGGGCTGGTTCCTGCACGCGAAGACGGGGCAGGAATGGTTCCTGATGCTCACCTTCCGGGTGAAGAAAAATTACTTCACGGAGGCGTCGCTCGCCCGGAAAATTGATCTCCCACCCGCCGACGAATTGGAAGACCTCCCGGTCTACGGACCCGACCCGCGGTTGTGGGTGAAGAACATCCGCGGCCCGTGGCAGGAGGTCACATTCAAAGTTCACTGGCAGGAAGAGGTCGAGACGAAGGCGTTCAAGAACTTCCTGAAAGAGGCGAAGAGAGCATTTCTTGCACAGGCCGAGCAAACGAAGCTCGATCTCACGGAACTTGCACCGTGGAAAGTGCTTGGGCGGAAGTGGCATACCTCGCAGAAGGGACTCGCAAACGGCGCCAACGCCAACCAACCGGAACTGACCGACGAGTTGTGTACGTTGATCGAAGCCTCGGGCTCCGGCCTCGACGTTGACTGGAGCGGCAAAACCAAAGTGATCTATCGCAAGGGGGGCAAGGTCGCGGCGGAACTGTTCCCGAAGCGAAAGGGAGGAGTACGGCTGCACCTGCCGGTCGAATCGGGCAGCGTGCCGCTCGGAACGGTGGCGGAACTGGGCCGCAAGCCGGAAGTTACCGCGGGCGCGAAAGGTGACGTTGTGAAGCTTCGGTTTACTTCGCGCGCTCAGGTTTCGTCGGCGAAGCTTCGCTCGTTTCTTGCGGAGCGGCTTTCTTGAGCCGCAATGCCGATCTTTTCGCGTCGTCCGGGATGTGAATTCCGAATGTTCGGGTCAAGACGACTCTAGCGATTCTGACTCATCTGCCGATAAGACCGGTAATCAGGGCCGCGCCGTGCGCGGACCGCTCGATTTTCGGATTTGACCGCCGAGAGCTGATATGCAGTGGACGTACCCGACCGTCCGAAAAGCGTCGCTCGCAACCGTTTTGACGGTTGCGACGATCGTTCCTTCGGTCGCCCACGGACAGACCGATCTGAGAACCGTTTCCCGGACGGTCAACCAACGTTCGGTTGCGAATGCTTTGGAGACGATTCGTCCGACCGTCAGTCCGGGCGATGACATGTTCGAAGTGATCGATTCGTTTGAGAATCCGGGGATCACTCCCGCCGAACAGCGCGAGGGGTTGCAGATGCTCAGCGGCGAGGCCGTCGCCGGCGTCTTTGCCCCGCGGCTGGCATTGACCCGGCAATTCGATCGCATGCTGCTCGAACAAATTCGCCCGATCGGTCCGGAGCGACCGGGGCAAATCATCGGCGCGCCCGCCGTCGGCGGCTATTCCGGCGGAGCGATCGTTCGCGGCCAAAGTGCCTGCAAAGATTGCGGGGACGTGGGCTGCGGCAATTGGGGGGCCTGCGGGTCGCGGGCGTACTATCGCAACCCGCGACCCAGTACGTGGGCTCGTCTGTTCGCGTACGATTCGCAAGTCGACAGCGATCCGAACGACCCAATCGGGTTTGACTCGGACGCCTACGGTGTGCTGACGGGAATCAGCATTCCGTTCGGCGATTCGCTCTTGCTCGGTGGTGCGTTCGGCTACGCCAACGGGGAATTTGATCCGGATAACCGGCTCGGCGGCGTTGATTCCGACACCTATCGCGGCAGTTTATTCGGTCGTTTTCTCGGTGACGACTTCTACATTCTCGGCAGCGTCAATTACGGGTACGACACCTTCGCGTCGAGTCGACGGCTCGAGTACTGCGACATCTTTCGATTCGCCAGCGCGACGGAATTCGATGCCCATAATTTCGATACGTCGTTCGAATTGGGGACGACGCTCCAACCGACCTGCAACGTCGCCGTGCAACCGCTGATCGGTTTCCGCTACATCCGACTTTGGCGAGACAGTTTCGTAGAGAATGGCGCGTCCGATGCCTCGCTGGCCTTCGGGTCGGCGGCGGTCGACGCGTTCGATTTTCGGCTCGGGGGTCGGGTCACCGGGCGTAGAGAACTTCGCCGGGGCCTGCTCTTTCTGCCCGAACTACGGGCTTGGTGGATGCACGATTTTCTGGCGGACCAGTCGACCACGACCGCCGCGTTCACCGGAGCACCGGGTGTGCCGTTCATTGTTCGCGGGGCGGCGGGGGACGATAACTTCGCGGTGCTCGGAGCCGGGGCGACCTTCGCCTTGTACAACACGACGGCCATCACCCTGCAATACGACACGGCGATGAGCGACGACGCGATGGTCCACGCGGGCAACGCCGGTCTGCTGTTCACCTGGTGAGTGGCTCAGAAGCGAACCCGACTTCTCTGATCGTCGAATTTTTCCTACCAATCCCGACTTCGTGTCTGTCTGTGATCGCATCGTTGGGTCAAGAGTGGCCCGGACAACGTCCGGGTCGCACAGCGGCAAGAGCACTCAGTCAAAGGTTTCCCATCCAATCCGGCATCGAATGTCGATTGTGGTCGGCAACTTAATGCTCTGGCAGCTGCGCTGCACGGACGTTGTCCGTGCCACTCAGATTTGACTCGTAGGTCATCGATGGGCGGGATGTTTGGGAATCAACACGTGGGAAGAATTCAGTGGCTTCGATCGTAGAGACCGCGAGAACTCAGAGACCGCCGGGCCGCTTGTCGATCGACCTCGGCAGAGTCTTGACATCGATACGCAATCGCGTGCGACCCTCGCCCGAAAAGCGTGACCGACGTCGACGGGCTCGGCTGACCGAGCGGGCCCTGCGAACGATCACCCCCGACGGTGTCGTTCGCCACGGCGTCTTCAAAGGTCTGAAATATCCGCGGTTGAAGTCGTCCGGAAGTGCGCTGTTTCCGAAGCTGCTCGGCAGCTATGAGCGGGAGTTGCATCCCCTGCTCGAACGCATCTGCAAAACGCCGTACACAGACGTCGTCGATATCGGCTGTGCCGAGGGCTATTACGCGGTCGGTCTCGCGATGCGGTTGCCGCGGGCCACGATTCACGCCTTCGATACGAATCCGAAGGCGGCGCGGCTGTGCCGGAAAATGGCCGAACTCAACGGTGTGGCCGATCGTCTGCGACTCGGTTCGACCTGCGATCGCGGCGTGCTCGTTCAAATTCCCTTCCGCGGCAAGTCGCTGATCGTCAGTGACTGCGAGGGCTATGAGAAAACACTGTTCAATGCTCGATCGGTCGCGGCGATTGCCGGGCACGACGTGCTGATTGAAGTTCACGACAACTTCGACCCGTCGATCTCGCCGCACCTGCGAAGCGTGTTCGAAGCGACGCACGACATCGAAGTCATTTGCTCGATCGACGACCCCGAAAAGCCGCGGGTCTACCACTACGATGAGTTGGAAGCGTTTGACGTCGCGACCCGCCAAACGCTGCTCGCCGAAAAACGCGGAGCACCCATGGAGTGGTTTTTTTGCCGTTCGCGAGCGGCCTAGAGCAGATTCCTGCTATCTGTAGCGGCTATCGGACGCACAACGCCTACAAAATTTGAAGAATCGCCGCCGGAAACCGCTACACTTACGGGAAATTCGCTCTAGAGGCTGATTCGGTTGAAGGCCTGCGGCGTGTCGCGGTATGACGCTGCATCAAAATTCCTTCGACCCCGACCGACCGGTTCGATCTCAGCCGGCCGATCAGCGCCCCCGATGCCCATGCAGAACGCGACGCCGCAGCCTGACGCGACGGAACAATCCGCAGGAAGTGCGACCGCGCCCGAGGGTCCTTCGACCGAGGAGATCGCGGCCGATCCGTTCGGCATCGTCCGGGACAGTCTGTCAGAACTCGTCGAAAGCACGATCGCTCACACGCCGTTGCTGATCGCGGGTCTGGTCGTTTTGATTCTGACGTGGCTCACGTCCAAGGTCGCTACAGCCATTTACAACCGGACGATCAGTCGCTCCAGAATGCGGGTCGGACTGGTATCGTTGCTGCGGCAATTGCTGCAGATCGGAATCTGGATTGCCGGCTTTCTGATCGCGGCCGTCGTGATGTTTCCCGGGATGACGCCGGCTCGGGCACTCGCATTGTTGGGCGTGGGTTCTGTCGCGATCGGCTTCGCGTTCAAAGATATCTTCGAGAACTTCTTCGCGGGGATGCTGATCCTGTGGCGGTTCCCGTTCGACCCCGGTGACTTCATCGAATGCGAAGGCATCACCGGGAAGGTCGAAGCGATCACGATTCGGCTCACGCTTGTGCGTCAGCCGGACGGCCAGATCGTGACGGTGCCGAACGGCATGTTGTTCAAGAACCCGGTGCGGGTCTTAACCGAGCGGAATACACGACGCATCAGTTTAAGTGTCGGCTTGCCGTACGACTGCGATTTGTCACAGGCGAAAGGGATCATTTTGGAAGCGGTCAAGAAGTGTTCGACGGTCAAAGGGCCGACCGCTGTCCGGGTACTCGGAGCAGAATTCGGTGGGTCATCGATCAATTTCGATGTGCTGTGGTGGACTTCGACCTCTCCGATGGACGAGCGGGAATCGCGCGATGAAGTGCTGATCGCGATCAAAACCGCGCTCGACGAAGCCGGCATCGAAATCCCGTTTCCGCAGCGCACGCTCACCTTCGGGGAGCCGGTGTCGGTCCTGCGAAACGACGAGGGCCAGGACGGCTGAGCGAACGTTCCGCCGCGACTTGCAATCCACTCGCAAGACCGACACGATTCCGCGCCTGTCACTTATTCAATCGCGGAGTCATTCATGGCCGATCAACGCGGGCGACCGCGAGTTTTGTTTTTGTGTACCGGCAATTCCTGCCGCAGCCAAATGGCCGAAGGCTGGGCCCGGTCGTTGCTTGATTCCGACATCGATGCGTGCAGCGCCGGGGTCGATCCGAACAAGCTCAATACCCTTGCCGTCAAAGTGATGGACGAGGCGGGGATCGATATCAGTGCCCACGAGAGCAAGGCGATCGACGCCTGCGAGCCGGACACAATCGATCTGGTGGTCACCGTGTGCGGACACGCAGACGAGACCTGCCCCACATTTCCCGGCAAAACGACGATCGTGCATCGGCCATTCGATGACCCGCCGAAGCTGGCCGCGGATGCGAAGTCAGAAGACGAGGCCCTGCCGATTTATCGACGCGTCCGCGACGAGATCAAATCGTTCGTCGAGGGGTTGCCGGCACTGCTGCGTGAGCACGGATTGCAGCAATAATGAGTACCCCCTCGGATAGCCCGACCGCATTGGCCCGCATGGCGCTGGCCGAATTCATCGGGACATATTGCCTGGTATTCGCCGGTTGCGGGGCGATCGTATTCGACAGCCTGACCGCTGGCGCGGTTGGGAATGCGGGGATCGGACTGACGTTCGGCCTGATCGTGATGGCGATGATTTATGCCGTCGGCGACGTCTCAGGCGCGCATTTGAATCCGGCCGTGTCGCTCGGATTTCTCGCGGCCCAGCGTCTGCAATTTGCTCGATTCGTCTGCTTCGTCATCGCACAATTCGCCGGTGCGATCGCGGCGGCGGCCACTTTGAAAGGCCTGTTCCCTTTTGCAGAAACACTCGGGCAAACGAATCCGGCTGACATCGGCGGTCGGATACTGGCCTTCGAATCATTCGTGCTTGAGGCGATTTTGACAGCGATCCTGATGTTCGTCATTCTGCGTGTGGCGACCGGATCGAAAGAGCAGGGACTGATGGCGGGGGTCGCGGTCGGGGGCGTTGTCGCGTTGGAAGCGATGTTCGCCGGCCCGATCTGCGGGGCCTCAATGAATCCGGCCCGTTCGCTCGGCCCGGCTTTATTGGCGGGTGATCTGCAGCACCTCGGAATTTATTTCGGCGGACCTCTGCTCGGCAGCCTGCTCGCGGTCCCGCTCTACTTCTTATTGAGACGGCCGATGGAACACCCTTCGGAGGTTCAATGAGGAAGCCTCGCAATCTCGCTAGCCCGACGCGCCAGCGAGGCCGTCAGGTTTCGATTGCGATGCACCGGCGCGAGCTTCGCCCCGTCTTCGGAAATTTGCGGGCTAGACTTTGTTGGGAGTTCCGAAGTGTCTCGGCCGGAATGAAACTTCGGCCTCGCTTGCGCGTCGGGCTATCGGTAATTCGCCGGATCACTCGGTGACGGCTTTTGGCTGATAATACGATCGCTTCGATCGATCGACCCGCTTACTTCGTGCGCGGCTTGTCTTGAGGGCGCTTCCATGCTCGCTAGCCCGACGCGCCAGCGAGGCTGTCAGGCTTTGATTGGAATCGTCCTTGGCGAGCCCGGTAACAACTAAGTCAACTGGTGAGCCAAGAAAGGCGACAGGATTTTGAAATAAGTTGGCCGGAATGATTTTCGGCCTCGCTCGCGCGTCGGGCTAGAGGGGATTCGACAGATCAATCGGCGACGCTCTTGGAATGAAATTACGATCGCTTCGATCGATCGACCCGCTTACTTCGTGCGCGGCTTGTATTGAGGGCGCTTCCACGCTCGCTAGCCCGACGCGCCAGCGAGGCTGTTGTTGTAACCTCTTCGCCCTGCATCATACGTCGGGCGGTCTGCATCAGCCTCAAATTATTTCGACCCGCGATTTGTGATCACATTTGGATGCGGGCATGTGTTCGGAGCGCCGCTTGCTTTCCGGCCGGGCATTCCCATAAATCATCGATCGACCGGATGTCCGGTGAAGTCGGAATGCCTGTGGCGGGTAAGAAATCATGGCTGAGAGTGTGTACGTCGCGACGTCTGAATCGCGGACGGGCAAGAGCATGGTCGCGTTGGGCGTCATGGAGGTGGCCAGTCGCCACACGAATCGGCTGGCCTTCTTCCGACCGATCGTAAGTTCGACGCCGGAGGCCGATCAGAGCCTGACGCTGATGCGGACCCGCTATCAATTGCCCCATGACCCGCAGCGACTCTACGGGATGAACCGCGAGCAGGCCCGCGAACTCTTGGCGGCCGATCGCGTCGACGAACTCATCAAGATCGTCTTGCAGAAATATCAGTCGCTCAAGGCGGAGTCCGATTTCGTCGTGCTGGAGGGGACGAGCTTTCACGGTCTCGCCCCGGCTTACGAGTTCGACTTAAATGCGAGCCTGGCGGCGAATCTCGGGTGCAACGTGCTGCCGGTCCTGTCGGCGCGTGACAAGCGAGATTCCGACGTGAGCGATGCGCTGCTAATCGTGCTCGATCAGTTGGCGGACCGGAATTGTGAAGTCGTCGCCGCGATCGTCAATCATGCTTCACCGGAGAGATTGGACCGGCTGCAGGCGCGGCTGTCGAACATCTCTCCCGACGGCATTCCGGTCTACCTTGTGCCTGGGGACCCGGTTCTCGATAAGCCGACGCTTGGCGAAATTGCCGTAGCGATCGAAGCCGAGTTGCTCTTCGGCGACCCGTCGGGACTCGATCGCGAAGTTCGCAAGTATGTCGTTGCGGCGATGCAGGTGCCGCACTTTTTGGAGCGACTCAAGGAAGGCAACCTGGTTATCACTCCGGGAGACCGGTCCGACATTCTGCTTGCGGCGATCACCAGCGTGCTTTCGAGCAACAGTCAGACGATCGCGGGTGTCGTGTTGACGGGCGGTCTCGTTCCGGAACCGGCGGTCAAAGCGGTTATTGCCGGCTTGGCACCGGTGCCGATCCTCGCGGTCAAGACCGACACATTCACGACGGCGATGGACGTCAACTCGGTCCCCGCGGTGCTGCGACCTGAGAACGAGCGAAAGATCGCCAGTGCGCTCGGCCTGTTCGAGCAATACGTCGATGCGACGGTTTTGGAACAGCGTTTGACCTCGGTCAAAACGTCTCGCGTGACGCCGTTGATGTTCGAGTACGAGCTGATTCGGCGAGCGCAAGCCGACGTCAAACGCATCGTTCTGCCGGAAGGGACGGAGCCGCGGATCTTGAAAGCCGCCGAAATCCTCCACCGCCGCCGGGTCGTCGACGTGACGCTGCTCGGAAACATCGACGTCATTCGCCGCGAAGCAACCGCGATCGGAATTGACTCCGACCAGTTTGAGCTCATCGACCCGGAACATTCCGACCTGCTCGAAGAATTCGGTGCGACCTATTTCGAATTGCGCAAGCACAAGGGTATGACCGAGGATGCCGCCCGGGATCGGATGCGCGACCTGAGCTACTTCGGCACGATGATGGTTCATCTCGGCAAGGCGGACGGGATGGTGTCCGGAGCGGTGCATACGACGCAGCACACGATTCGGCCGTCTTTCGAATTCATTAAGACGTCTCCGGGCGTATCGCTTGTTAGTAGCGTATTCTTTATGTGCCTGTCCGATCGTGTCCTCGTCTACGGCGACTGCGCGGTTAATCCGGATCCGACGGCCGAAGAATTAGCGGAGATTGCGATCAGCAGCGCCGTCACCGCTGAGTCATTCGGCATCGAGCCGCGCGTCGCGCTGCTGTCGTATTCGACGGGCGAAAGCGGCAAGGGGGCGGACGTTGATAAGGTCCGTAAAGCAACGGAACTCGCCCGGGGGCAGCGGCCCGACCTAAAACTCGAGGGACCGATTCAATACGACGCTGCCGTTGAGCCATCGGTCGCGCGGACGAAGCTTCCTGGTAGTGAAGTCGCCGGCCAAGCCAGTGTGCTGATCTTTCCGGATCTCAATACCGGTAACAATACTTATAAAGCTGTGCAGCGCAGCTCGGGCGCGGTCGCCGTGGGGCCGGTGCTACAGGGGCTGCGAAAACCGGTGAACGATCTGAGCCGCGGCTGCACCGTGCCCGACATCGTCAACACGGTCGCGATCACTGCGATTCAGGCACAAATGGGCGAGTAATTCGGAACCGTTGCGCTGCGCTCTCAACTCGTACTCCTGCGTTGAATGCCCTACGTGTGCGTACCGTTCCTGACGCACGGATGTCCGACGCACACCTGTCAGTTAACGGGCAAGAGCGTCTGCGGCTAATATACGTCGATCCGACTGCATGGGGTGCTGTCGATTGGTGCGTCGTGCAGACGGTGGCCGCTGATCGTGATGACTGAATCCGACATCTTGATTTCAAGCTGCCATTTGCAATAGCAATTTTATCGTCGGGACGTTCACAAAATCTATCTGATCTACAGTCTGTTCTAAGATATTCATCATGCTCCTTGTTCTGAATTCCGGCAGTTCCACGATCAAGTTCGAAATCTTCGCGACACCTGAAATCGGCTCCGTCGCCTCGGGTATTGTGGAGCGCATTGGTGAGGCGAAAGGACGTCTCGAACTGCGATGCGGCGGTGCGAAGATGACCGAGAAGAGTGCGGCCGCGAATCACCGCGAAGCACTCGAGCTGGTCTTCGAAGCACTGCGGGAGGCCGGGGTCCTTGGAGGAGGCATTGAGTGCCTGGGCGTCGGTCACCGCATCGTCCACGGCGGCGAGAGCTTCAGCGAACCGGTCGTCGTGTCGAAGGCGGTGATCGATAAGATTAAGAAGGCCGCGCCACTCGCACCGCTGCACAACCCCGCGGCGGTCGAGGGCATCAAAGCGGCCGGGCAGGTGCTGCCGGACGTTCCCCAGGTCGCCGTGTTCGATACGGCCTTTCATCAGACGATGCCGCCGCGGGCCTATCGATACGCGTTGCCCGCGTGGTGCTACCGCAAGCACGCGATTCGCCGCTACGGGATGCACGGCACCTCGCACGCCTACGTCGCCCGCCGCGCCGCCCGGCAGCTCCGAAAGCCGTTGGAAGAACTCAAGCTGATCACGCTGCACTTGGGCAATGGGGCCAGCGTCGCGGCGATCGATGGCGGCGAATGCGTCGACACCTCCATGGGGCTGACGCCTTTGGAAGGCCTCGTGATGGGAACCCGCAGCGGCGATCTCGACCCGGCGATCCCGATGTTTTTGATCCGCGAGACGGGTCGAACCGCCGAAGACATCGATCGACTTCTCAACAAGGAAAGCGGCCTGAAGGGCCTGTGCGGCGAGAATGACGTCCGCGGAATCGTGCAAAAAGCCGAGGCGGGCAACGAAGCGGCTGAACTGGCATTGGACATTTTCTGCTACCGCATTCGCAAATACATCGGTGCCTACCTGGCCGCATTGGGCGGTGCGGATGCGGTCGTCTTCACGGCCGGGATCGGAGAGAACTCCGCCGTCGTTCGCTCGCGCACGGTCCGAGGTTTGGAACAACTGGGGATCGTCTTCGATGAAGATCGAAATCTCGAAGCGGGTCGACGCGAGTTCTCCTTCCACGCCGACGAAAGCAACGTCCGACTGCTGGTCGTTGCCACAAGCGAAGAACGCGCGATCGCCGAAGCAACCTGGGAACTCGTCGGCGATTGAGAGTTCCGCCAAATTAGCCGAATAGCCCGACGCGCCAGCGAGGCCGTTCGGTTTCGATTGGGATCGCTGCGACTGAGCTCTAAAACGCCTTCGAAAATAGGCCTGTTGGAATTGATCGAAGGGGTTCGAACTCGCTCGACCAAAATGGTTTTACGGCCTCGCTCGCGCGTCGGGCTATCGGCGATTCGCCAAATCAATCGGTGATGATTTCCGGCTGTTGCTCAATCGCCTCGGATGATCCGCTTACTCCGTGCGCGGCTTGTTGAGGGGGCTCATGCATTACCAATAGCCCGACGCGCCAGCGAGGCCGTCAGGGTTCAATCGAATCTCTCCAAGTGAGCTTTGAAGCGTCTCAGGAAATCGGCCTGCGAGAATTGATTAAAGGAATTCGGATGCGCTCTACAAAGACGGTTTTCCGGCCTCGCTTGCGCGTCGGGGTATCGGCGAATTGGCAGATCAATCGGGAATGGTCTGAGCAGTCGCTGATTAGTCAGTTTCAACGTTGATGCGGTTTCGACTGCGAAAAAGCTCGCCCTCGCTCGCGAGTCGGGCTATCGTGACATTGGCTTGAACTCGAACGGGATCGGTGTTTCGGTACGGCATCAGTAATGAGCGACGTGATTGCCTACTTCCTGACTTGGACCACTTACGGCTCATGGATGCCCGGTGATGAGCGCGGATGGGTCGCGCGAGGTTGCGGTGAACAAGCACCGGACAGTCGCGTCAAAGAGATCGCGAATCGGATGATGGTGGAGTCGGAGGTCAAACTATCGCGAGACTGCCGAGAACTCGTCGAGCGCACAATCAACCGCCATTGTGAGATTAGGAATTGGCACCTGCATGCCTGCGCGGTCCGTTCGAATCACGTTCACGTGGTCGTGACGGCGGTCGATGTCGATCCGGCAAACGTCCGTGAGCAATTGAAAGCATGGGCGACGCGAAGGCTTCGGGACGAGATCGACGGCGCTCGTCGCAAATGGTGGACCGAAGGCGGGAGCGTTCGATTTGTCAGATCTGATTCGCAACTGGAACGGTGCATCATGTATGTGACGGAAGCACAGGATCGCAAAGGGCGTGACCGGATGTAGGCAGTGCGGTCCCCATAGTCTCTGCGGTGATCGCCGATCGCTAGCCCGACGCGCCAGCGAGGCCGTCAGGTGTCGATTTGGAATCTTCGGGGCGGGCGGAAGAGGTCTTCGACCCGAAAGTTGTTCGGCCTCGCTCGCGCGTCGGGCTATCGGTGAATTGGCAGATCAATTGGTGACGATTTCCGGCTGTTGCTCAATCGCCTCGGATGATCCGCTTACTCCGTGCGCGGCTTGTTGAGGTTTCGTCGATGCTCGATAGCCCGACGCGCCAGCGAGGCCGACAGATAGCAATTTGGAATTTCCGGGGCGGGCGGAAGAGGTCTTCGACCGGATAAATTGCTCGGCCTCGCTTGCGCGTCGGGCTATCGGTGCTTCGTTCGGTCGCTCGTTGACGCCCACTTGCTGGTGTTGCGATCGCTTCGGTCGATCCGCTTACTCCGTGCGCGGCTTATGTCGAGGTTTCGTCGATGCTCGCTAGCCCGACGCGCTAGCGAGGCCGTTAGGTGTCGAATTGAAATCTTCGGGGTGAGGTTTGCATGTCTTTCACCGAAAAGTTCTCGGCCTCGCTTGCGCTTCGGGCTATCGTGTGACGCGTCGGTGTGACGGTGAATGCGGTGCGGTGCGATTCACTTCGCGGCGGTTTCGGGTAAGATCGTCGGAGCGATGGTGAGGTCGATTCCTGGAGCACGGACGGAGAACGGATGCGGGAGTTGCTTTCTCAGCGGTCGCTCGGCGACATCGAATTCGTCGCTTTCGATCTCGAAACCACCGGCTGCTCGGCGGCCTTCGGGGAGATCGTCGAGGTCGGCGCCGTTCGTTTTCGAGCTGACGGAACAGAACTCGGGCGGTTTGAGCAACTGGTCAATCCGGGACGTGAGATTCCGCCCGAAGTCATTCGCGTGCACGGAATCACCGACGCGATGGTGGTCGATGCCCCGGCGATCGATGACGTGCTGCCTCAGTTGATCGACTTCTTTGGCTCGGCTGAATCGACGATCCTGATGGCGCACAATGCCGCTTTTGACGTCGGCTTTGTGAGTGCGGCGTTGGCGAAAACGTCAACGGTCCCGCCGGTGCATCAGGTGATCGATTCGGTTCGCCTCGCACGACGGCGGTTTCGCGGTCTGCCCTCTTACTCCCTCAAAGCGCTGACGCGGGCGTTCGCCGTAACCCGGTCTTCGGAACACCGCGGGCTCGACGACTCTCTCGCTTTGAAAGAGGTCTTTCTGAATCTGACCGCGCTGCCGCCACAGCCGCGGTTGGCGGCCGACCTGTTAGCGCTCTCTCCGTCTCATCACTTCTCGGCTCAAATCCCTCAGCGGCGGCCCTATCGTCCGGCCCGGTCTTCCCGAAGCCGAGTCGTCGATGATAGTGATTTGCCCGCCGAAGCCCGCGGGATTGCTGACGCCATTTCCAGCGGCGCACGGCTCTCGATCGTTTATGATGGGGGGAGCCGATCGGGCTGTGCCCGTTCGGTCACTCCACTGGAAATTATCCGCGGGCGGGGTGCCTCGTACCTGCTCGCCTTCTGCCATCGCGACGGCAAGCGGAAGCAGTATCGCCTCGACCGGATTCTCGAATACAAGGTCGAAGCCGATGCCGATTCTTCCGCCGAGCCCTCGCGATCATTGATGCCATGATTCGACGGGACTGCGAAGACGGTTGGTTACTGATCACTCAGGTCGACCACGCCCATCTGGCGGCGCGATTGGCTGCGCTGTGGGGGAACCGAACGATTCCGAAATTGCCGGTGCCGCAGATGCTGCTCCCGGCGATTCGTGACCACGATGAAGGCTGGCGGTTCTGGGAGCAGAACCCCTCAGTTGATCCGGAGACCGGATTCCCGCAATCGTTCCTCGATGTCCCGATCGAGGACGCCGTCCGGATTTGGGCCCGCAGTGTGGAACAGGCAGGCAAGGGGACCGCGTCCGAAGCCGAGGCGCTCGGACTGCTCGACCGCGCCGGCATCGACGTGACGCCCGAAGTGGCGATCGTCCTGCGGCAGGTCCTGTCGCACCGACCGACCTTCACCCTGCACGACGTGATCGCGGACCTCGAAGTGTCGGCCGGACCGGACATCCCTCGGGAGACGATCGTTGAGATTCTCGACGAACTTCGAGAAGCGAAGGTGATTCGGCGGGACGACTACCCGTTAGCCGGTTCTGTTTACTCGGTCGATCTGCAACTCGACGGGGCGACGCCGTTCGGTGAAATCTGGGTCAGCGTGCACTTCACGGCCTTGGCCGAGGCGATGCTGGCGCGGCGCGAGAATGCGCGAGAGCAGGACGGACTTGTCGACCGGGCCGACGATCCGGACGTTGAACGGTTTGCAGAAACGTTTCTCGATCAGCAGTCGACCGTGCGTGAGGCCCGATCGTTTGTGGCGCTGCGCGGTTTCGCCGGCGACTCGTACGATCAATTGATCGATACCGGGTTTCGCTATGTCCGGTTTTTTGACTGGCTCAGTCTGTGGATGTGTCTGGCGGAGCGCGATCGACCGGAGACGTTCTCGATCTCAGAACGCAAAGGCCTGCGCGTGAGTCTGACTCCCCAACCAAGCGATGAGGATCGTCTTCAGATATTCTCAGCCGATCCTTGGCCGTTTCAGGGAACCGGTCCGGTTGAAGTCGCGCTGCCCGCGGTTCAGGTCGCCGGGCGGACTTTCCGCGACGATGCGGAACTGAGTCTGGCGATTCATGAAGGGAAGCGAACCGAACTCCGATGGCGCTTAGTGCCGGGTGAAAATCAAAAGGAGTGATGGCCTTCCGGCGGTTTGCTCTGGTATGGATCAATCGCCGGTGCGAATCGACGAGAGGCTGAAGCGGGCGAGGGTGAGCGAGTCGTGTGCGAATTGATTTCGCCCGTCCCGGCCGTTTTCGTAGAGGCAGAAGACTTGCCCATCGCCGGTCGATGCCAAGTCGGAATAGCCGCTGATGCCTGGGTCGATCGTCCGCCAGCTCGGCCAGGACTGACCGTCGTCAGCGCTGAGCCGAACCGTCAGGTTCTGCCGCGACCGTCGAGTCGAGTCGGGGCGACCGGGAACCGGCGCGAGGCTTCGCGGATTGGAAAAGAGAATGAGGTGCGTCCCGTTCCGATCCTTCATTGAAAGCAGGCTGCCTTGGCAGACCGGTTCGACGAGTTGGTCGTCGAAGCGAGGTGGAGACCAGTTGGTCGCGCCATCCTCGCTGATCGCAATCAGTCGGCGGTTTCGGCGATCCGTATTTCGGCTGTTGAACAGCACCCGTCCGTCACTCAATTCGACCGCGCAGGTCTCGTTGGGGTCGGCAAACTCAGGCGGCTTGGCGACGATCTCGCCCGACTGCCAAGTCGCCCCGGCATCGTCGCTGACGAGTGAGGTCACGCAAATCGTGCCGTGGGCGTTATCGCCGCGGCCCATCGACAACCAAACGGGCACGATCAGCCGACCCGACGAATGTCGCAATCCGTGGCCCGGTCCGGTGGCGACGACGCGAAAATCGAACTCGCTTTTCAGTCGCTCCAGCGCCGGCGTGACCTCCGTCGGCTCCGACCAGTTGATGCCGTCATCCAGACTGCGTTTGTACCAGCACGTTTGGTATTCGACGCAGTAGAGCAAATGGACCAGTCCGGGCTGATCGCCGGCAATCATCACGGCATTGTTGCAGGTCGGGCCGGCGGCGAGCTTCGGCGATCGCTGCCGAACGGCGATGGCGGCGGGATTGCGAGGGGTTTGCTCAGGTACGTTGGCGATGACCTGTGGCCCTGCCCAAGTCTGCCCGCCGTCCGTACTTCGCCGGCAGACGATATCGATGTCGGCCCAATCGTGCTTGGTGCGCCGGGCTTCGCAATAGGCGAGCAGAGTTCCGTCGGCGGTCGCGATCATTCCCGGGATACGGTAGACGGCATAACCTCCGCGTCCGGCTGCGTACAGGTCCTGCCGTTCGATTCCGCCAGCTTGGTCAGCTTGATCAGCGGCGGCCGAACACGCGAGGGTGAAGATGAGCGGCAGTAGCAATGATGCTGGTTTCAAGGAAGCGTCCTCGATGGAGTCTGGTTCTCAAATCGAAACGGCTGAGGCAACCGGAGCTGAGCCGAGCGAAGTACGGATCATTCTGACGAATTCGCCGTGGCTACGGATCGGTGGATTTATCTGTGGCGGATTGTCGCTGCTGTGGGCGTTGATCATTCTCGTCCCGACACTCAGCCTGCTCGGTCGACCCACGGCGCCAGCGTTGGAGTCTCTGTTTTGCCCGATCATACCGGGCGCGATCCTGGCGTGCGTGTCGATCAATCTGCTGTGGAGGTTCTACCTGATCGAAACCTCGCTGGAAGCCGGTGAGATCGTGGTGCGGGGGTTGATCCGGACCGACCGGATTCGCGTCGCTAACCTCTCGGCGGTTGAGTGGCGGCGGCTCTCCACGTTGGTCTGCTTTCACGAACGTGTCGCCGATGAGCACTTCGAAAACTACAGCTACAATGTGGAAGCCAAGCCGAAACTCAAACTCGACAATTTCGATCGATCGAGCCAGGCGACATTGATCCTGTGGCTTCGCGATCGGACCGGTCATGTCCATCACAACCAGTGGGCGTCCTTCTGCTGGCGATACGTTCGGCCGAAGTTTCTATCCGATCGACAACATCTTCTGACGCGCCCCGGCACTGAGCAGGTCGACGAGCAGACGCGTCGCTGGCGACGGGCGCTGGTGACGGTGAGCCTGGCTGCGCTGCTGCCGTCGATTATCGGCTGGTGGCGCGGGATCGAGGGACCGGCGTTGTTCGTCCCCGTTGCCGCGAGCCTGACGCTCGCGCTGCTCGCGGGAGGATTGGCGGCGTGGAAGTCGCTGCTGACCGAGATCTGCTCGCGTTGGCTATCAACCCCGACCGCGTTGCCGGGCCTGTTTGCCCTCGGGAACTTCGTCTTTGTCGCTTACGCGATCATCTTGGGGCACGTCTTACTCGTGCGAACGAACGGCTTCTTCGATACCTATCACCGCGGGGCCGCCGTCTTTGCGATTTCGGCAATCACATTGGAGATTATAGTTGCTGCCAGCCTTGTCGGGGAAAGTCGCAATGTCGAGCGAACGCTCGGACGGCCTCGGGCCGAATTGATCGAGCGGTGCCTTCGCGAACGATACGGCGATGACGCGGCGTGAGTCGAAGCCTCGCGGAACGGGCATCTTACGCGAGGCGACCGGACGCTCTCTCCGCAGAAACCGCGACACCGACAGGGGTTTTTACGGTCCGAGTTGCGGCTGATTTCGGGGAAACTCCGCGGTGCCGATCGGAGTTTGAGGCAGATACTTCAAACCCACGATCCGCATCGGTACACTCTGCGCGTTGCCGGTCGCGATCCCGTTCCCCCGTCGGTTGCCGGTCTCCGCCTCACATGAAGCGGCAGGCTGCGCATTTTATACCCATGGCCCTCTCCGAACTTCGCAAACTGGCGGAGCAACTCGTCGGAGAGCGGCTCGTCACTAAGACGCAGGTTCGGGAAATCGCGGCCGAGCTGAACGTCAAAGAAGCGGACGTTGACGCCTTCTTCAAGGTCGCGGTCCGCAAGGGGATTCTGACGTCGTTCCACGTGGAACGAATCAAGAAGGGGGAACTCGACGGGCTCGTGCTCGGGGACTACCGCCTGTTGTTCAAAGCGGCCGCGGGCAGCTTCGCACGGGTCTTCAAGGCGGAGTCGCTGCGTGACGGCCGAATCTTCGCGATCAAGCTGCTAAGGAATCGGCACGCGATGGTGGCCTCAGAAGTGGCCCGCTTTCACCGCGAAGCCAAGCTCTTGATGACGCTACGGCATCGCAATATCGTCCCGATCTTCGACGTCGGCAACGAAGGCGAGCATCACTTCTTTGTGATGGAGTTTGTCGGCGGGGGGAATCTTCGCGAACTCGTCACGATCCGGAAACGGTTCGAACCGGTCGAAGCCTGCCAGATCATTTATCAAATCGCCAAGGGGCTTGAGTACGCTTTGGAACGTGGCGTCAGCCATCGTGATTTGAAGTCATCTAACGTGCTGATGACGGAGACCGGCGTCATTAAATTGGTCGACTTCGGCCTCGCCGGACACGACGACCAATACGGCCTCGACGACCAGCGCGTCGTCGAATATACGGTGCTGGAGAAAGTCTCGCGTGCCCCGGACGACGACCCTCGTAGCGATCTGTACTTCCTCGGTGTGATCTTCTTCGAACTGCTTGTGGGGCGTTCGCCTTTGCGGAAGGCGGTGACCTACGAAGAGCGCAAGGAGCCGAGCCGCTACACGATGCTCGACCCGATCCGTCGGGTGCAGCCAACGCTCGCACTCGATGTGGCTGAGGTCGTCGATCATCTGCTGCGGGTCGACCCGGCGCACCGGTTTCAAACGCCCAAAGAAGTCGCCGACGAGCTCGCGCGGGTGCTCAGAAATATGAACGAGTCGGTCCCCGGAGAGGCACCGAACCGCCCGCCGCCGCGGCCTCTGGAGAAGCCTCGCCCCTCGGTGATGTGCGTCGACCATCGCCCGGCTTTTCAAGACAAGCTGCGGGACTACTTGTCGAAGCGCGGCTTCCGCGTGATGATCGTGAGCGACTCGTCGCGGGCGGTCGCGCGATTAAGAAACAACCCGCCCGATGCCATTTTGCTGATGGGCGATTCGGTCGGCGATGAGTTGTTCGAAGCTTTCGACAAAATTCAGGAGTGGAGCAACGATCCCAAAGTGGCCTGCGTGGCGGTGCTGGGCGAATCACTGATCGACCGCAGTGACGAACTGTGCGAGACCGGAAGTTGCAGGATCGTCAAACCCCCGATTGTGCTCCGTGACATCCGCCGCGAACTTTACCTGGCTCTGTCCAAAGTGCTGAGCGATTCCCGCATGATCATGCTGCCGAAGGTGGGCGAAGATTGAACGGATCGACTGACCAACCCGAAGCGAAGCCGGTGTCGTTTGGCGTCTTGGGGACCGGGCGGATCGCGACGAAAGTCGGCGCGGCAATTCGCGGTTGCTCCGCGTCGAAGCTCGAAGCGGTCGCGAGCCGATCGGAGGAGCGCGCCCGCTCGTGGGCGGATGAAAACAAAGCGGGGCGGTCGTTCGATTCGTACGACGCGCTGCTCGACGACCCGGCGGTCGAGGCGGTTTATATCGCGCTGCCGCCGTCACTGCACCGCGAGTGGACGATCGCGGCCGCCGAGCGCGGCAAGCACGTTTTGTGCGAGAAACCGCTCGCGATGAATGCGGCCGAGGGCGAAGAGATGATCGCCGCCTGCGCCGAAGCCGGCGTGCAACTGATGGACGGCGTGATGTGGCTGCACACGCCTCGCGCCCGCGACATGCGAAATGTGCTGGATGACGAGTTGCTCGGTCCGATCCGCCGGGTGACTTCGGCCTTCACATTTCACGGTCTGCCCGGCTGGGAACCGGCGACCGAGTTGCGATTGCGGCCCGAATCGGGCGGCGGTTCGCTGTTCGACCTCGGCTGGTACAACGTCGGCGTTTCGCTGTGGGCGTTCGGAAAATTGCCCGAGCGCGTCTGGGCGACCGCCCGGTTCGAGCACGGCGTTGATGTCGAAGCGAGCGGCGTGATGTGGTTTGAAGGCGGCGGCGTCGCCTCGTTCGATTGCGGATTCGACACCGCCATGCGGAAGTGGTTTGAAGCCGGCGGCACTCATGCCTCGCTCATTTGCGACGACTTCGTCAGGGCCTGGAAGCCGGAGAAGCCCCGCTTCTGGATTCACGACAGCGGTGGCAAGAGCTCGGAACATATCTCCGAATCGAGCGATCAGATCGAAGACATGGTCGCCGACTTCTGCCAATGCGTGCGGGACGACCTCGATCCGCGGTGGGGTCAGATCTCTCTGCAAACGCAACGGGTGGTCGATGCGCTACTCGAGTCAGCGCGGCGAGGCGAGACGATTGATTTGGGGTGAATACCCCCAAAACAAGCCCGCAGCGCAAGCAAGGGATTTGCTCGTCGATTCCCAACTTTTCGTGAACGTCTCCCGCTATTCGAGAGCACGCTTTCGATTCCGAGTTCAGGGCGTGAGATTGAGGTCCCTTGCTTGCGCTGCGGGCTTGTGTGGGTCGCTCAAAAGTCGATCAAGCGCCGAAGAATTGTCGCATCGCTCGGTCCCGTCCCTGCATTTTGGTCTCGTTCAGCGCTATAAATGAGTGCTGAGATCAGCAGGCTGACACCGCTCGCCCGAAGGTTTGATTGCACTCCGATGACCGCTTCCGAATTCATTGCCGACCAGATCGCCGACATCCGCGGCGAATTGCTTGAGCATTCGATTTACCGCCGTGTCGATTCTCCCTCAGCCCTGCGTATTTTCATGCGGAGCCACATCTTCGCGGTGTGGGATTTCATGTCGCTGTTGGGGCGGTTGCGACGGGAAGTCACCTGCCCGGCGGCCCCGTGGCTTCCGCCGACTGATGCGGCCTTGGCCCGATTCGTCAACGAGATCACGCTCGGCGAGGAATGCGATGAGGACGGCCGGGGCGGCTACGCCAGCCACTTCGACCTGTACCGCGAGGCGATGGCGGAGCAGGGGGCCGACACCGATCCGATCGACGAAATGCTTGATCATCTGCGATCAGGCCGGTCATGGGAAGACGCTCTGGGCGGCCTCGATGTTCCACGTGGAACGTCCGAATTCACCCGGCACAATCTCGACCTGGCCACAAACGGCTCCGCAGCCGAGGTCGCGGCCGCGTTCTGCTTCGGTCGCGAGGATCTCATTCCAGAGATGTTCACTCGGCTCGTCGCGACGCTGCAAGATCAGGGCAGCCGGACGGAGCGGTTCGTGTACTACCTGCAGCGGCATATTGAGATCGACGGGGATGAGCACGGCCCGCTCTCGCGGCGGCTCGTCGACCGGCTGTGCGGCGATGATCGTTCCACGTGGAACGCCGCGGCGGGTGCGGCCCGCGAGGCGATTGCAAAACGAATTGGGCTCTGGGACGGCATCGCCGACGAAATCCGATTACGATCGGATTGCGTCGAACACGTCTCCGTTTAGCCGCGACTGCCAGGGAGCGCTCCGACCGTGAAACTCCGCTGGATCAAACTCGGCCTGGCGATCCTCGCCGCTACGCACACGCTGTTGGCGATTGCGTTGGCGATCAGCCTGCGACTGGAACCCCCCGCTGCGGGACTGCTCGATATCGATACGATTTGGCGCGGAGCGCAACTTTCGCTACTCGTCGGGCTCTGCCTGCTGGCGCTTCTCGCGGCAATACCATCCGTCTCGCAAACTTCCGCAAACCAGTGAATTGGATCGAACGTGAAGCGCTGGATATCGCGGATTACAGCCGGAGCCGCGTTCGTCTTGATTTTTGCCGCAGTTGGCCTCGTGGTCTCTTTGCTGAATAACCCGCCGGCATTCGGTCTGCTTGATATCGAGAGCGTTTGGCGGATCGCGATGTTATCGCTCTTGGCGGGGTTAACATTGTTCGTCGGATTCATCTGGACTCGATTCCGCCGGGAAAGAACTCTCTGCGGCAGTAGTCCCGCTGGAAATGATTATCCACCGACCGTCGACCTCCTGTCGCGGATCAAATTCGTTCTTGCGATTCTTTCCGCGACACAATTGGTCTCAGCGGTGCTTTTTGTTTGCGGATTGGCAATCATCTCACCATACCTCAGGCGGCCTCCGGTCTGGTTCATGAAGGTGTCGATGAGCATGGTCGCTATTTTCGTGCTGTGCGGTTTAGCAACCTTTGTGATATTGATTTCGATAATGGTCGTCGATCGATTTTTCGGTATCAGGAGGAGCGGGGGCGTGGGTCCAGAGTCAGCGAATGATGATTTTGGCGAACCTGATCATGCCTGATACACTCTCTGATGAGAGCGGGGATTGGTTACAATTCCATCCACTTTCGGTTGACTCACCCGCTGGGGAAGTGATAATTGCGGGCCACTCCTTTGGGAGTGAACAATGCGGCTGTAGCTCAGCTGGCTAGAGCGTCTGCTTGCCATGCAGAAGGTCGAGGGTTCGAATCCCTTCAGCCGCTTTTTCCAAATAGCTGTCAGCTTTTCGCTGCCAGCGATCAGCATCAAACGGCCCTCGCCGGTGGCGGGGGCTTTTTCTTTCTCGGTCCGTGAAACGCTTTCCTCGCGCCGGACCCTTGAGCGTTACACCCAGAATTGCGAAGCTGACAGCTGACAGCTGACAACTGATAGCTGATAGCCGCTCGCAGAGCCGGAGATTTTGATGAGTACTGACGTCGCCGCACCCGAAGCCGAAGAAAAACGCCTGAATCTCAACGTCGACGTCAAAGATTCCGGGCCGTGCCTGAAACACGTCCGCGTCACCGTCGCCCGAGAAGACATCGACGGCTGCTATGACGAGATGACGGATGAGTTCTCCGAGTCCGCCCAGGTGCCCGGCTTCCGCCCAGGCAAGGCACCCAAAGAACTCGTCATGAAGCGGTTCAAGGACGACCTCGACGTCCGCGTGAAGCAGAAGATTCTGTTCGAAAGCCTCGAACAGCTCGCCGAAGAGCAGAATCTGGAGCCGATCAACGAGCCCGATCTCGATATCGAGACGCTCGACATTCCGGACGAAGGTGACTTCGAGTACGAGTTCGACGTCGAGGTTCGCCCCGATTTCGACATGCCCGATTACACCGGTCTCGAGATCGAACAGTACGACGCCGACGTTTCCGATGAGCAGGTGCAGGCGGCGATGAATCGCTACCTCGCCCAATACGGTCAGCTCGTCCCGGAAGAGGGGAACGCCGAGATGGGGGACCACCTCACCCTCGCGGCGAAGTTCACCCACGGCAACGACGTGATCCACGAGATCGAAGAGTTCACCGCCGAACTCAAGCCGGTCCTCTACCTGCGTGATGCCGAGATCGACAACTTCGGCGAACTGCTCGAAGGGGCCGAGATCGATGCGAAGATCACGACGGAGATCAGCGTTTCGCCCGAGGCCGAAAAGGTCGAGCTGCGGGGTGAGAAGGTCACTGCCGAGTTCGAATTGCTCGACCTGAAGCGGCTCGAATTGCCGGAGATGAACGCGTCGCTGCTCGATCGCGTGGGCGTCGAGAGCGAAGAAGAACTGCGTGACAACATCCGCAATTCGCTTGAGCGGCAGGGCAAGCACCAGCAACGGCAGCACGCCCGCAATCAGGTGCTGACCAAGATCACCGCCAGCGCTGACTGGGAATTGCCGGAGAAACTGGTCCGCCGGCAAACCGACAACGCGCTGCGTCGAGAGATTCTCGAAATGCAGCAGGCCGGTTACACCTCCGCGGAGATCCGGGCTCGTGAGAATCAGATTCGCCAGAACGCGATCAGCGAAACGCGAGAAGCCCTCAAGCAGCACTTCGTGCTCGATAAGATCGCCGAGCAGGAGAACATCGAAGTCACGTCGCAGGACATCGAGATGGAAATCACGATGATGGCAATGCAGGCCGGCGAAAGCCCGCGTCGCGTCGCCGCCCGCCTCCGCAAGAGCGGCATGATCGAAAACCTGCAGGCCCAACTTCGCGAGCGGAAGGCGATCGACTTCGTGCTCGACAAGTCGGAGATGAAAACCGTCCCCGCCCCCGGCCGCGATTCAGATCGCATCGAAGCCGTCGACGAATCAGTCTGCGGCTTCGTCGATCACCAACAGCACGACCACGACCATGACGGGGATCACGACCACGACCACGACCATGACGGGGAGTGATTGAGAGAGTTGGAAGCAGGGAGTGACGAGAGGTCCGGACGCGTGAGCGTATCAGTTGGCAATACCCTGCGTTCGAATTGCGGAACTGAGCGCACACGTCTGTGGGGTCGTTGTGTCTGAGCGGTTCATAGATGCCGGAGCGACGCTCGATTCCTTCGATGACCGCATTTTACACTGCTGTCCTGTATGCTTGCGGCAGGCGGAGTTTTCGAAGCTGAAAGACTGCATCACTTGTGGTCATTGCGAGCACTTTCGCCAAAACCTGAATTCTTACCGCATTGATTCCAGCGAGGGGCTGCTGGTCTTGTTCGATGGCTCCGCGCACGAGCTTTGGCTCCGAACATATCTTCGCGGCCATACTCTGTGAACGCTCAATTACGAACACCTTACGTTTTTGGAGCGGTATATAGCCGCTCATCACCGCCAGCGCGGCCAATCCTCTTACGGAATCAGGAATCAGACACTGGTGAGTCGAATGCCGCGTTGGATGAGTTCGGCAAAGGCGAGGCCCGATATTCTGAAGGCAATCGAGCGGATGCGCAAGCGTTAATCAACTCGACCGCAATCTGGATTGTGCCGTTGTTGAAGTAAGAACCAGGCGAGCGGAAAGCGTGAGCATTCTAATTCGTGGTCACTCGTGACCGATTCCGCCACAAAGTCCGCGAATATTGAACTCGACTTACCGTAAGTGATCGCGGAACTGAAGGTGCTCACGTTACGCTCCAATACATCGTCTGGTTAGCCGAAGGTGATTTACTTTGTGGGGCTGCTCGTGTCGGACGCTTACCGGTATTTTGTTCAACGCCTGCAGCACACGATCGCTCCGACCGACTCCGCGATCGCTGCTGCTCTTGGGCTGTCGGCCTTAAGAGCAAAGCACCGGGTGGATTGGGGTGACCGACGTTGGGGCTTTCGGGGTGCGATTGTTGGCAAGCTTTGGGTTCTGAGGTTCCAACCGTCCTTCAGAACACACGGTGTCATCGCGCTCGCGGTCGTTGACGACGCAGTCGGTCGTAGGCAAATTCGTGCGGCGGTCCTCGCCGAGAATATTGTTAGTTCGGTTGTCACACCGCGCGATCCGCTGGCTTGTGATCTGATTCTAGACCTCAGCGATTCAAGTAGGCGTGTGAATCTGGATGGCTACTCTTTCAGTCTTGATTGGGAGAACTATCAGGCCAGTTTCACCTTCGAATCGAGCACTCTCTCTGAGGGCAGCATGCTGAAGGTACTCAGGATCTCAGTTGGTTTCGCAGACGAAATCGCCCGCTCCAGCGGCCCCAAAACCCTACGGGAAATTACTGGCGGGTGGGTTCGCTACCTTGACCCCGACGACAAGTGGGGGAATTGACAGGACTCTGCGAGCGGATTGGGAGAGCGTGTCGTTGAAGAGTCTGGTCGGTGTGGAGTTACATCGAACCAGCTGACGCCTGCCTTTCAACTCAATTGATCCCAACGAGCGGGACAAGACCCATTTCATTGAGCGACGTTGAATTTGGGACGTGGTTACACACCGCGATGATCGTGGCCACGAACATCGCCACTATTCAGCCAGGTCTGCTTCGACTTCCAACAGAGCCTGAGCCAATTCGGCAAGGGTTTGCTCGCGGGGTGGTGTGTAAGGGGTCATTCGCTCAAGGGGCTTTCTGAAGCCCCAATTGACGATCTCGACAGCCTCACGCACACGACCAAGTCGAATCAGCAGGCGGGCCGCCCGCATTGGATCGTGAGGGACCGGCTCGGCCTGAACGCGAGTGATGCCGTTGAATGAACGGCCGTTTCCGGTGTATCGGAGGCCGACGCGAATGCGGCTCATGGTTCGACTCAATGCAGCCTCGCCTGCTTTGTTCAGCCCGGCTTCGAAGAATATGTCGGCCAGACGTAGGTCGACGTCATTTTGTGCTGCGGTCGGCTTGATCATCCTGACGTGCTCAACCACGTCGTTTGCAAGATCGGCGGCCGCATCGAGTCGGCCTGCTTTGATATGATGTTCGGCGATCTCTACCAGCGCGAGGGTCGTCGCTTGCCCGGTCGTCCATCGGGCGGCGATATCGGACGAATAACTTGTCTCGTCGACTGCCAGAAGCGCTTCGATTGCCGTGGGGGCGATTTCGGCCATTTTCTGCAAGCCGAGAAATTGAGCCGCGGCGTCGGCCCAGGCGGCAAGGCGTTCGGCTCGGTCGTGTTCGCCCAACCGCTTCCAAGCGGCGACTATCTGGACGACAGAGGCCAAGTTCGGAATCGAAGAGTGCTTTTCGACGTCCCCGTCGCGACGGTCGGCGACGTAGTCGACCGGTGCCGTCGCGACCGTTTCAAGAAGCGAGATGAGTTTGATTGCATACTCGCGTTCGTCTTGCGAATCAGCCAGTCGAGCGACCTCCGGCCACCAAGCCAGGGTTCGCTGCAGGTCGTAGTCCAGGAGCTTCAAGATTTGGTCGGACGATTGATCAGGGAAGCGTTCTGGTAAAGTCGCCAGTGCCTCGTACGAGTATTCGGTCCACGGTTTGATCGTCTTCCAGGCATACTTTGCCTCGCCGACTTCGACACAAAGTCTGAGCAAAGGCAATGCACTTTTGAGCGGATATGGCCGACGATCAGGTTTCGGTGTGCGCGGCTTCCCCTTCGATATGAACAACTCGTGGCTGAGTGCTTTGCGAGCCGCCTTCCGAGCCGCTTGCATATTGCCGCGGGCGAGTTCCCGCCGAACGACGTAGGTGTAAGTCTGGGAAGCACCGAAAAAGCCTTTCTTCCAACTGAGGTCACGACCAAACAGATCGAAGAATTCCTCCCATCGTCCTTCGTCGATGAGGCGGTTCTTGATGACGCCGTAGCCGCCGCTCCGATTCAGACGCTTCCGATCCTCTTTCGCGTACGCGATCATCTCTTCAGCTGACATTCGTGCCACTCTCTCCCGCTCTGGTCGCTGCCTCGCGCCAACGATAATTGCCGATTCAACGGTGTGATAACGGTTACTAAATTGCTCGACCTCGTCGAGCCGATTGAGCATCACCATCGCCTTTGCCCATTCGCGGACAATTGTTCGGCGCGTATTAACTGAGCCGACATTCGGATAGTTGTTGATCGCCAAATCGGCGAGACGCGAGGCCAAGGTCATCCGCCGATTGATTCGATATTCGGCTGCCGAATCGCCGGGCCGGACTGCTTCGACAGATATCGGTGCTGCGTCTTGGCCGCACGCCGATTCGCCCATCAAGGGTAGACCGACGACCGAAACCGCGAGCGAGAGAAATCTGAGTGAGTCGAAGAGCCGTCGCATGTGAGGTTTCCGGTACCGGGGAGTGCGGTTGATGGACCGCTGCCTAGCATGATTGGCGGAACCAGCAGCGGAAAGTCTCCACTCGACAAAAATCACCTGCAAGAGTGTTGAGGCGAACCGGGATCGTTGGTGAGAATGAGTCGCCATGAACATCCGCCTTTACGATCTGCTCGGGTTTGTTCAGCCGGGGCTGTTCTGCTTCTCGGTGGGATCGGCCCTGCTTGCCTGGCTGTATCTGTTCCTCTCGATCACAGCGTTGCTGGGGAAGGAAGACCAAAGCCAGATTCGCGAATTTCAGTTTGGTGCGGTCAGACTGTCGGCCTTGGGAGCGGCCCTCGCTGCGTCGCTGGCAGGAGTTCAGGCGGCCGAGAACTATCGCTCATTTCTCAATGCCTTCTTCGGCCTCGATCCCCGCATCTGGCTGATTGGCGGAGCGCTGATCGTGGGGCCGGGCATCCTCGCCGGTTGCTGTTCGAACGGCTGGTTGAATCATAGCCGTCGAGAGCGTCAGCGAATCACAATCATCAGATTAAGATTCGAGGTAGAGATCCCGCGCCCCGACGAGTTTCATTAGACTCAGTGATCGACTCCACTTTGTTCGGCTGTCTCATTGTGAGGTCTCTGGATGTGGCCGCTGATCTACATTATTGGATTTCTTTGCGTCGTACTGGTCGTGGTAAAAGTGATCGAATGGGTGTGGCTCCATTTCGCTGGAATGGGCTCCGATGCGATCGGTCGAGGCGGAGCAATCTTGCCCCGGCGTCGCGGACTTTGCGAACGATGTCGCGGGCGGGGGTTTGAGCACCTGACGGGCGATCCCGAGAAAGTCTGCGAATGGTGTGATGGCACCGGCTGCGACCCGAGAGGGCCGGGGGACGATGCCGACATCGATCATTAGTCTGCCGATCGGAGTTCGGTGGCTTTCATCCAATTCGCGCAACCAAGCCCCCTCGGTTGGAGGAACACACGGTGCGCACCGCCTCTGTTCGCCCCGCCGGTGGGTGCAGTTACCTAATTGCAGCTTCCCATGCGGCGGATGTTGCCGCGGCAAAACTGCCGGGCGCGCGTCCGTTTTTTTTTAAGAGCTGTCAGCTATCGGCTGTCAGCTACCAGCAAGACTTGGGTAGCCCGGCCTTTCATGGCCGGGTGCCGACAGGCACAAGATGCCGTTCGAGAACATTAAGAAAGAGTTGGAGGCCGACTGCGAGAGTGAAATTAATGAATTTCGAGTGGCACGGACAACGTCCGTGCGGCGCAGCCGCCAGAGTATTCAGCTACCGGCCATAATTAACATTGGACGCCGGACTGGTAGGGACATCTCTGCCCAGATGCTCTTGTCGCTGCGCGACCCGGACGATGTCCGGGCCACTCTTAAACGGGTAGCCCGGCCAATTTTGGCCGGGTGCCGACAGGCACAAGATGCCGTTCGAGAACACTAAAAGAGAGTGAGAGGCTGCCAACTGGAAAGAACTTAATAATCCCCGAGTGGCACGGACACCGTCCGTGCGGCGCAGCCGCCAGAGCATTCAGCTGCCGGCCACAATTAACATTGGACGCCGGACTGGTAAGGACATCTCTGCCTGAGTGCTCTACGCGACCCGGACGATGTCCGGGCCACACTTTGATTTACTGTTTGAGAACAATATGAGATCGTTGAAGGCCGACTACGAAAGTGAAATTAATAAATTCCGAGTGGCACGGACACCGTCCGTGCGGCGTAGCCGCAAGAGTATTCAGCTACCGACCACATACAACATTCGATGCCAAATTAGCAGGGATATCTCTGACTGAAATCTCTTGTCGCTGCGCGACCCGGACATCGTCCGGGCCACTCGCTTGAATCATCAATGTTGGTCATCGAATCGCCGATCTCGGCAGGGACCGACAGGCAGAAGATACTGTTCGAAGGCGTCACAGGAGTAAGGGTGGCCGACCACTCAAGGACACCTTCTCGAAAAGCATCTTGTCGCTGCGCGACCCGGCCGTGAACGGCCGGGCTACCCGCGGTCGGGACGACCGGGCGCCGTCTCCGCCCGTCCCATGACTTCCGACTCCTGACTCCTGACTTCCGACTTCCGACTTCCGACTTCCGACTTCCGACTTCCGACTTCCGACTTCTGACTTCTGACTTCTGTTTCCCGCCTTCCCGCTCCCCCTCATTTCCCGCTCCTCCCAAACCGCTCTCCTTGATCGATTCCCCCTCGCAACGTATCGTTCGGGGCGTCAATTCGATTATGGAACGGAGTTCAACATGACCGACCCGCTTTCTTCCCTGGGGCTGTCCCTGTCGGGAGCCGCTCACAGCCCGACCGACCCGATGGCCGCCGCGCGGGATTACCAGCGTCAGCGGCAGATGGGCATCGGCGATCTGCTGCTTGAGAATCGCATTATCTTTCTCGCCGGGCCGATCATGGATGAGAATGCGAATCTCACCGTGATGAAGCTGCTGTACCTGCAGGCCGAGAACCGGCACCAAGACATTCACATGTACGTCAACTCACCGGGCGGCAGCGTCACCGCCACGATGGCGATTTATGACGTCATGCAATTCTGCGATTGCGACGTGAGCACCTACTGCGTGGGGCTGGCGGCGTCGGGTGGGGCGATCGTGCTCGCCGGGGGGGCGAAGAAGAAACGGTATGCGCTGCCGCACGCCAAGATGATGATCCACCAGCCGTACGGCGAAGTCGGCGGGCAGGTCTCCGACATCGAAATTCAGGCGCAGGACATCCTCAACACGCGGGAGTCCCTCAACCGTGTGCTGGCCGATCACACCGGCCAGCCGATCGAGCAGATCGCAAAGGACACCGAGCGGGATCGTTACCTGACCGCCCCGCAGGCCGTGGAATACGGCCTGGTCGATCAGGTCCTCGAAAAGGTGAAGCAACCGAAACCTTAACGTTTGATTCAATCTGTTCAGCCAAGACCGGAAGGGAGCGCGCTTCCTCTCGGGCGCGGCTGAACGGGAAACAGACATATCCCGCATTCAACGGAATTTGATCCATGAATATGACCACTCTCGTCCCGTACGTGATCGACAAGAACGGCCGCGACGAACGGGCGATGGATATCTACAGCCGGCTGCTGAAGGATCGCATCGTGATCCTCGGTTCGCAGGTCAACGATGACGTCGCCAACAGCCTTGTCGCCCAATTCCTGTTCCTCCAGTTCGAGGATCCCAAGGCCGATATCCACTTCTACATCAACAGCCCCGGCGGCAGCATCACCGCGGGGATGGCCATCTACGACACCATGCAGTTTTTGAGCTGCGAAGTGGCGACCTACTGTCTCGGTCAGGCGGCCAGCATGGGTTCGCTGCTGCTAACGGCCGGTACCAAGGGCAAGCGGCACGCGCTGCCGAATGCCCGGATCATGATCCACCAGCCTCTGGCCGGATATCAGGGGACGGCAACGGACCTCGACATCCACGCCAAGGAGGTCATTCGGATCAAGCGCAAAATGAACGAGATCTACCAGAAGCACACCGGCCGGGGTCTGGAGGAACTCGAACGCGATACCGACCGCGATAATTTCCTCTCCGCCGAGGAAGCCCGCGAGTACGGGCTGATCGACAAGGTGATCGAAGAGATCGGCAAGCCGATTTCGTAGCCTGCATCAAATGTGATTTCGCAAAGCCCACGGGTCGCCGCCCGTGGGCTTTTCTTGTGTACTCTCTGCAAGATGAATGGACGCGACGGGCTTCCACGATGGAACCGCAGCGCGCAACGCGTCATGCTGTGTTTTCACTCTTGCAACCCCGGAGAAACGCATCGATGGACGAAGTTGACACGCCGCACGATTCACTGACCGAAGAAGACGTATCGCATCTGAAGATTCTGGCGATCGTTCACTATGTGTTCGCGGGGCTGGCCTGCCTGGGGATGTGCTTCCCGGCTATGTATATTGGGGTCGGTATCGGCGCGATGAACGGCAATATGGAAGTCGAAGGTAACATGGACCCGGAAACATTCGGGCAGATCTTTCTGGCCATCGGGATCGGACTTGCGGTTTTCATCCTGCTGGGGGCGTTCCTGCAATTCTATATTGGCCGGTCGTTGTCGACTCGCACGAACTACATGTTCTGCTTCGTGGTGTCGGCGATCAATTGTTTGAACATTCCGATCGGCACGCTGCTTGGCGTGTTTACAATCATTGTGCTGCAACGCCCGACGGTGAAAGAGGCCTTCGGGCAGGAGTGAATGCGGATGCGGATTCGCATGAAGTCCCAAGAGTGAAGTTTGCAAATGGACGACTTCCTGCCGGCGATCTTTTGCGTCGCCGAACTGGTTTTCGCTTCGCCCTGTTTGATTGCGGCGTTCGGGTGCGGAATGCTGCTCGTTGCGAAGTCAGATCAGCTCGGGGCCGCAGCCATACCGGCTCTTGGCGCGATGGGACTGTTTTGTTTGGCCGAGGGCTCGGAGGCGATCTATCAACTGCTACCCGACTTCGGCCCGCTGCCAATTGGGGCACTCGACCTCTATTCCTGGGACTACGTTATAACCGAGGTCGCCGCTGCAATTTTTCGTGGCGGAGCGTGCGTGCTGTCTGTCGCTGCCTTGTTCACACTGACGCCGCGAGACGTACTTCCACGCGATGAAGGCCGAGCACAACTCGAATCGCCAGGCCAAACCGTGTCTGATGATTTTTTCGAAGTCGACCTCCCATGAGCGGTTTCAACCTGTTTCGCGGACGACGTTAATTGATCAACTCCCCCATTCAAATCGGTAGAATTCTGAGCGTGGCTTCGGTCGCGATGTTTGCTCCTGGGTATACGGCGCAAGCCGAACCACTTGTCGTTGAATCTGCTTTTGTCCGGCTCAATGAAGACGTCGAGGTGCCGGCGCGGCAGGCGGGGGCGCTCGCGGAGATCGCGATTCAGGAAGGAGCGACCGTCGAACGCGGGCAGTTGCTCGGGATCATTGACGACCGCGATGCGAAGTTGGAAGTCGAACGCGCCGATGCGGCGTTCCGCATCGCCGATCGGCAGGCCGAGGACCGCAGTCAGGTGATCTTTGCCAAAAGCGCGATGGAGTCGGCCGAACGTGAATTGCAGCGAGCTCAGCGAGCCCGCGAAGCCGTGCCCGGAAGCGTTTCACAGTCGGAAATTGAACGGCTCGCCATCGAAATGGAGCGGCGAGAGGCCGAGTTCAAACGTCTGGAGCAGGAGCACGCCGTCGCGAGGCTCACCGCGAAGTTGCGGCAATCGGAACTGAGCCAAGCCAAACTCAGACTCGAGTTAACCCAAATCGATTCCCCGCTCGGGGGAACCGTGGTCGAGTTATACAAGCACGCCGGAGAGTGGGTGGAGCCGGGGCAACCGGTGGCCCGCGTCTTGCAGATGGACCCCATCCGGGTTGAGGGATTCGTCCCGCACGCACAGATTCCCGAGGCCGGGCTGCGCAACTGGACGGTCCGCGTCGACAGCAACGAGACCGGCGAGAAACTTTCTGACTCAGGCCGTATCGCGTTCGTCGATCCTGAGATCGAACCGACCACCGGGCAGGTGCGGATCAGGGCCGAGATCGAAAATCCGGCTTATCGGATCAAGCCGGGCCGCCGGGTCCGTTTGGTGATTGCGCCGCCCGAGACCGAGGCGGATGAAGAGCCTTCGACCGGGCAAGGCGAGTAATACGGTGTCCGCATCAGGTCCGGCTTCCCCGGCTCCTTCACTCAACGAGCGCCGCATTCCGCTGCGGCAGCGGCCCGAACTGGCGGCCTATCCACAGCAATTTCGCGGTGAACGGGTCTGGTGCCTTAAAGACGCCACCTCCCTGCGTTTCTTTCATCTGAACAACGAAGAGTACCACATCTTCCGCTGGCTCGACGGACGGCGGACCGTCGGCGAGCTGCTGTCTCTGTTTCGAGCCGAGTTTCCGGCGGTTCGCATCACGCCCGATCGCATTGTGGCGTTCGTTTCACAATTGGGACGGGAAGGGTTGTTGATCTCCGATGCTCCCGGCCACGGTGCTTCATTGTGGAGTGCAGCCCGCCGGCGCGACATGTTGCGAACGCTCATGCTGCCTTCCGGAGTCCTTTCGATTCGGCTGCCGGGCATCGATCCGCAACCGCTGCTCCGCCCGCTCACGGCTCTGTGCGGTTGGGCGTTCGGTCCCGTCGGGCTGGTCCTCGGGACCATTTGGATCGCCCTCGGGGCAGCGGCCCTGTTTTCGATGAGCGACGAGCTCGTTCGAAGTCTGCCGCTGATGTCCGAATTCTTGACGGTCGACAATGTTCTCCTGCTGCTGGCGACCATCGCCGCGATGAAAGTGCTGCACGAATTCGGCCACGGAATTTGCTGCCTGCGTGTCGGCGGAGAGTGCCGCGAGTTGGGGGTACTCCTGTTGGTCTTCACACCGTGCCTCTATTGCGATGTGAGCGATACATGGCGGATGCCCGAAAAATGGAAACGGATCGCCGTCGGTCTCGCCGGTATATGGGTCGAACTCCTGCTGGCGGCGACCGCGGCGCTCGTCTGGTGCGGAAGTGAACCGGGCATCTGGCGCACCCTCGCATTGAATGTGATGCTGATCGGGTCGATCAATACCCTGCTGTTCAACGGAAATCCGCTGCTGCGATATGACGGCTACTTCGTGCTGTCGGACTTGCTCGAGATTCCGAATCTCGCGGTCGAGGCCGGGCAACGTTGGCGAGAGCTGCTTCGAAACTGGTTCTTCCCCGGTTCGGAACATCAATCGTTCGATGCCCGAAACCGCACGCTGCTCGTGTATGGTCTGCTCTCAACGCTCTATCGGCTGTTCGTGCTGGCGGTCATCTGGTTACTTGTCTGGCGTGTGCTCGAACCCTGCGGGCTTGGCGCGGTCGCGATCGCAATGGGCGCCTTCCTTGTGGTCGGGCTTGTTCTATCCCCAATAATGAATGTCGCAACTCTGTTGAAATCTCCAAGTCTTCGCGCATCGTTCTCCATCCCGAGGGCGATCGGATCGGCCGTTGCATTCGCCTTTTTGATCGGGCTGTGCGTCGCCCTGCCGTTGCCCGACGCCGTTAGTGCACCGGTCACGATCCAACCGGCTGAGGGTGCGCCGGTGTACGTCGCGCGCGGCGGAAGAATCGATTCCGCCGTTGCGTCCGGAGCGTTCGTCAAACGAGGCGATGTCCTCATGAAATTGAACGATGCCGATTTGACGAGGGAATTGATTGAATCCAAAAGCGAAATTGCGGCCGCGACCGCACGCCTGGCCGGATTGGAAGCACGCCGCTTCGCTGAGCCGGAAGCAGCCGCGCTCCTGGAATTAACGCGAGAGTCGTTGAATTCCCTCAACGAAACCGTCGCGGAACTGCGGCGGAAGCGGGACCGGCTTTCGATTCGTGCTCCGATCACCGGACAGGTTGTCGCCGGAATAAATCGACCGGCTTCTTCTGACTCGACGGCCGAACCTGACCCGGCCGGCTCGCCCAACTGGACAGGTACCCCCCTCGCGCGCAAGAACCGCGGTGCGTGGCTACTACCGGGAACGCTGATTTGTGAGATCGCGCCGTCTGAGAATCGCGAGGGAGTCGCCCTCGTCTCCGAAGACGGCATCGAACGCATTGCCGTCGGTACGGAAGTCCGACTTTGCCTCGATGCCCGACCGCTTGAAGTGATCGAAGGCCGAGTTGCAGTCATTGCTGAAGAGCCGGTTCGCGACCTGCCGGAAGAGGTCATCCGCTCGGGCCGACTCGCGGCCAAGGCCGCAGGCGACGGCTCAGTGGAATCGAATCAAACGGTCTACGAAGTTCGAATCGTGTTCTCGAACGAAGACAAAGTCGCCGGTCTTCCCGTTCGCTCCACCGGCACGGCTCGCCTCAGTGCCCCGGGGCGCACGCTTTGGGAAAGGGTTTATACCGGATTGAGGCGGGTGTTCAATTTAAATGCGTGAAAACTAAATTCGTAATCTTCCAGAAGATTGATGTTTTCAACTCATCAGGTGAGTGTCTACCTTAAACAGTAACCTCTTCCGAACACCCGGCACGGTTTTCATTTTAGCGACTAGACGTACTTCACAGGCCGGTTCGCGCTATTTAGGATGTCCTTGGTGTGACAAACCTGATGGATTGCCGTCGTCGGGTATGCCAAGCGGGGTCGAATCAATCTGCGCGAACGTTGCGGCTTATGATCAAATTGCACGGCTCGAATATCTAAGTCAGCCAGACTTAATTGTCGATTGGCCTCTTTAATAAGAGGATATTTCTGAGAGCGAGATCTTCTTTTTCTCTCGAAAAATGGTGATCTAACCGCAGCTTCCCTGCGGTCCCCAACTCGACTCGCAGGCTATTATTGGTGCCGAGCGCAATTAGTGCATCTGCGTGTGAGTCAATGTCTCCCGGCTCGAAGAGCAGGCCAGTTTTGCCATCGACCACGATTTCAGGAACGCCGCCGCTTCGGCCGGTAGCGACCGGGCAGCCAGCGTCCATCGCTTCAAGAAATACGACACCGAATGCTTCTTCCTGACGCGTCTGAGGGCCAAGTCTACTGTGCAGCGTGAAAACATGGTGCTCATCCATGAGTTGACGGACGCGGCTCGGTTCGATCGATCCCAGGATTGTTATTCGGTCTGAGACCACCGAAGACTGAGCAGCTGCTATGCAGTCATCCAATAACAGTCCGTCTCCGGCAATCGTCAGGGTGGCATCAAGCCCTCTTGCGCACGCTGTTTCAAAGGCTGAGATCGTCTCAAGCGGGCCCTTACAATCGATTAATCGTCCGAGAAATAAGAATCGAATTGGCCCGTCACTCTCATGTTTCTCAGCAATCGTTTTTGTCAACGATCGGCTTTCAATCCCATAAGGTTTGATGTACGTCTTGCAAGGTATGACGCCGGCTTGTGTTAATCGCAGGTGAACTGCTTCTGATGCCACGATCACTTCTGACCGGCGGCAAATATCTTGAACCCGGTCTAAATAAGATGCCGGATGCGCTTGTCGAAATGGAGGTCGACCCTCTCTCAAATCGAAAGTTGCGTCATAACCATGAGCATGAATGACAGTACGTCGCTGGAGTCGGCAGATTGCCTCATCAAAAGCAATCGCTCTGGTCATGAAATGAATGAAGAGGGTGTCGGCTTTGACCTCGTTAATGACCTTCTCGAATTGTTTGTTTAACGCCCAGTTGGAGTATAACTTGTACGGGATTCGTTTGAAGAGATATGGAAAATAAAAATCTGAGCTTTCGATATCCCTTATAGGGTTGCGGATACAGAAGAAGGGGGTGTCGCCGATCAGCTCGGCTGATTGGTCAGAAAGGGGGTCTGTGTCAATGACAGCTACTACATTCGTCCCGATAGCAGAAAACATGCGTCGCATCCATGGCACGGAATTTCCACCAAGACCTTCTGTAATTAAGCAAATCCGGGGTTTCAATTGTGGTTTCCATAGAGTGGGGATGGAGCTTTAAAAGAGATCAATCAGTTCTAAGAAAATGCGTTTAACTACATGCGACTTGTGGCAACTGTTGAATTAAAACGCTTCGTGAAAAACCTGACGCGAACCGCAACACGTCTTCCAGTCGACCCGGCTTTAAGAATGAGTAGTCAGTCCGTTTCGACAGTAGTTTCGCCTTGAGAAACTGTCCATGTTGAGTCTGTCAAGCAATAGCCGTATCGGTTGGAGGTTGCGAATGGACGTGATGTCGAGTCGTTGAGAATTGCAAAAGGGAGAATATCCATTACGACGTCGGTGGGCATCATACTGATGTCGTGTAATCCGAATGACCAGGAGTAGTGGCCCGGAAGCAGCGGCAGTGCGCTGATGGTGATTTTCACGAACGTCTTCTCATTAATCACTGTCTCTTGGTAGTCGGGGTCATCGAATGATGAGAGGTGAAGAACTTTGGTTCCGTCCTCCGAAGAGCACGTTGCCGAGAAATGGCCACTTTGGCTGGATGAGCCGTCGATGCAGAGTAGGATCTCTATCGAGTCATGCGTGCGGAATCGACAGTTGTGGGGGTGCGACGATAAATATTCTGCTCGCGCGAATCTCGCGTTTCCGTTACCGTATCGATGGGGATAGTCAATAAGGTCGATAGATGCCTGATCCTCGGCAGTTCGGTCGGACTGCAAATATTTGCTAATGGCTTCTTGTGTTTCGCCGAAGTGGGTCATTTTTCCGCTATTGATGACCGCAACCGCATTACACATACGGCGCACCGCAGCCATATTATGACTTACAAACAAGACCGTCCGGCCACTCTTGGCCACCTCGCCCATTTTTCCGAGGCAGCGTTTTTGGAACTCTGCATCGCCGACGGCCAGCACTTCATCGATAATTAAGATTTCCGGTTCGAGATGGGCGGCCACCGCGAAGCCGAGGCGGACACTCATTCCGCTCGAATAGCGTTTGACCGGTGTCTCTAGGAACTCTTCGACACCGGCGAATTCGACGATCTCTTCGAACTTGCGTTTGATCTCGGCCCGCGTCATGCCGAGGACGGTGCCGCTGAGGTAGATGTTCTCCCGCCCGGTTAATTCGGGGTGAAATCCTGTACCGACTTCCAATAAACTCCCGACGCGTCCCCTTAAATGCACCCGGCCGGAGGTCGGGTCGGTGATGCGACTCAATATTTTTAAGAGCGTGCTCTTACCCGCGCCGTTACGGCCGATGACCCCGACAACCTCGCCGGGCTGAACTTCGAAACTGACATCCTTGAGGGCCCAAAAGTCGTGCTTCGGGGACTTTCTCTTAAGGATCGAACCGGCAGCACTCACGAGGTCTTCTCGTAGCGATCGATAGGTTCGGCGCTGCTGCTTGGTGTCGGCGATGCGATAGCGTTTGGAAAGGTCTTCGACCTTAATCGAGTAATTGGACATGACTTAACCGCTGCCTCCGTCAAATCAGATCGGCGAAGGAGCTTTCGAAGCGGCGAAAAATTGCTGCCGAAAGCGGAACGATGATTGCGACAAATCCGCAGGAGACGCCAAAGTCCTGCCAGGGAAGCGGAACTCCGGTCAGTGTAGCGCGAAAGAATTCAATAATCGCGTTCATGGGGTTTAATAGGGTGACCCAAGTGCGAAGAGCACTTGCTCCTTGTTTTTCTACGTTGAGAGACGGTGCGTCGTTGGGCTCCGCTTTGACCTTGTCAGCCGAGTCGATTTGCGCTGCCTCTTCGCGGCTGTTCGCGGCGGTTTCAACAGTGGCGGGCTCCGTGGGGTTTGACGGGAGATAAATCGCCGGTGTGGCGAACAGTCCTGCCTGAATCACAAAGGGCACCGCGTAGCGAACGTCGCGGTAGACGACATTTAGCGCGGCGAGCAGGCAACCGATTGACATCGCCAACAGTGCCGCAGCAAGAATGGGCAGGGGTGATAAGAGAATCGCGGTCGACGGGACCACTCCGTAGGCGAACAGCAGCCCGATCAGCAAAATTCCACCGAAGGCGAAATCGACCACGGCGGGAGCTGCGGCGGCGAACGGAATCAGCAGTCGGGGGAAATAGACTTTGGTGATGAGTCGCTCGGCGCCCACAACGCTTTCGGCTGAAGCCGAAAGGGCCGTCGAGAACATCGTCCACAGCAACATGCCGCAGTAGACATAGAGCGGGTAGCGAGCGTCGGCTCCACCGGCCCCGATCGCGGGACCGACAAAGATCGTGAAGATCACCATCAATAGGGCCGGCCTGAGGACCGCCCAAGCGATGCCCAGGAATGTTTGCTTGTAGCGGACGCTCACGTCTCGCCAAGCCAGCAGAACGAACAGATCGCGGTATCGCCAAAGCTCGGCAAGATCGATGAACTGCCAAGGGCGGCGTGGCTCAATCACCGTTTCCACCGTGACCAGTGATGTCACGGGGTCGCGTTGCTCGGTCGGGGCGTCGTTGGGTGGCTCGGCCAAAACGGACTGAGCGATCATGAAGGGAGAAGAGCGAGCAGGAAACGTATCTGAATACATCGACTGCGAATGCAGCGGTTTGTCGACGATTCGCCCGGAAAAGCGTATCGGACCTCGACCCCTGAAAAGTGCCCAGGAGAGGACTCGAACCTCCACGGGATTTAACTCCCACTAGGCCCTCAACCTAGCGCGTCTGCCAATTCCGCCACCTGGGCATGGTGTGTCGAGACCGGACACCGAATCTGTGAGGAAAGTTCGCCGGTCTCAGCGGACCGGAGAATATATCAGTCGAGCGATGGGCTGCCAAGGAAATGGGATTTGCCGTCGGCACCCACGGCGTTGGGATCATCCTTTCGCTGCCGTTTGGATGGCATTCGAAAGGCGAGCGAGGTGTCGGCCCTGACTCCCGGCGGGCTCGGTTGTCAGAATCACCGCGAAGAGATTGAGCGGGGGGTCGATCCACAGGGACGTGCCTGTTGCCCCCCAGTGACCGAACGCATTGGCGGCCAAAAAGTCACCGAAATAGGAGCCGTTCGCCGGCCAATTCATTCTCCAGCCATAGCCCCAAGGGCGGCAGCGGCGCTCGTGTTCCGGGACATACGGCATTTCGGCCAATTGGTTTGACGTCGCAAACAGGGAGGTCTGCTCGAAGAAATTCGTGCCTCCGACAGGGCCCGGTCGGAGCATGATCACGGCGAATCTGGCCAAGTCCTCCGCCGAACTGATCAGCCCGCCCCACGGTGCGCCGAGGTTCCGCCAATAGGGGCTGTTCCAATGGCCCGACCCGTAATCGAGCATCTCCGGCAGCCGGATCTCGGCAATGCGTTCGGTGGCCGATTCCGTCTCGTAGGTCATGCCGACCATTCCCAAGGCGGTCTCATTCATACCGAGTTGACTGAAGAACTCACGTTTCAGAAACTCGCCGCACGATAGCCCGGTCGTCCGCTCGATGATCTCGCCCAACACCACAAACCCGAGGCTGGAATAAGTTACGTCGCGGCCGGGCTCAAATAGAAGTGGGACTGTGCAAGCTCGCTCAAGAAAGTGATCGAGCCCCGCGTTGTTCTGGCGGAGTTCGGCGTTGTCGTCGGGCATGTCGGGCAGGCCCGACGTGTGGGTGAGCAGATTGCGAATGCGAATGCTCCGCCGACCGCCCGCTTTGAAATCGGGAACATGGTCAATGACGCGATCGCTGAGCGTGAGTTCGCCCCGCTCGACGAGCATCAGCAACCCCATCGCCACGATCGGCTTGGTGATCGATGCCACAAGATAGCGCGGGTTGTGACCGATCGGTTCGGCGCGATCGACGGTCCGCCAACCGAAATTGATCGGGCGCAAAATCGAGTCGCTGCTTCCCACCGCGATCGAAATCGCGGGCACTTCGCCGGTCTCACACATCTTCTCGGCCAGCGACATCACGCGTCGCCAACGCCGAGGGTCGAGTCCGGCTTCAGCAGGATCATCGGTCAACATTGCGTCGAGCGCCGCCGCCGGTGTCATGTCGCGGCTCAAACTTCGACCGTGTGCGTCGAGATCAACTGGTTCAGATTGGTGATGTCGAGGACTTCCAGAATGTCCTCGGAGGGATTAAAGAGCATCACCCGGACGCCATCGCGATTGAGCGAAGCGAGCAGCCCCAACATGCCCGACGCGATCAGTTTTAAGCCGGTCATATCGACGGCGAGTGCCTTGCCACCGGTTTTCTCGATCAGACGATTAAGCTCGTCCTGACAATCGGGGACGGAGATGTCGAGCGGATCGCGGTCGCCGAACCCGATCACGCACAACTCACCCGATTGATAAACGTCGAACGTTTCCTGAGCAGTCTTCATGGTGGCCCGTCTGAAGGAGTCAACGATCATCCGACAGAATAGCAGTTGAACGCCTCCGGCGACACGAAATGAATCGTTCGATCACAATTCCGAGAAAGATCGAAAGTGTCTCAGCGCGGGCCGATCGACCGCACTTCGGACCGGAACGACTCAGCGGCTTAGCAACGAAGAAGGCCCGCCGCACCTCGAAAGGTACGGCGGGCCAACGGATCGCGGGGATCCGATCCAGGTTCAGGTCGTTTCAAACTGTCTTACTTTGACCAATCAGCAATAGGGGTAACGGCATTGATCGGCTGATCGGACGAGTTCGCAATGGATCAATGCACGCGGGTCTTGAAGGAGATGATCGCACCGTCTTTCGGGGTCATCGGTTCGTCGAAGGTGAAGGTCAAGATTTGGCTGCCCTCGCCGTTGGGAGCGACGTCGAGACTCGCAGCAACGTCGGACGTGCCGCTGTCGGGGATGTATTCGAGCCGCGGGGTCAGGTTGTCGACCAGTTTCACATCGGTGAGTGGTCGGCCGCCGGTGTTGTCGATTCGGATCGTGAAGGTGATCACGTCGCCCGGCTGCGCGAACTCGCGATCCGCCAATTTGACGACACGCATCACGCCCGGATCACGACCTTCCTCGATGCCCACGATCTCGGCTTCGCGGAACAGCACCGCCACTTCGTTCGCACCGGCGACACTCGCGGTGGCGATCGGGTTCTGGTTGCGACTCCACGTGACGGCTGCATGCATCGCTTGGGAGAGCACTGGCATCTCGTCGCGTTGAATCTGGCCGATCCGCACGAACGTCAGTTCCTGATACAGATTGATCAGCTTGACGTGTTCGAGCAGCGACTCGTTTCGTTCCAACCCGGCTAAGCCAGACTGGCTTTCGATACCGCCGGCCCGCTCGCGGAGGCGAACGTCGGCCAGACGATCCCGTTGAATCTTCGTGTCGAGCCGATCGCCTTGAGCCAATGCGATGATGCCGTCACTGGTCTCGGCTTCGCCGGCCGATTCGACGATATGACCGCCGGCGGCTCCACTAATCGACCGGACTTCGCCGAAGCGGGGGGCATAGACGCAGACGCGATTACTTTCGGTAAAGCGAATCTTGCCGGTCAGGTCGCGGTATTGGGCGACGGTGTCTTCGGTATCGAGTCCGCCGAGGCCGTCATCGTCAAAGTGAATCGGGAGCGCTCGGTCACCGCCATCACAAAGATATTCGTCCGAGCCCGGGCCGCCGGGAATACAGACGGCACCGGCTGCTCCGTATGGGCCGCACCGTCCGCCGACAGCGTTTGCACCGGCGCCGGGTGGGCAAACCAAGCCGTTGGCAGCGCCGGTCATCCCCGGTGGGCACCAATCATTCGATTGACCGACCGGAGCGATGGCCTCGCGACGTTCGGCGGGGCGGAAGGACACGGCGATATCGCTGCTGCGTTGAGATCCTGTCGTTGCGAATTCGTGTCCGGACGTCAGTTGGATATCGGACTGCTTCTCAACCCGCGGACTTGAGATCCGCGTCACGCCGGCCTCTTCGACTTGGCGATGCCGGTATTCTTCGACAACTTTGACCTGACTCGATTCGACGGGGAGGTTCCCGCCACCGTAAGAAACGTCGTCTCTCAGACTGAAGTCGCTCTTCGGTTGATTGACCGACTGACTGATCGATGCGCAGGAGCAAAGCCCGCAGAGCATCGCTGCGGCGAGCAGCAGCGAGGGCGAAGTCATCTTCAACTTTCGGCGGCCGATTGTGAGTTGCGTGGTCTTCATTTCGTCGCCGCTCACCGTAGGACTGCTGATTGAGTTGCTGGCTGAAACAAGCCCGAGGCGTAAGACACCGGGGAAATTGCTGATTGATCGACCATCGGCTTGCGCCTCCGGCTGGTATCGAAATCGCTTCTACTTTGGCAAATGCGGCGGCGCGATGCCGACGGGCGGGCCGCCCGTGTGATTCGCAGCCGGCCAGATCGGACCGCCGGGGCCGTAAAAGGTGGGTTCGGGATAATTCGGGTCGGGAGTCCGACCGCCGATGCGCACAATCGCGATCGGACGTCCGCGAAGTTCCGCCTCGGCCAGCAAATTGGCTCGCGGCGGGAAGTCGGCGACTTCAAACTTGCCGGGCTCGATCGCGGGGGCCGCGAATTGAGGGGTTTCCAAGTGCAGCACTTTCGTGACCAAACGGCCCGACAGTGCGATTTCGATTTCTTCGGTCGTGAATCGAACAGGTGCGGGGAAGTCGGCTTCGCGACCGGGCGGCGGGGCCGTGCGGCCCAGCACTTCGACCGACGGGTACAACTCGACGCCCGGGAAGTTGGTCAGTTCCGACAGGACGACCCGGTAGGTGTAGCCGACCGCCAATCCGATGCGACCGTCTTCGGAGGTCGGGACCGGCTCGGCCGGTCCACGGGCAAACACGCGTGACCGTGCTCCGCCTTCGACCACGAATTGGACGAACTGAAAATCACCGGGGCAGGGCGGATTCACCTGTGTGGCCAGCAACGCGTTAACACCGACCGGCAATTTGGCGTTGAACGGGTGATAGGGCTTCGGCGAGGGCCGCGGAAAGCGCCGGAGGTCTTGGCCGAAAGCGGAAGTCACGGAGAACGTCGATGCCATCAACAGTCCGCACAGCAGAACCGTGGTGACTCTCAGGCATCCCCGCATCGTATTCATTCTCGATGGGAACCGGTTCACGTCAGCATCCGTTGCGAGGAATCGTCTCGTCGCTGATTTCATCGCCGATCCAATCTCGAATCGCATTGCCGACTTTTCGAGTGGCACGGACAACGTCCGTGCGGCGTAGCCGCCAGAGCATTCCGTTGCCGACCACGTTCGACATGGGATGCCGGACTGGTCGAGGCATTTCTACCCAAGTGCTCGTGTCGCTATGCGACCCGGACGTTGTCCGGGCCACTCGCTCCGCTTTTCTTCCGCTACTCCCTTCCGGTACTTGCCGGAAGGGAGCGTTGTCCTTCGTCCGTCCGCCGCTTCCTACTTCCAGGGCTGCTGCGGCGGCGGCATCGGCGATCCGGGGGCGACCATGCCACCGGGGTAGTTCACTTCGCCCGGCCCGTAGGTCGGGTGCGACTCTTCGTAGTACATGTAACTGACGGGCTTCGGCAGTTTGATGCCCGGCTTGTGCTTCACGTCAACATTGAAGTGGTTGACAGGTCCGCCGACGTCGTGTTTCGACAGGTTGCGAACGCTGTGGCTTTGCAGACCAGCCGGCATGCCGTACGGCAGGTGCGGCGGACCGGCGAGACCGATCGGAGTTCCGGTGCGGGGATCACCCCACGGCGGCGTGTTGACACCCGTGATCGGATGGACGGCCGGCATTCCCGGTCCTTGCGGCATTCCGGAGATCATCGGTCCGGGGACACGGATCGGGGTTTGGGCTTTGCTGGCGATCGGCACGGGCGGAACGAATTGACCTTCGTCCCCATCGTAAGCCGGTCCCTGCTGTTGGAACGAGATCGGATTCACACCACCGGCACCGGGGCCGGGGATTGGAGCCGGAGCCATTTCGAGGTCGGCGTTACCGAGCCGGAGCACAGCCATGATCGTACCGCGTCGAGCGGCTTCGGCGACGGGATCGACACCGGGATCGAGTCGCGTCGAGACGAGCGTTTCGACGCCGGCGATGGCCAGTTCCTGGTATCGGGGATCTGGCAGGTAGATGACTTTGGTGACGAAGTTATTCGACTCGACCTGATCGAGGTCTTCGACGGTCAGGTCGATCGGCACACTGTTGTGTGTGAGGTAGGCATCGGTCTGCGGCAGAGCCGGATAGACTTCGAGCGTCGGGTACAGCACGAGACCGGGTCGCCGGGCTACGTTCGACAGCTTCAGGCGATAGGTCGCGTTCTGCGGGAAGTTGTAGCGGGCCGGTGTGACGAGCTGATTCTCAGCGAATCCGCCCGGAACCTGCCAACCGACATGCATTCCCGTCGGCCCGACGAAGCGGACCTGCGTGGTCTTCATGGCGACCGGCGGACCACCCGGTCCACCCGGCATGTTGAAGCCGGCCTGTTGGATGCCCGGCTGTGCCATAAAGGGCAACACTCCCGGACCCGGTCCATCGACCATCGGGCCGGGACGTAACAATTGTTCGGCGGGCGGCGCAACAAAGGCGTCTTTACTGGAGACGACTTGCTGGCCGTCCACGGCACAACCCACACAGACGACGACGGCCGTCGCCAAGGCCAGGAAATAGAATCTCATCTCTGCCCCTTCAATGGACTCGCGCGGGCCGTCCGCTTTCGGAACGACCGACAGGCTCGGTCTGACGGTTTGAAATAGTTCCGCATCACTTCGGTGCCGGGTCAGACCCTGCAGAACCTCTTTCGAAAGGTTCCGCCAATTGCGGTCGACCCGTACCCGCCTCGGCTCGTAGAATTCGAACCGCGGCGGCAAGGCGGCGCAAGTGCGACACCTGCTTAAGTCTTTTCGGAAGGCTCGCCCCGTTTCCTTTGGTAAAACCGGTACGTTCGGAACAAGATGCACAATCCGCCCTTCGACCCCCCTCGTGGCCTGCGGCTGACGGCCGGACTAATGCTCTCGGCCCTATTTCTATGCCAGGGCAGCACTTACGCTCAGGAAGAGGGCCAGAAACGGCCCCCTTCCGCGGCTGAGTTGCTCACCCAGGCCCGAGAAAAAATTGAGGGCTACCGCACGCTTCGGGCGCGAATGATCGAGCAAATCGAGGTCGAAGGCGAAAAGGTCGTCGCGAAGGGCGTCTATCTTCAGGGGGCCAATAACCGTCTCCGATTGGAGCTCAAGGTCGACACCGGGCTGATCGATGCCAAATTGTTGCAAGTGTGCGACGGCGACATTTTGTGGACGACCTACGAGATCGGAGAGACGAAACGAATCCTGCGGCGCGATGTCCGCAACATCCTGCGATCGGCCAACGCCCGCGGACCCAGCCTCACTACGGCGCTCGTCGCCGACCTTGGTTTGGGGGGCCTCCCGGCCATGCTCGCTTCGATCCAGAAGTATCACCAACTCGGCAATGTCGAAGAGATCAAACTCAAGGGCCGCAATTTCTACCGGCTCACGGGTCGGTGGAAAGAGGCCCTCGTCGAAGAGTGGGCGGCCAATTCCGGATATCGGCGGTCGTTTGAGCACATCCCTGAGATCGTCGAAGTTTTCATCGAACGAAACGAGTTGTTCCCCTATCGGGTTCGCTACTGGAAGGTCGATGACGCGGGAGAACGCCGACCCGTGATCACGATCGACTTTCGCGATGTCGTCGTCAATTCCTCGATCGACCCCAGCGAGTTCGCCTACGTGCCGGCCGACAGTTCCCAAGTGCAAGACATCACCGGCCTGTACTTGCAGAAGCTCCAAGGCCCGGCGCCGACACCGGGATCGAACTGATGAAAGCGGACCCGGCACTTGGCAATCAGTGGCACGCAGGCGGTCGAGCCGAGACTTCCGCCGCGCCGCTCCGCGCGTCCGGCTGGGGGCTTTCATTCGTCTTTCACGTGTGTCTGTTGGTTTTTGCCGCGTCGAGTCTGAAAAGCTGCGGCGGATCCGCACCGGTCGACGCCGGCACCGACTACCGCGCCGTCGGACTCGTTGAGCGTCCCGCGAGCGATTCGATCTCGACGGAGACCACCGAACCGGTCGAGCCAGCCATCGATGCGGCGGCGGAGATTTCCAACGTGCCGTCCGCGACCGCCCTCGATTCTGCGGCGCCGCCGATCGAACTCGACCTCCCGGAGGCCGACTTGATCGGTTCCGGCATTCCGAAACCGTCTCCGCTTCGCCCCCAATTTGTGCCGGACTCTGTCCCCAGCAACGTCGGCGCGGCATCGGGATCGCCGATGCCTGCCCCGGCGGGGCTCAAAGCCGGGGCCGCGGAATTCTTAGGCGTCTCAGACTCGGGCAAGCGGTTCGTCTATGTCATCGATCACTCCGGCAGTATGCAGGAGCACAACAAGCTCGCGATCGCCAAGGCGGAACTCATTTCGAGTTTGCAGGCGCTCGACGCCGAGCAGTTGTTTCAAATCGTGTTCTACAATCAGGACCCTCACACGCTCAAACTGCCGGTCCGTAAGGCCGACGGGATGTTTTATTCGACTGATATTAATCGCACGCTCGCCGGGCAGTTGATTAATTCGGTGCGGGCTGATGGCGGAACCAATCACATGCCGGCCTTGGAACTGGCACTCTCATTTAAGCCCGACGTGATTTTCCTGCTGACCGATGCCGACGAACCGCGGCTGTCCGCCAAGGAACTTGACGTGATTCGCCGCTGGAACAAGAACGGCGCCCGCATTCACTGTGTCGAGTTCGGAACCGGGCCGGAGATTGGCACCGACAGTTATCTCGTCGATCTCGCCCGTCGCAACGGCGGCACGCGTCGCTATCACGATACCTCTCGTTTTGCGCGACGGTAAATTTCACGGCCATCCGTCCAAATCTTGTTGCTCTTCGATGCCATGATCCGGACACTCATCGCAATCTTTGTAGCGATCTTAATTCTGTCGCTGCCTTCAGCCGGTATCGGACAGGACCGGATCGTATTAAGGTCCGAGTCGGGGGCGAGCGAGATTCCGCTGACCGGGTCGATTCTCGAATACACCGGTGAAGAACTGACGATCCGCACGGGACCGGACGCCGTGCGAGTCTACGAAGCCGAGAGGATTCTGGGCGTCGAGACGCCACAGACCGAGCCCCATCGCGCTGCGATTAAGGCCTTCCAGGAAAGAAGATTTCAGGACGCGTTCGATCTAACCATAAAGGCCGTTGAAGAAGAGCAGCGGCAGTGGGTGCGGCGAGAGATCCTCGCATTAAGAGTGAAGGTCGCGCTGGCGCTCGGCGATCGCATCGCGGCGCTCGACGCTTTTTTATCGATCGTGACGTCCGACCCGACCTCACGTCATTTCTCATTAATCCCGTTGCCTTGGAGATTGGAGCCGCCACCGAAAGACCTTGTGGCAGCCGCACGCATCTGGATGCGAGGCGGCTCGGAAGTTTCGAGGCTTTGCGGCGCATCGGTACTGATTCTGTCGGAAGACGAGAGCGAGCGGGCGCGGGCCGAACTCGATCAGTTAGCGATCAGTTTCGACGAGCGAGTTTATCATCTCGCCCGCGCCCAATTATGGCGGGGACGAATGGCGCGCGAAGGAAATTCCGCCTCGCGTGGCGTTCTGGCGAATTGGCAGGACCGCGTGCGCAACATGCCCGAAACGCTTCGCGGCGGGACGTTTTATCTGATCGGCAAGTCGTACGGGGAATTACTTGACCACGAACAGGCCGCAGCCGCCTTATTATGGCTGCCCCTCGTGTATGACAGCGATCAACGCTTGGCCGCCGAGGCCGAATGGCGGGCCGCCGTTCATCTTCGCGCCATCGGTCGTAGCGCTGATGCCGTGACGCTGTGCAGCGAAGTAATGGGCCGCTTCGCTCACACCCCCGCCGCCAAACAGGCCGAAGCGTTGCTCGACGAGATTCGAGACGAAGTGTCATCGGGCGGCGCAAACTGAGCTACATCCGCTCGCTAGTCTCAATTCCGAGCAGGTCGAGTCCTTGCTTAATGACACGAGCCGTCAGGTCGCACAGCAGGAGTCGGCTGCGGCGCTGCTCTTCGGTCTCCGCCTTTAAGACCGGACACTGATCGTAGAAACTGCTGAAACGCGAGGCCGTCTCGAACAGGTAATCGGTCAGAATGTTCGGGCGGTAATCGCGCTCGACGGCTGCAACCGCCTCTGCGAAACGATTTAACTGCAACGCTAAGGTCCGCTCGGCCGGCTCTTTTAAGTCAAGGCTCGACGACTCCGTTCTTAGCTGCTCGCGATCGACGCCGCCGCGGCGGAGAATTCCGCAAACACGGGCATAGGCGTATTGCATATATGTCGCGGTGTCGCCGTTAGTGGCGAGCATCTTGTCCCAACTGAATACGTAGTCGCTCTCGCGGTTGTGCTTGAGATCGGCATATTTAATTCCGCCGATCCCGACGATCTCGGCGATGTGATCGCGTTGCTCTTCGTTTAATTCCGCCCCGTCCGGCTTCGCGTTATCATTTTCGTTAATGATCGCGCGGGCCCGCGTCACGGCTTCATCGAGCAAGCTCTCCAATCCGACGGTATCGCCCGAACGCGTTTTAAACGGCTTTTTATCATCGCCGAGTACCGTGCCGAAGCTAACGTGCCGATATTCAACGCCGTCATAGCCCCACCGCCGGGCGGTATCGAACAATTGCTCGAAGTGCTGAGACTGCCGTTTATCAACTACATATAGGATTGAGTCGGCGTGCCATTGATCGACACGATATTTAATCGTAGCGAGGTCGGTCGTCGCGTAGAGGAACGCGCCGTCCCGCTTGCGAATGATGAACGGCGCTTTGTGACCTTCGGTAAACACGACGGTCGCGCCGTCGCTTTCGGACGCCAGACCCTTTGCTTCGAGGTCGCTCACGACTTCCGACAGCATCGGCTGATAGAAGCTTTCGCCCAGCGTTTCATCGAACTTCACGCCGAGGCGTTGATAGACGCGATCAATCGCTTCGAGACAGGCCGGCAGGAATCGCTGCCACAACTCGGCGTTTTCCGCGTCGCCGGCGTGCAACTTCACGGTCTCATCGCGGGCGTTCCGAGCGATGTCGGGATGTTCGTTCGCTAAAGCGAGTAGCGCCGGATCGCTTTCGAGATCGGCGACGGAGGCTTCCGTCATTTGAAGGATGTCGGACGCGTCGGAGGCGACTCCCTTCAGTTTTGCCAGTTGTTTCTTCGACTTCTTATTCGTCGGGTCGGCTTCCGCTTCGGCTTCAGCCGCGGAGAGTTGGGTCTTCGCGACTTCGACTTTTTCCGCCAGTGCCGCCAACGAGGCTTTCGTCGCGTGGTAGTCCGAGAGGCGATTGACGAGGCGATACAACCTGGCAAGTTCGGCAACGGGATCGGCTTCGAAGGCGGATTGATCGAGGAAATTCTTATATCCGTAGATGATCATCCCGAACTGGGTGCCCCAGTCGCCGATGTGATTGTCCCCGGTGACATCGTGCCCGAGGAATAGCAGAGTGCGTCGGATCGCATCTCCGATCACGCTACTGCGAAGGTGCCCGACATGCATCGGTTTGGCGACGTTCGGCGCGGAAAAGTCGACCACCACCTTCCGTGGCGACGTCGCCTTAGCCACCCCAAGTCGCTCGTCACTGACCAGGGTCATGGTTTCATCACGCAATCGACCCGGGGTGATCTTGAGGTTAATGAATCCCGGCCCGGCGATTTCGGGTGGTTCGCACAGGTCGGACACATCGAGATTCGCGACGATGTCAGCAGCAATCTCGCGAGGTTTCTTGCCGAGTTTGCCCTTGAGCGGCATCGCCATATTGGCTTGGAAGTCGCCGAACTTCGGGTCTTGCGATGTGCGGATCATCTCGAGGTAGGCCGTCGGATCGTCGACCAGCGGCGCCAGGGCAGCCTCGAAGCGGGGTTTCAGCGCGGCTAAAAAATCCATGACCGTGACACAAAAGGGGAAGAAGGCAGACTACAAGCCGAGGTTCTTGAGAACCGCGGGATTAAACAACAAGCCGAGGTTCCTGAGAACCGCGGGCCGAGCGGGGGGCGAGATCGTACACCAATGACATTCCCGAATCCGCGTTCGATCCGCACTTCACAGGAAGTGCGGCTTGTTGATGGATAACATATCAATTCTCTTCATAACCCTCGCATGAAATAAGCGGACGAAGCGGGGCTTGCAGATACATCGATCCGCTTACTACGTGCGCGGCTTGTGAGCCACACAGCAAGCCGAGGTTCCTGTGAGCCGCGGGCCGATCGCAGAAGTGAATCACGAGCACTCATTCCCACTCCTCCCGGCGTTCGATCCGCACTTCGGAAGAAGAGTGGCTTGTGAGGCCTTAGTCACCGCTCAGGGAGTGCCTTCCTCGGCATCCTGATCGGGACCGGCATCGGAGTTGGGGAAAGAATCGGATTCCGCATCGGGTTCCGAACTTGGAACCGGCGTGTCATCCCCGTCGATTCGTTTCGCATCAGCCCACAGACCTTCGAGATCGTACAACTCACGAGACTCCGGCATAAAGACGTGCAACACGACGTCGCCGTAGTCGTGCAAGACCCATTGGTTCGCGTCGTGTCCTTCGACACCGAGCCGGCCCGACCGTTGCTCTTTCATCACCTTGTCGGCCTCTTCGGCGAGCGAAATCATCTGCCGGCGATTGCTGCCCGTCGCGATCACGAAGTAATCGAAGATCGGCGTCAGTTCGGTCAGGTCGAGCAGCACGACATCGGCGGCGCGAAAGTCCTTGCAAAGCTTCGCGAGGCGTCTGGCCGATTCCAAGCCGCGAGCGCGTTGCTCCTCTAAATTTAAATCAGTCGTTTCAATCGGTCTAAATCCTCTTTGTGAAATCCGACGCGAAAGGCGCCGGGAAAGTTCGGGGCCGGGTCTGACCGTAGTCTAACCCAGAACGCGGCTTGGTCGATCGTTGAAGCGTCAAACGACCGGCCTACAGCCCGCTGAGACTGAATCGGACCACGAAGCCGGCAAAGACGATCGAGACCAGACTCATCAATTTGATGAGAATGTTCAGGCTCGGGCCGCTAGTGTCTTTGAAGGGATCGCCCACCGTGTCTCCCACGACGGTCGCCTTGTGAGCGTCGGTCCCTTTGCCGCCGTGCGCTCCGGCTTCGATGTATTTCTTGGCATTGTCCCAGGCCCCGCCGGCGTTGGCCATCATCACCGCCAGCGAGAACCCGCCGGTGAGTCCCCCCGCTAGTAATCCCATGGTGCCGGCGACTCCGAGGACCAGACCCACGACAATCGGTGTACCGACCCCGAGAATTGAAGGCACGATCATTTCTCGCAGTGCGGCGGTCGTACTGATCGCGACGCAGCGGGCGTAATCGGGGGTGCCGGTGCCGTCGAGCAGGCCCGGGATTTCTTTGAACTGTCGCCGGACTTCTTCGACCATCTTGCCCGCGGCCCGGCCCACCGCTTTCATGGTGAGGGCGCAGAACAGGAAGGCGAGCATCACCCCGATGAACAGCCCGGCGAGCGTCCGCGGGTTCATGAGTGTGACGTTTGCGGCGGCAATAATGTCGGGAATAGTTGCCTCAGCCAGCGGCACCGTCCGGGGCGGGCCGTCGAAGAAATTGGCGATGGAGCGTCCCGGAATTAAGACCGGCTCTGGTGGGTTATCGCGTCCGTTCGACCAGTCAGCAAATAAACCTTCCCCGAGCGATATAGCTCCGATCTTCGGTGCCTCCAACGACTCCGCGACCGCTTCGAACTTCAGTTCCATTCCGGTGCGCACTTGCTCCACATAAGTGGCCAACAGCGCCGCGGCGGTCAGTGCGGCCGAACCGATCGCGAATCCTTTGCCGGTCGCCGCTGTGGTATTGCCGAGGCTATCGAGGGCGTCGGTTCGCTCCCGCACGACGTGGTCCTGTCCGCTCATCTCGGCATTGCCGCCTGCGTTGTCGGCGATCGGTCCGTACGCGTCCGTCGCGAGGGTGATCCCGAGGGTCGACAGCATCCCGACCGCGGCGACCGCAATGCCGTACAGCCCGAACGAGAACGTCGCGGCTGAGTCGTAGGCAAAGCCGGTGCAGCAGCCGAACGCGAGCATGATCGCGGTGACAATCACAAGGACCGGCACCCAAGTGCTCGCCATGCCTTCGGCGATACCGGCGATAATCACGGTCGCCGGCCCGGTGGTTGCTTGATCGGCAATGCGGCGGGTCGGTGCGTAAACCTCGCTCGTGGAATACTCGGTCCAACGACCGATCACGACACCCGATACGAGGCCCGTCACGATCGCACCGAAAACACCCCATAGGCTCACCGGTAGCACCTGGACTTCGTCCCCCAGACCCATCGATGCTCGGACCAGTAAAATCCAGACCAGAGCGAGCGCCAGCAGAATCACTGCGCCGCTGCTCACGAGTACGCCGCGACCGAGCGCCGACATCAGCTCGCGCTGGTTGGCGTCTTCGCTGGTGCGGACCATAAAGATGCCGGCGATCGAGCATCCGATTCCTCCCGCCGCGAGCAGCAGAGGCAACAGGACCGACATCGCCTGCAGACCGGGCCACGGCGCGAACGCGGCAATCCCCAGAGCCGCCGCCGCGATAATCGAACCGAGGTATGACTCATAGAGGTCGGCTCCCATGCCTGCGACATCGCCGACATTGTCGCCGACGTTATCGGCGATCGTAGCCGGGTTCCGCGGGTCATCTTCTCGCAGCGACTGTTCGACCTTGCCGACGAGATCGGCTCCGACGTCGGCGGCCTTCGTGAAGATGCCGCCGCCCACCCGGGCGAACAGGGCCACGCTGCTGGCACCGAGTACCGAGCAGAACAGCGTTCCCGCGATCTCCGTCATGTTCGGAGCGTAACCCAGCAGCGGCGTGAGGAACGTAAGCGCGGCGAACCATGCGGTCACATCGAGCAGCGCAAGCCCCACGACGGTCAGGCCCATGACCGCGCCGCTTCGAAACGCGACCCGAAGGCCCGCATCGAGAGAGGAGCAGCAGGCGTGCGTCGCACGGCCGCTCGCTCGCGTCGCCGTGGTCATGCCGAACCAGCCCGCGCAGGTCGAGTAGAGCGCGCCGGTGATAAACGCGAAGGGACCGAGCGGCGCCTGCACGCCGACCACGTATGACAACACGGCCAGCAATCCGAACATCGCCGCCAGATAGACCGCGACCACCAGAAACTGCCGTTTCAAGTAGGCCGCCGCCCCAATGCGGACACTCTCGGCGATGCTGCGGATTTTTTCCGAGCCTTCGTCTTGCCCGATCATCCAGCGGAAGAACTTAAAGGCGACCACCAGCGCCACGATTGACCCTGTCAGCGACAGGGCCAGCCCGATTCCAAACCCGAGCGTCGCATGGTCGGACCATGCGGCGGATTCCTGGGCGACGGCAACGTCAGAGACAAACAGGGCGGGAATGACAGCAAGTCCCGCCGTGCGGCGGATCGACCGGTCGTCCATCACCGGTAGCCTTTCAATGGGCGTCAATCGAGAGGGAATTTCTGAGCCGCAGTATCCCGCGTCAGCCCGACATGTCAACGCGAGCGACCACTTCCGGCGTTATTGCGGAAGCGAATCGACTGCGGCGGCTTCGGCGGAACTCGCCTCAATGACGCGTTCAAATGCGGCGGGGCGACATCCCGTTCGACGCGGAATCGGCGGCGTTGCCGACATCCGCAGATGGACCACTGTTTTCGTGGTCCACCTGCGATCACATGAATGCCGAGACGAGCAGTGTCGCATTAAGGGGAGCACCCAGTCCGGCTCAATTAGCAACGAGCTCAACGATCTCGTCGGCCTAATAGCGGGCCTCATTACGGAACATTTGCTCGATGTCGTTCATCGTAGATGGATCCTGATACTGGTTCCAGACTTCAATCATTGGCAGGTCGTCGGGGAGCGATTCGCCATCAAGATCGACGTAGATCGCTTTGAGATAGCGGAAGGCCAGCAAGATGTCTTCGATGGTCCGCGGGTCGTCGGCCATCGCGGGGAACTTGTCCCGCATCAGGCGGAACTTCTTCAAGCCGGAAATGATCCGCTCTTTCGCCAGCTCGGTATCGCCTTCACGAAATGCTTGTTTCCCTTCGTAGATCTCCCGCCGTGCGTCGACGGTCGATTGCTCTCCCTCGGCCCGCGCTCGTTCGCGCCAGTAGCGATAGTTCGTCATTTTTTGCAGACGGTCGACCGCCTGCTGCACGACGATTTCGCTCGTGTCGTTCAGCCGGGCCATTTCGAGGAAGTCTTCCTCATCCGCTTCCTGCCAGACCTCACCAATGCCGTAATTGAACGGCGTCTTACCGTACTCCTGGGTCCATTCGTCGAACGCGTCCTCCCAGGCCCGACCGGCATCGTCGCCGAACCGGCCTTCTTTGTGGTGCATCGCGGCATATTCGAGCAGTTGCCGGGCGGGCAATGAACGGAACAGAGGTCGCGCCATGATGTGCTGAGGCGTTTCATCTTCAAGATCGTTCGCCCGCAGGTGATGATCCCGCGCAACGAGATAGCTGTCTTTGCCTTCCGGATTCAACTCGGTGTCGGGACCGCCGTTGTATGAGTCAACGTCAGGGTCCTCGACCCAGAAGTCGCGATACTGCCGCCACTCGTCGGCCCGGCCGACCTTGTGAGAGATGATCTCGCCAACCTTGCTTCGCAGGTCGGGAATCTTGGCGTTTCGCTCGGCCCCTTCATCGGTGAACTTCGTGCCTTCTTTGACCCAGTAGAATCGGTCATCGACGTTGTCCCATGCCGCCGAAACGTTGTAGGCCAGATTCCATCCCTGGTGCTCCCACACCTCAATGAAGTGCGGCTGAAGTTGAATGATCGAATTGACGACCGCCCGCAGGCTGCCCCAATTCTTGTGGTCTTTGTGCTTGTCGGCTTGCAGCCACAACTGATTGACCGCGATGCCGCGAAAACCGAGCAGCACGAGGTTCATGGTCGAACTGGACGGGTCGACGTCGCCGAGGCTCGTCTCACCGAGTTCGTACTGGCGCCGCATCGAGGAGAGTTGCCCGCCGCCGGAGATAGCCGCTTCACTGCGCCGCGGCAACCGGCCGAGTGTGATGATCGGCCCGAGCAGCAGCACGATGCCGACCAGATAGACGAGTTTGCGTTGCTGCGATGTGAGATGGCTCATTTCGCCTCCAATTCGCGGAACCTCAGCCCGAGGTGTCCGATAATCATGCACGGTATTAGGAATCCGAAAGTCGTGGCGACGGCCGGCAGCAAGGCTCGGCTCCAATCAATGTCGAAGCCGTGGGCCGGATACTTTGCCAGGTCATAGTCGGTCAGATTCGGGATCACGTGGCTGACGACCCACAGGAACCCGAGAAAGGCCTTGTCGATATACTCCATGATCGTGACGCCGATACTCGGTTGGAAGTCGGTCGTCGGATTCATGTGCTGAAAAATTCTCACGACGTTCTCAATCGGACCGCCGCCGTAACCATCGTCGCCTTGCACGTAGTCGGTGAGCAGCCCCTGCATAAACTCGACACCGAAGTAACCGACCACCAGCAGGGCGAATGTCAGGAAGGTCGCGACGGGACCTTTGACGAAACAACTTGCCGTCACGCCGATCGTGACAATCAGCCCGACCATCAGCCACAACCCGAAGATCGCCTTGAAGTAACTGACGGCGAACGGACTGTCCGGGGTCCGAATGAAGAGGTCCGGTTGCGCGATCCCGAGATACTGCCCTTGATCGAGGCAGGAGACTTCAATTTGCAATCCGTTGGTCAGCGAATGGGTGGAGGACTTCGTGAGGTCGTATTGATCGGGCAACTCGACCGTTGCCGTCTTCGCGACCAGGTCTTCCAGCAGATTGTAGGTCTTCGCTTGGCCGGTCTCGACGTCATACGCGGTCAGTTCCTGCGGGACGTTGTGAATATTCTTTTGGAATTCCTCGATCGGGAACGGGTTCGGATCGGTCACGCGGATATTTGGATTCGCAGGGTTCACGTAGGTGTATTGGACCAGCACCCCGCGGGTCATATCGCCCTTGTAGGTTCGAAACGCTTCGAAGTTCGATTCCAACTGAAGGACCGGTTCGGCATCGCCACCGGCACCGTCGGGGTCGACCAGCACGCCCGGCGTTACGCCTTCAAAGGTGAACAGCGCATGGGCCTTGGACGCCCCTTGCACGTAGGACCGATAGGTCCAGACATCGCCGACATTGACGCCCTTGTCGACCGGCTCGTTCTGAGCGTTATAGAAGTTGATCATCCCGTAGATCGGGACCCGGCTGACCAGTTCGGCCTGCTGCGATGCGGGAATCTGCCGCACGATCCAGACGTAGCCGACGCCTCCCATGATCAAGAGCACGAGCGTCAGGATCCCGGTCAGGCCGATCACGCGACCAAGGACGATCTCGCTACGGCGGACCGGTTTGGTGACGACCGTGTGCATCGATCGCCGGCGAATGTCTTCAGGAATACCCCAGCACGCCAGCAGCAGTGCGAGTGGAACGATCAGATAGCCGATCGTGGTCAGCACGAATGAGACGTAGACGGTGATCTGCAGGTCGGGCCGCATGTCGGACGACGTGAGAAACCACCCCGCGAACATGAACAACACGCCGAAAATCACAAAGACCAACAGCGCCTTGCGGCGGGCCGACTCTTTGAATGTCAACATGGCCAGAGCCCATACGCGGCCCGGCGACGTCTTCAGTACATCAACGAACGCATCGAGAATTGCGCCAACGGCCCGGTTGAAACCGGCCCCGCCGGTGGAAATCAACGCCGCCAAGAGTGCCAGAACTAAGGAAATTCCGGCGAGCACACCAACGATGATGGCCCAGCTCTGCAGGGCTTCGACCAGCGGAAACGCAGTCAGATCTTCACGTACCATGGTCAGCTATTCCGATATCGGCGGTTCCGGTCGATTCGCTCGACCGTTGGTCGCGACAAAAGTCGACGACTTATCCGGTTCAAATTGAAATGAGGAATGTCTGCAGGCGGTCTTCGAAACACAACAACTCAGTCACCTCGGTTCGCAGCCCAGTTCGTGACCGAGCCCGAGGGGCCGTCAGCCGCCGGTGGCTGCTTCTTGGGGTTTGTCCGCATCACTCGCTGACGTTGAATCCGGGTTGTCTTCCGATTTGTCGCCATCGAACGGAGTGGCTCCGTCGACGAATCGTTGACCGGGACGCTCCGCACTTTGCTGCACGGTTCGCAGGAACAAGTCTTCGAGCGTTCGTCGCGGATGCGAGACGTCGTCGAGCTTCAGGCTGTGCTTTTGCAGCACGCCTTCGATCTCGCTGACGATTTCCGGAGTCAAAGCCGGAGTTCGCAAGAGCGTTTCGCCTTGCGACTGCAGCAGTTCATCGACGGTGCCGAGCAGCTTGAGCTCACCCTGATATAGGATCGCCACCCGATCGCAGACGTCTTCGATTTCGGCTAGCAGGTGACTGCAGATGACCACCGTCTTGCCCTTGGCCTTCAGATCGGCAATCAGGTTCTTAACGTCGGCTCGGCCGTTCGGATCGAGACCGCTGGTCGGTTCGTCCAGAAAGATGATATCGGGATCGTTGATCAACGCCTGGGCTAGTCCGATCCGGCGGGTCATCCCCTTCGAGTACTCCTTGAGCTGCCGCTTCCGAGCGTGGTCGAGCTTGACCATTTTGATCAACTCGTCGGTCCGCTTGCGTCGCTCCGATCCCGAGAGCTTGAACAAACGACCGTAGAAGTCGAGCGTTTCTTCCGCGTTCAGGAAGCGGTAGAGGTACGATTCTTCCGGCAGATAGCCGATCTTCTCGTTCTTTTCGACGTCGGACGCCGGCCGACCAAGGATGCGAATTTCCCCGTCGGTCGGGAAGAGCAAGCCGAGCAGCAGCTTTAATGTGGTCGTCTTGCCTGAGCCGTTCGGGCCGAGCAAGCCGAAGACTTCGCCCTCCTGGACATCCAGGCTCAGTGAATTGAGCGCCTGAACTTTTCGCCGACCCCAGAAGTCGCGGTAGTCTTTCGAAAGGTTTCGAATCTCAATGACGTTATCGGAGGCCATAGCGCTATCTCAGCTTACTTTCGGAGGCCGTTCGAACAGGTGAGGGCACAGTCGCTCTCAAAGAGCATTACTGCAGCCCGAACGGCTGTCGCAGAGTCGAGTTGTGAAATTGTCGCCGGGTTGCCCGGAATCGGCCCCAGGATATGAATCCAGATGCTTCCTGCTGAGCCTACGGCAACAGCCGCTTCCGCGTTGGAAATTTTTGCACCGATCCGAGCGATCGGGTGCGCACTCTAAGCTCAGCATTGAGGGTCCGCAACTATTCACGAACCGACACTGTCCGGCGGGCCGCCCGGAATGGTTCGATTCTAGGCAATTCTCTTCAACAAGCCGCGCACGAAGTAAGCGGATCGAATTAGCATCGACGCTCGATCCGCTTACTTCGTGCGCGGCTTGTCCGACGACCCGACTGGTCAACGATCAACTGATCAACGATCAGAATCGGGCTTCGCGACGGTCGAGGTACTCGATCAAAGCCCGATCAAATCGCATTGAGGTATCGAGCGCCACGTAATCGGCGCCAATCGACAGGCATTCTCGCCGATAATCATCGCGAAGGGCCTCGATCGTTTCGACGTAGTCGGGTCTCATCCCGTCGGCGTCGATCACGAGCCGCTCCCCAGTTTCGGGGTCCTCGAGGTCGACGGTCCCGTCGAACGGGAATTTGACCTCGGCCTCGTCGAGCACATGAAACAGGATCACGTCGTGTCCGGCGTGCCGCAAACGACGCAGCCCCTCGATCACGCCGTCGGATTCCGCCAGCAGGTCGCTGAAAATCATCATTAAGCTGCGATGCTTCACCATCGAAGCGACTCGCTTGAGATTGGCCGCGATATCGGTCGTTCCCGTCGGCTGCAATTTTGAGAGCAGCCCCAGCAGGTTCCCGATCTGCGTCCGCTTGCTCTTGGCCGGCAGCGATGCCCGTATCTCGGTATCAAACGCGACCGCCCCGACGGGGTCCTGCTGCCCGACCATCAGGTAAGACAGTGCCGCGGCCAGACAGACCGCGTAATCGAACTTCGTTAGTTGCTGCCGATAGGTGTAGCCCATGCTCGCCGACAGATCGAGCAGCAGATAGCCGGTGATGTTCGTCTCGGCCTGATATTTCTTGACGTAATAGCGGTCGGTCTTGGCGTAGACGAGCCAGTCGATGTCCTTCGGGTCGTCCCCGTGCGAATAGCGCCGATGCTCGCTGAACTCGACGCTAAACCCATGAAACGGCGACGTGTGCAACCCCGCGAGAAACCCCTCCACAATAAACCGCGCCCGCAAGTCGAGCCGACTGACCGTCTGGATCACTTCGGGCTTGAGGTAGCTTTCGACGGTTTGCATGTGGCGCCGGTGCGAGTGGAGGTCGGTGCGTGGAGGCGTCGGGTTTCAGTTCAGTTCCGGTTGCCCGTCGTGCTCCACTGGTCTGCGTTTGATGCCATCTTGATGAGTTGAGCAATGAACTTGTCGTAGCGGTCGTCGAGTTCGAGTGCAATCTCGCGACTGAGATGGCCGCAACGTGAGGCGAACTGTAACCAACAGCGTGTCTCTTCCGCCTCGCTCTGCGAGTCGGTCAGCTTCGACGCAAAGTGGGCTGGGTATCTCCGTTTACCCCATGCTTCGGAAATCGCGGCGCAGACAGCCCGCGATGATCGCCGAATCTGATCTGACAAAGAATATCGTTCTTCGATCGGGAACCGCCTCGACGCTTCGGAAATCTCCATCCCCGCCTCGAATGCAGTGATGTCTACGTCCAACTCTCGAAAATGCTTCACCCGCGCCATCATGTCTCCCCTGAACTCGACGCCCCCACCCCCTCACTCCGACGCCCCTCACCCCCGCGACCACACCGACGTCAGCCACTCCGGCAGCGAGTCCGCCAGATCGATCGGCTGCGAAGACTCGAATGCAGCGACGAGCCGGTACGGGTGGTTCAGATCGCTGTTGTCATAAACGAGCACGTGCGGCAGAGAATCGATCGCCCGCCGAAGGTTAGCGAGTGTGCGGTCGAAGCGCTCGAATATTTTGGTGTCGGGTACATCATGCCCGCCTTGCAGCACTCGCATGGCGACTCGCTTCTGACTCGTTAACGCTTCACCGATTCCGACAAAGCACATCACGACCGTGTACCCGGACTCGCCCGCCTGGCGGAGAAACTCGACCTTCGCTCCGACGGGATCGGACAGGACGGTCTCGAATACGAAACTCCTTTGCTCTTCGACGAACGTCTGTCGGACCGACTCCGCGATTTCAGCGGCTTCGTAAGCACCGACTTCTAAGGCTTCCGCAAGGACGTCGGCGTTCACAAACGGCAAGCCGACACGGTCTTTCAACTGAGAATGAAAGAAGGTGCTCTTTCCGGCACCGTTCGATCCAGCAATACAAATCAGAAGCGGTCGTTGATCGAATAGAGCCCAGTCGATGCCCAGTTGCATGTTGTATTTTCCCAACCTGAGCGGCGAATTCAGTGGGGGTGAGTTGTCAGCTCCGTTGAAGACGCGTCTTTCAAGATTCCTGAAGATCGCATTTGTTCAATCTGACGGGAAATGTCGTCTGCGACACCAACTAGAGTGACGGAGATCGAGTATTTCCTAGCTTCATTCTTGCCGGCGGATTCACAGGGAACGAATTCCCGCCCGACGAACTTCCCCGTTGTTCGAGTTCCGTCAGCATTTGTCCGGACGAACGTTTCCGAAGAATCAGGCAAAGGCTCAAATTTCGGATATGGTCCGGAAGCGAGAAACGCTTTCACCCGCGCTCGCCCGGCTTCCGAATCGACCGTCCGGAGTGCTTCGGAGACAGGCATTCGCCCGCTAGCCTCGCCGCTCACGCCTGTCTCGCCGAGGAGACTGCCCATTACACGTCCCAGCCCGGCCCAATACTCAAGCTGTTCCTCGACCGTCCGCCCCGACGAGGCGGCTGCCTCGGTTGCGGCATCAAACAACTTGGCATCAATTTCGAGAGGTTTGCTCATCCGTATATCCTAATTCCGTGCCCGCTCGAAGTCACTACTTTCTTGAATCAACCCACACTCCCACACGCCTCTGCCCATCCCCCGTCTCCCCAGCCTCACGCTCCGTAATCACTCATACTTCGCCACCGTCGGCTCCGGGATCGCTTCCAGCAGCCGGCCGACGATGCCCACGGAGTCGACTCCCTCAGCCTGTGCTTGGAAGTTGCAAGAGAGGCGGTGCCGGAGGACCGGGACGGCGACGCGGCGGATGTCGTCCAGCGTGACGGCGGGGCGGCCGTCCATCGCGGCGATCGCCTTGCCGCCGGTGATCAAGAACTGCCCCGCCCGCGGACCGGCTCCCCAGTCGACGAGTTCCTTGACGAACTTCGGCGCCGACGGGTCGCTCGGTCGCGTCCCTCGCACCAATCGGGCGACGTAATTGATGATCAATGGCGTCGCCTCGATCATGCTGATCTGCCGCTGCAGGTAGGTGATCGATTTCGCCGACAGCACCTTGCGGACGTCGGGCTTCACACCCTTGGTTGTCGCCGCGAGGATCGCCTCCTCTTCGTCGAGCGACGGGTAATCGACCTTCACGTTGAACATGAATCGGTCGAGCTGCGCCTCCGGCAGCGGATACGTGCCCTCTTGCTCGATCGGGTTCTGCGTCGCAATCACGAAAAACGGCTCGGGCAGGTCGAACGTCTCTCGACCGACCGAGACTTCCCGCTCCTGCATCGACTGCAGCAGTGCCGCCTGCGTCTTCGGCGGCGTCCGGTTGATTTCGTCGGCGAGTAAGATGTTCGTGAAGACCGGGCCCTCGACAAACCGGAATTCCCGGCCGCCATCCTCGTGCTCTTCCAGCACATTTGTGCCGGTGATGTCGGACGGCATCAGGTCGGGGGTGAACTGAATTCGCTTGAACTTCACGTCGAGAATCTGAGCGATCGTGCTGACAATCAGCGTCTTCGCCAGCCCCGGCACCCCCTCCAACAGGCAGTGCCCGTTGGTGAAGATCGCCGCGAAAATCTGCTCGATCACGTCGTCCTGCCCGATGATCACCTTGTGCAGCTCTTCGACCATCAAATTGCGATGGTTGTTGAACTTGTTCAGGAACTCATCGAAGTCGCGCTTTTCGGCTGCCAAAGCTCTCTCCGTTCATGATGCAGCATACAAGCCCGAGGCGCAAGCCGTCGGGAAAATCGCTGGTTGATCGACCACCGGCTTGCGCCTCTGGCTAATATTGAAATCACTTCTAGTCTAGCCGCGCCGCTCGAGAAAGGTACGGCAGCCCCGCCCGCGCGAACACCGGCCGCCCATTGGAACAGGCCTCGTGCCCCGATACGATACAGCAAGTCACATCTTGCCCAGGGGCGTCTTGGCATCTCTGCCGAATCGACTCGGCAAAGCGGCAACCCGCATTCCGGAAGGCTTCGATCATGCGGCACGGCTTCACACTGCTGCTCAGCTTCGCGGTTTGCGTCGGCACCACGTCACCGACCCCAGCACAGGATCTCTCTTCGAAAGAGGTGCTCGAGTCGATCGACCGGGGCGTCAAGTTCCTGCTCAACGAGCAAAATGCCAACGGCTCGTGGACCGCTTCGAACGATCAATTCGAAGTGGGAGTGACGAGCCTGAGCGTCCTCGCGCTGATCAACTCCGGCAAAAAGACCGATGATCCGGCGGTTCGCAAAGGGATCGCCTTTTTGCGGAAAAACTCCTCCCCCAAGCTGACTTACGAAATTTCGCTGCTGATCATGGCTCTCGCCGCCGCCAAGGACGGGCAGCGAGACCTCGTCACGATTCGTAATCTCGCCGATGATCTCGAACGCGGCCAGATCGTGCAGGGTCAGGGCCGGGGATCGTGGACCTACTCAGTGCAGAACGGCTTACTCAACCTCGGCGGAGATCGCAGCAACGGCCAATATGCGGTCCTCGGTCTTCGCGAAGCGGTCTATTCCGGCGTCCCGGTCGACCGCAAGGTGTGGGACCGCGTCCGGCAGCATTGGCTCGCCAGCCAGAACCGCGACGGCGGATGGGGCTACACCGGCTTGGGCGGCGGAACGAGCCTCGGGAGCATGACGGTTGCCGGCATCGCCACGTTGTCGATCGTGCAATCGGTGATGGCCGAAGATGAGCTCAATGCCGACGGCAACCCCGTTTGCTGCGGCGGCGACGGGGCCGACGAAGAGATCGACGAGGCGCTCGCCCGGGCCGATCGCTGGATGCAGCGCCGATTCTCGGTCAAAAGCAATCCCGGTTCGCCGCAGTGGTTGCTCTATTATCTGTATGGCTTAGAACGAGCCGGCCGACTTAGTGGGAAGCGGTTTTTTGGAGAGCACGACTGGTATCGCGAAGGGGCCGACTTCCTCTTAAGGGGGCAATCGAACACATTCGGTTATTGGAAAGGCAACGGCGGCACCGAAGCCGACCCGGTCGTCGGCACGGCCTTCTCGCTCCTGTTTCTCTCCAAGGGTCTTGCACCAGTCTTAATCAATAAATTGGAATACGGGCCGAACGATCCAGTCGGAGCGGACGATCGAGCCTGGACTCGCTACGAGAACGACGCCCGAAATTTAACAGAGCATGTCAGCGGGTTGGAACGATGGCCGAAGTTATTGACGTGGCAGGTGGTCGACTTAGAAAAGGCGACAAAGAGCAATGACGTGGCGGCACTATTGCAAGCCCCGGTCCTGTATTTTAGCGGTGATCAGCCGATCGAAATGACCGAGGCAGAAATTAAACTTCTGCGCCGGTATGTTGATCTCGGTGGATTTATCTTCGCGGTTAATAATTGCAAGTCAAAAGGGTTCGAGAAGAGCGTTGTCGAACTCGTTCTGCAAATGTATCCCGATGATGACCTCGACCTGCGTCGGTTGGAGCAGGACCACCCGATCTTTCGCGCCGAATATCGGCTCGATTCCCGCAATGTCGAGCTGCACGGCGTCGACGTCGGCTGCCGCACCTCAATCGTCTATAGTCCCGACGATCTCTCCTGTTTATGGGATCGCTGGCTGCCGGTCGATCCGCCGGGGCGCTCGCCCAAACTCGTCGGGCAAATCGCCCGCAAGATGCGAATTGGCGTAAATGTCCTCGCCTATGCCACCGGCCGGGAGCCGCCCGCGAAGCTCGACGTGGAGACCCCCGAAGACGACGCCGAGGATGACACGACCATTAAGCGCGGCCTCCTCGAAATCGCCAAGCTGAAGCACGGCGGCTCTTGGGACGTCGCCCCGCGGGCCCTTAAGAATCTGCTCAGAGCCTTAAACGAAAAGGCCGGTCTGGCCGCGTCGACGAAGCCGAACGAACTCGTCGCGACCGATCCCGACCTCTACCAATACCCGCTGATTTACATGCACGGCCGCACGGGCTTCAGTATGGACGAGGCCGAACACGATCGATTGCGAACCTACCTCGATCGCGGCGGCGTCCTGTTCGCCGATTCCTGCTGCGGGGCGAAAGAATTCGACCGCGCCTTTCGGAAATTTATTAAAGAACTATACCCCGGCCGGGAACTTGCGGCGATCCCCACCGACCACGAACTCTTTGACAATAAGATCGGCAGTGACCTGTCGAAAGTACGCCGCCGCGGCCCCCAGGCCGATGACCCCGACGCCCCGCTCGACGGCGAAGTCATCGTCGGCCCGCCGGTCCTCGAAGGGATCGAAATCGACGACCGCCTCGTCGTGATCTACAGCAAATACGACATTAGCTGCGCGCTGGAAAAGCAGTCTTCCGCCGCCTGCGTGGGATACCTCGCCGAAGATGCCTTAAAGATCGCAATTAATATCGTGCGGTATTCGCTCTTGCAGGACTTGGGTGGGATTCGGTTGGGAGGGAATGGCCAATGAATCGACGTAAGGGGTTGGCATGAGGTCATCGCCGAGAATGTGGGTTCGGTCGACGCTCATCGCTGCGGTCGGATGCTCCTATATTGGGTTCGCGATTCCGGGGATATACACCACCTATTCCCGACAGAAGGCCGTCCAATCGATCAAGAAAATCGATGGCTACGTCGGGCAGGACTGGAAATGGCGCGAACTGCAGCAGCGACTGGGGTTTAGGTCCCACGGAGGCCGAGTCCTTTGGTGGCCGGCGCGAATCACGAACCTTCGTCTCCCGATTATTTTAAGAGGGCGGGGAGGCGAACGCATCGTCCCCGGGGGCACAGACGACGAGCGCAAAAAGGCTGCGTTCTCGCTGCTCGCGGCCATCGGAAAATTGGAATCATACAAGATTGATCTGGCGAGATGCGGGCTGCGTGACGAGTCCTTGCGTTTGGTAAATTGGCCTCACGTCAGCGTCTTGAACTTGGACCACAATCCGGTCAATGGGGCATTTTTGAGAGAGGCCTCGGACCTGAGGCAAATTTGGAGAATTAGTCTTCGCGACACGCTAATAAACGATGAAGCCATCGATACTCTGATTCGCCGGGCACCAGCTCTAAAAATGATTGACGTGAGCGACACTTCCGTATCGTCCGAGGCGATCGCGAAGCTTATTCGCCGGACCTCTATCCGAACCCTCTTAATCTCTGCAGATCAGATCACTCCGGCAGTCGTCAAGGCGGCTAGAGAAACGCAGCGACCGCTCGACTATTGGGTCGTCGCTCCCGACCGGCTCTTGGAACGAACAGGGGGAACCGACTTTGCAGTTTTCCCCGGCAAACTTTCCACAGGGTACGACAAGCTCGAAGTATCAACTGACGGTGTGCGAATTGTTCCGGCCCTGCTGGTGACAGCGGCTCAATTAGCCACAATCGCGGATACGTTTTAGGCGTTTCGGTAGTTTCATCGGCTGACTTCAATATTCGTCCCACCCAATAGCCCCAACGGTGCCGCGGCGACTGCCGTGTGAAGTGCCGTGAATGCGGCGACAACGCTGAACCAGGCGGGGTCGTCTGTCATGAGTTGGCTCAATTGCCGCGGGAGGTGGTCTTCGGCTGTGGCTGCAAGAATGAGCGGCAGCGGGATTAGGACACCTATCCCACCCATTAAAATCGCCGTCCAGCGAATCGCCTTGTCGCTGGCCCTGAGATGCTCATCACCCCGCGTGTAGATGCAGCCTGCGGCGAAGCCGATCGTTCCGTTGGCGACCGCACCGAACGCGCACGTCAGTCCGATCACTAAGGGCAGGTTGTCCTCCTGCGTCCACACAACGTATGGGACGATCATCGCAAAGGCGAAGTGCGCGGCACCAACGCCCGTGACAGCGAATAGTAGCGTTCGCAACGTCCAATGCGATACGCGTCTCGCAAAGCAGATCGACAGCAGCAGGCAGTAGAGCAGGGCGGGAGGCGTTAAGAATTCGATTTGGAAGAAATTTGACGTGAACCACAGCACGTAAATCATGAGGCCGCCGGCTACAAAACCAAGCCCGGCGGCACGGACGTAGGGAATGGGAGACGTCGGGATTGTGTAAGGCGGCATTAGTTTCAATCATTAGCTGTGTTAAGAAGTGCGATGTTGAATTGTCATCGCGGCGGTCGTGAGAGAACAGGCAGCGCCCATATCGCCCGGTCGCCGAGGTCGCCGCCGTCACCGAAATCGGTGATTAATTCCAATCGCCGGACTCCGGAAAGATCGATCGGGCCAACCGACACAGTTTGGCCTCGCTTTGAAATTAAGTCGCTGCGATAGAGTTCGCGCTCATCGCCCCGCACGATGAATTCGACACTGGCATTCGGCCCCGCCGACCGCTCAAGACCAATTGTCGCGGTGAATGTCGAATAGGTGCCATCCACACCCCAAACAATCGTCGATCGGCTTCCCGTGATGATGCCGAATGGGACGATCTGCTCGCCGATGTGTAATCGCTCGCCGGCGAAATTGCGATTGGCCTGCGGTTTTAACGTCGGACCCAAGAGCCGTTCGTGGCTTGATTCGGCGAATTTCCAACCTTGAAGCGTTTTTAATTTGAGATCCTCTAAGTCCGATGGCGAACCCTTTCGGTCCGTCATGGTAAGAAGAGTTCGATTGGGGCCGAAGAACTCGATCTTCGATAATCCGTTCGGTAATAGTGTCAGCGTCGCTTGATCATCAAAACGCGGCGAAATTCGATAGCTGTTGTCGTCCAACGTAACTGATGTGGTGACAAGGACGCCTCCATTTCTCAGCGTGAGGTATGCCCACTGATCGACCGGCTTGAGGTCGCGGCGCAAAACGGGAGCCGGTTCGAATAGGGCGATATCGGACGGCGCGAAAGAAATTGTTTCGTCATTAACTTCGATCATGACGCTGCCAGAGCCCCAATCCATCAGCCGACCGGCATAAGTGAGACCGGAGGTGAGCTGAAGCCGGTCTTCGTAAGGTTTGACCTCAGCAAACAGTGCTGTTGCGTCTTCGCGAGGTCGATTCGAACGGAGGGAGACAACCGTGTCGAGGGGAATCGAGATCGCCTGCTCTCCGCCGACACACAGCGTTCCGCTTAATGAATCATCGGCGATCGTCAGCCGGCTGAGCGGCAGCCGACTCTGGTCGACTAAGTCAATCCACCATTGGCCCGGTGCTGCAAAGTCTTTGCTGGTCGGAAAGGAGAGAGAACTGATATTCTCCCGCAGTATTAAATTCTCCCCCACGGCGATGGCTTGATCATCGAGCGACTTGAGTTTTCCGCTGTAAGTGACTCCATCCGTGGTGGTCAACGTGACCTCCGGCAGCTCAGCTTCGTCAGCAATCGCAAAGTTAAAATTACCTGAAATTAATATTAGCGCGACACTTGCGGCCCTTGAAAGTCCAAGACGGTGGCATGGTTGTTTATTCGGCCGACATCGAATTCCTCGAGTCGGCGGAAAAAAGTATTGACGTAACGAAGGGGCTCTCATCATCGCTCGAACAATGGCAGGAGGTCGTTCGGCATTTGCAGGACGATTAAAGCCATCGCGGTGGAGTATTCTGGGCAAACAGTTTGTGAAAGCCATTGTCCACTTTCTCGTTGGCGATCGATTAAATCACTTCGAATCGCGGGATACCACTTCGTCCATTGCTTTTTGCCGGCCCACCACATCGACTGAGCGGCGTAATAATGTCCGTAATAATAATAGGGCGGGTCGGTTGGTTGGTCCGAGAGCGGGCGATATTGGCTGATGAAATTTAAGGCCGCCTTAAATTCGTCCTGACGATCGGTTCCCGCGCTGAATAACGTTGCACAAGCCGCGGCCGAACGAGCAAACTGGCTGGGATCATCCCGCTCGGGCTGATATCGAAAACCGCCGTCTTCATTGCGGCAGGAGAGGACGTAGCCCACGCCCTTTTCAATCGTATCTTTCGGTACCGCGATTCCGACGTCCCGGGCAGCTCGTAGCGCCGTGAGTTGACACGTCGTGACAGAGATATCGGCCTCCTTGCGATTCGGCTGATAGCGCCATCCTCCTTGATCGGTCTGCGCATCGATAATGAGCCTCACCCCGTCGGAAATCGCCTCCCGGATTAATTGATTGTCCTTCGCCTCGCCATAAATTTGAGTCAGAAACACGATGGCGAAGCCGTGATCATACATCGGACCTTGAGCGACGTATTTCGGATTGGAGATCAACCCTCCGGCCCGTCGTTGCGAGAGGACATATTGGAGGGCGTTTTCAACTGCTTCGCCTTCCGGCCCGCCGCCCGGAAGGTGCCCACCCGAGAGCATCGAAAGCCCGCACAACGACGTCACCGCCACGCTGCGGTCGAAGACGCGCCCCGAGCCGAAAGAACCGTCTTTGTGCTGCTGCCGGAGCAGCCAACCCGTGCCGCGGGAGATGGCGGTCTTCGGAACCGACAAGTCCGCGCTGTCGTCTGCCGCCGCAGGAATACCGACGGCAACCGTCGCAACTGCAACCGCAATGATTCGCGACGCGATTTGAGCTGAACTCGACCGGAGGGTCGCATTCAGCGAAGCAGGCCGGTTCGTCGGAAGCGAGTCGCTACCGCACCGAATTGTCGTAGCGATAGTCCGACAGCGGCAGCGAATTCGACTGAGGCGCCACCGGCCCGAGGATGTCAGTCCCAGTGAGTCGCCGCTGGTCGCCGTAGGTGCTCTGGAAGTCACGGGGTCGCGAATCCGTGTCGGGGCCGATCGACTGATCGGGGAACGGGTCGAATCGCTGCAGCGACTGCCGCTCGACCGGATCGGGCGGCAGGCCGACGCTCGGAAGCCGCGTTTTCGCTGCATTGAAGCAGCCCGTGGCCGATACAGCCAAAGCGGCCAAGCCCGCTGCAGTGATGAGTCGCCGAATTGGTTTCATCTGGTCGAATCCGTGACAAATTGCGGCCTTCGTGGCACAGCTCAAATTTAGCAGGCGGGGCGGCCTTGAGATAGGGCGAATCAGAGCCGAGACCACGGTCGACCGAATTCGAAAGCCCGATCGATCGCTGTCGCCATTTGACTCGCGGGGCCGGTGGCGTTCCGGGGTTTCGGAAAGTAGCATCACCAAACCGCTCCGCCCCGCAATTTTGACCCGTTCTCCACTCGATGAGGTAGCGGCCGATGGCCCGACCCCGCGTCTGCATTCTTCGCGCTCCCGGCACCAATTGTGATGTCGAAACTGCTTACGCTTTCGACAGTTGCGGCGGAAGCAGCGAGCGTCTGCATGTCGCCGCGATACTGGAATCGCCTCGGCGGTTGCTCGATTTCGAGGTGCTTTGCATCCCGGGCGGCTTCAGCTACGGCGATGACATCGGGGCAGGAGTCATTTTCTCTGAGAAGCTCAAGGGCGAACTCGCCCCGATTGTGCAAGAGTTCCTCGACGGCGATCGGCTGATTCTCGGGATTTGCAACGGATTTCAGGTACTGATTCGATCGGGGTTGCTCCCCGGTGGAGCGGGCGCGGTCGGGGAAGATGGCCGGGCCACAACGACGCTGGCGTGGAATGACAACGGGCGATTTGTCGATCGGTGGGTGCGTCTGGCCGTCGTCTCGGATCACAACGTTTTTCTTCGGGGCCTCCAAGATTTCGAGGTTCCGATCGCCCACGCTGAGGGCCGACTGTGTTTGGCCGACGAATCGGTTCTCTCAACATGGAAAGAGCACGGCCAAGCCGCGCTCTGTTATGCCCCGCGGAATGAAGCCGATTTGCCGGACGATCCGCTGACCGCCTCCGTGCCAGAACCCGACAATCCCAACGGCTCATTCGCCAATCTCGCCGGATTGAGCGATCCAACGGGACGAGTCCTCGGGCTAATGCCGCACCCGGAACGGTTCCTGTTCGCAACGCAACATCCCCAGTGGACACGCAAGAACTTGCAGGGCCACGGCGCCGGGCGAAAGATTTTCGAAAATGCGATCAGCTACTTCGAATAGCTTAATCCTTCTGCACATAGTATTGCCGACGGTAGTCTCCTTGACGGGCTGACGGCTTGTCTCCTGTTTCACACTCCTCGCTTCTTCGCCTGCGACATGTCGATTCCCGAATTTAGCGTTCGCAATAGTGTCTTGGTCAACATGCTGATGTTGTTGACGCTGATCGGCGGCGTCATTTTCGCGTTGACGCTCGTGAAAGAAATGTTCCCGGAGATTCGGCCGAATCGCATCAGCATTTCCGCGGTGTACCGCGGTGTTCAGCCTGCCGAAATGGAAAAGGCGATCACGATTAAGGTCGAAGAGGCGGTGCGCGACGTTGAAGGGGTCGAAAAGGTATCCTCGACCGTCTCAGAAGGCATCTCGTCCACCGTCGTGACGTTGCTGCAGGAAGTCGACGATACCGACGCGGCCATGCAGCTTATTAAGAATCGGGTCGACGCGCTCGAGGATCTGCCCGACGATCTCGACAAGATCACCGTCGACAAGATGGAGCCGAAACTGCCGGTCATTATCGTCGCGATGTTCGGCGACGGCAGCGAAACAGAATTAAAACAAGCCGCGCGGGATTTGCGTGATGAATTGCTTCGGCTTCCCGGAGTGAGCGAAATTGAACTCGGCGGAACGCGCGACGATGAAATCAGCATCGAAGTTCGCCCTGAAAAATTAATCGAATACGACGTCACGTTCGACGAAGTCGCCGACGCGATCAGTCGCACGAATCTCGACGTTTCCGGTGGGCAACTCGAAGGAGTCCGCACTCGAACCGCAGTTCGTACTCTTGGGGAACGAACGCGGGGCCGCGACCTCGAAGACCTCGTTGTGCGGACCGAACTGGACGGACGAAAAATCTACTTACGCGACGTCGCAAAAATCATTGATGGATTTATCGACTCGGATCTCGAAAGTTATTTCAACGGTCGACGAGCCGCCAATTGTACCGTCTATAAAACGAAGTCGCAGGATGCGATTCAAATCTCGCGGTTGGTGAAAGCCTATGTCGCCGGGCAAATGGACCAGCCTTTCGATCCTTACGGATTTGCGAAAGCGGCCGAGGCCGCTTGGTATGCAAAGCCGGTCGCCTATTTCACGGCACTCTCCGACTATCTGGTCATTAAGATCGGCGGCTTGCCTGACCCGGGCGAAGTTTATGAACAAAGCCGTCGCAATCCGCCGCGACACGGTTTCGATCTCGCGCTTCACAACGATCTCGCCCGCTTTGTTGAAGGCCGGCTCGACCTGCTGACCCGCAATGGACTGCAGGGCCTCGTGCTGGTGGTGATCTCCCTGAACCTGTTCTTGAACTGGCGCGTCGCATTCTGGGCGGCGATCGGCCTGCCGGTTTCGTTTCTCGGCACATTTATCGTGATGTGGTTGTTCGGAGTCTCGATCAACCTTCTGAGCATGTTCGGGTTGATTATTGTGCTCGGGATTATTGTCGATGACGCGATCGTGATCGGCGAGAATATCTATCGGCACGTGGAAGAGGGAATGCCCGCGATGCGGGCCGCCGTGGTCGGGGCCGAAGAAGTCATGTGGCCGGTCATCACCGCGGTCACAACGACCGTGGCCGCCTTTGCCCCGCTCTTTGCGATCGGTGGGCAGATCGGCACGTTCATGGGTCAGTTGCCGCTCGTGGTGATTGCGGCGCTATCGGTCTCACTGGTCGAAGCGATCATTATTCTGCCGAGCCACCTCTCCCATTTTCCCGACAAACAGGAAATTGAACGGCAGCGGATTAAGCGCCGACAGTGGTGGGTCACCCGCAAGCTCGATGCGTTGCAGGATGCCCGCGACCGATTTATTCAAAACGTATTGATGACCTCTTACGAACGCCTACTTCGCTTCGCACTGAGGTGGCGCTACGTGACCGTGGCGACCTGCATGGCCACGGTCGTCGCGACATGCGGTCTCGTCGCGGGAGAGATTGTGCCCTTCGTATTCGTCCAAAAGATGGACAGCGAATCGCTCATCTGTGAGTTGGAATTGCCCGTCGGCACACCCAGTGATCGCGTCCGCCGCGTGACCGATCGCATCAGTGAATTCGCCAAAGAGCAGCCGGAAGTCGTCAACATTCAAGCTTACGTCGGCGAAATCTACGACATCGGCGGAGCGGGCGCGACGGGCGTCTCGCAGCAATCCCACCGGGGACAATTGATCATTGAATTAATGGCGGCCGATCAACGTGATCGCGCCGGGGGGCGATCGAGTGAAGGCGTGCTCGTCGAATTTCGTGAATTCTCTCGCCAGCTGAAAGGAATTAATTCCATTAAATGGTCGGCGATGTCGGGCGGGCCGGGCGGAAATGATATTGAAATTAATGTGACGGGTCCCGACTTCGCCGAAAATGTCCTCGTCGCCGATCAATTGAAGCAGGAACTTGCCCAATTCGAAGGGACCTATGACCTCGACGACAATCATGATGAGGGTAAGCGAGAGGTTCGGCTGCGGCTGCGTGATTCCGCAAGATCGACCGGCATCACGACCGCCGACCTGGGCTCTCACGTGCGGTCGGCCACGTTCGGCCGTGAAGCGTTGCGGGTCACGCGGAACCGCGAAGATGTTCGCATCATGGTCCGGTATCCGGAACGATTTCGCGAAGACATCTCGAATATTGAAACGATGTACCTTCCTTCGCCCGGCGGAAGCGGAATGCGGTCGTGGGTACCGCTTCCGGCGGTGGCCGAAGTTACAATGTCCGAAAGCGATACCGTGATCCATCGCGCCGATCAACAGCGCTCGGTCACGGTCACCGGCAGTGTGAACGACGAGGTCGCCAAGTCATCGGAAATCCTGGCCGCGGTGGCTGAGGAGTTCGATGAAACCATGCGGCCCGACCATCCCTCGGTCCGCCTCGAATTTCGAGGAAAGATGGAAGAGCAGGGGAAAGCATTTGCCGGCTTGAGAGTAGCCGGGCCGGTCGCGCTGCTGTCGATTTACATGCTATTGGCGGGGTTGTTTCGCTCTTACGTGCAGCCACTGGTCGTAATGACGGCGATTCCGTTCGGGATCGAAGGCGCCATTCTGGGCCACTGGATCACCGGCAATCCGCTGACGATTCTCAGTTGCATCGGGTTGGTCGCCCTCTCCGGGATTTTAGTCAACGATTCACTCGTGCTGGTTGACTTCATTAACGCTCGAGTCCGTGCTGGATTGAGTCCTTTCGAAGCGAGCGTGCAAGGGGCTAAGCTCCGATTGCGAGCCATTTTGCTTACCACTTTAACGACCGCCGCCGGCCTGACGCCGTTAATGTTCGAGACCAGCTTTCAGGCCAAGTTCTTAATTCCCATGGCAGTCACCCTGACGTACGGCCTCATCTTCGCCACCGCTCTGACCCTAATTATCGTTCCCGCGATGAACATGATCGCCGAAGACCTCTTCGGCGGCATGATGGCATCCGGCGAGGTGGAAGATGTGGGTGCCCAGCAGGAGAAGCCTGTCGCCGTTTGATTATCGCGACGATTAAGGCAGCCCTCGAATCGTGCTAATCGCGCTTGTGTCCTTCAGCCTCAACGACTTCTGGGCTGCCGTCGTCCGCGTGGCTTGCTTCCTGTTCATCGCGAACCGCGGCTGCTCGGTCGATCAAATATTTGCCGATTATGGCAAAAAATATCGGGACCAGCATCGCTCCGACCGCATAGCCGACGAAGGCGGGTGAATCAACGGGCGGCCGACCTTCGACGTTATTAAAGATAATGTTGCAAGCGCTCACGCATCCCAGCCCGGCCAGGGTCAAGAACGCATAACCTGCCCATCGCATTTTGTGTCTCCAAGTTTGTTGTCGATTGATTCCGTTGAGGGATAGTGCGGTTGGTCGCAGCTTGAGACTGGCCCGACGTCGTGTACTGACCGCCGACCGATGAATAGTGGCGATTTGCGGTGTGATGCCCATTTGCGGTGAGATGCCCGTGGTAAGACTGAAATTCTCTTTCCTGGGCAGGGCTTGGGGGTTGTGCCGATAGGATAACGCCGCACAACTCGATACGTCATCTCGAAAATCGGAGTGCCAAACGTCGGTGTTGGCGAAGCCTCAGCCCGTCGCGGCATGTTTGGTCCTGCGAATCGGTGCGGAAAATATCACAAAATGCCGATTTCAGGACTCGCAGAGTGGAAAAATCGGTGGTACTCTTCTGCACAGCAGTGACATTGCTGCTGATTTCACCTTACGTCGCGGAATTCAGGGATGGTTCCGGCCCGAATGGTGCGACCAATTCGAGCGACCAATGATGGTCTCGCCCCAATTATGAATTCGAAAGGCTTTCGATGTCTCGTTTTTCAGCCCGTCTGATTCGCCTGAGCCTGACTTGCGGCGTCCTTGCTTTACTCACGCCGACTGCTCACGCGCAGGACGGTGCTGATGCCCCAATCGATCCGGAATTCTTGGAGATTCAGCGGCTCTTCAATTCGATCGAGTGGACCTACGGCCCGGCGACTGCCCCGATCGGCGATAATGCGTCGATCGAGCTTACCGAAGGTTATCAAATTACCGGCTCGGCTGGTTCGCAGGCGTGGAACAAGATTACGCAGAACCCGCCGGACAGCACGGTTGCCACCTTGATGCCGTCCGACGATGAATCGAGCTGGTTCATCGCATTCGAGTTCGAAGACTCCGGCTACGTCAAAGACGACGAGGCAGCAGACCTCGATGCCGATGCCATTTTGAAGTCGATGCAGCAGGGCACCGAAGCCTCGAATAAGTACCGTCAGCAACAGGGTTGGGGTGCGATTCATGTCGACGGCTGGATCGTAGAGCCGACCTACGACGAGGAAACCAATCACCTCGTATGGGCGACCGATCTGCGGGCGGACGATGGCGGACGAAGCGCGAATTACAGCATTCGGCTGCTCGGGCGCCGCGGCGTGATGAACGCTATTCTGGTTTGCGATCCGGAAAAGATGTCGGAAATTCTGCCCAAAGTGAACCAACTGCTCGAAGGATTCGAATACAACGATGGCGAGCGATACGCCCAATGGACGACCGGTGACAAGGTTGCCGCTTATGGGCTGACCGGCTTGATCACCGGCGGCGCATTCGTGGCGGCTGCCAAGACTGGCCTGCTCGCCAAGTTGGGGATGTTGCTCGCCAAAGGCGGCAAAGCGATCGTCTTTGTGATTCTGGCCATTGGAGCGGGAATTTATAAGCTCTTTGGTGGACGAAGCAGCCAAGCTTCGTAGCGAAGTTCTGCTCACTCGGCACTGCTGCGATGTCGATCGAAATCGAAGCCTCGGAATGGCATTCATTCCGAGGCTTTTTCTCGATTACGCATCCTCGCAACGTCGAAGCGAGTCGATCAGAATGACCGTCCTGATCACAATTCTCTTCCTGCGACGTAGCTGCATCGGATGGACTTCTATCGGCTCAGTGATACTGAACTCATTCTGCTGATCCTGGCAGCGCTCTATTTATTTGAGTGCGTGCTGTGGCTGGCTCCCGGAAAATCAATCTTCGGAGCCTCGTTCGGTCGCCCGCGCTGCCGAGTGGCTCACTCCGCGCTCAGCAATGACCGTGGAAGTTTCGTACTGCTCGGCCTCGCCCCGTGGTCAAAGGAATTCATCGTTGATGCCACCTCCATTCGAGATGCGGACGCCGCATTCGATGTCGAAGCCGCGCGGGAGCGTTATCAAGAAATTCGACGGGTCACCGGGTCACTCGGTTTTCTCTGCACGTTGCAATTCTCCCTCGTATTCATCCTCGGCCCCGTCTTACTTTATGACCCGAAAGTTGTGATCGGCGGGCGGACCGTATGGGCTTATCTTCTCTTATGCCTGTGCTATTGGTTGTTCATTATTGGGCTGTATTGGCTGGCGCATCGGTCGCTCTATCGAGAGAAAATGGGAGAGCGTTGGAAGAAGACGCTCATGATGCTTTGCTCGCCGGGGACAGCGATGCGGGCGGCGACGAACGTGGGGATGAATGCGTTCGACGGCTTTCATCCGTTGACCGTGGCGTGCGCGATCTGCGATCCGCGTGAATTCCAGAAACAGGCGGCCGAGGCCATCCGATTTGCCTATTTTCCTGCCGAGGCCGAAGAGGCAGACTGTCCCGCCACCTTCCGTGATTTGCTTGAAGCGGTTGCACGGTTGGGCGGCGTCGATCCTGCTGACGTCTTAAAGCAACCGATGGCTGACCCCGATGCCCTCGCTTGGTGCAGGCGCTGCAATGGCCAATCGACGACGCACGATGAAACCTGCCCGAACTGCGGCAGCCGCCACATGGTTGAGTTCGAGACGCCGGACGATACGCCGGTGGGTGACTTGGCTAAGGCTTGAACTATCGAATCTGGTCGGTGGTGCCGCTACTCCATCAGCGAGTCGGCGACATCGGCTTGATAGGCTCGCAGCCCGGGTAGGAAGCCTGCGAGGACCGCGATCACGACCAAGGCCGGGATGATATAGAGTTCGAGTGGGTCAAACGCGAGCGGGTCGATTAAGAGGTCGGTCATATCGCTGATCTTCGACGCCGCAGCGACGACCAGGGCGTGTCCTAATGCGAGTCCGACGAGGCCGCCCCCGACGCACAGCAGCAGGGATTCAATTAAGATGATCGAGAAGACCGTTTCGCGGCGTGCGCCGAGCGCCCGCATGATAGCGATCTCACGCAGTCGTTCGGACATTGAATTATAGATACTGACGAAAATCCCGACGCCGGACACGATAAGGATGACAACCGTCAATGCGAGCAGTCCGTTGCGGACGTTTCCCACAATTTGCCGCTGAATCCGCGCGATTGGGCGGATCGGGTTGACCGCCTGCACTTTGTAGCCGCTATTTAATTGGGCGGCGAAAATCGGGACGGCGGCGGTCGCACCCCCGGTGGGCGAGCCGATTTTTACGAGAATGGAGGTGACTTCCTTTTGGATATCGGGAACCTCTTCTTCGTGAGCTCCATGATCGTGCCCGTGATCATGGTGGGCGTGGTCATGATGGGAATGGTCGTGGCGGCCGCCGTGTTTCTCGATTTCGGCTTCCATTTCGGGGCTGCCGTCGGCGAACGGCTCCAGACCATTAAATTCTCGCCAAGAGTTAATCGACTCTTCCATCGGCTTTTCGTGGCCGGAAATCAGATAGAAACCGTTGAGTTGCACGAAGGCGACCCGGTCGTTGGGCGTGCCGGTCGGGGCTAAGACCCCGACGATCGTAAATTCTTCATCGTGAACATGACCATCGGCCCCGCCGTGCACCATTTTAAACTTCGACCCGACCTTCCAACCGTTTTCGCGGGCGACGGTCGAACCGATCACCGCATCGAACGAATCGCGAAGGCCTCTGCCGTCGATGCGATAGGGCCGATCGGGGCCGTAGCCGAGTTTAAAGTAGCGAGATACCGTGCCGACGATCGGGAAGCTGCCCTCCTGTGTGACGTCACCAAACGCAACGGGCACGGCCTGTTCGATGAGCGGGTTCTCTTGCAGTTGCTTGTAATAAAGGAAGGGCAGATTCTCGACCGGCGCGCCGATGTGATAAATCGTGCTGAGGACGAGCTGAGTATCAGAACCTTTGGGGCCGATGATCAGGTCGAAGGCCGTCGATCGCTGCGAGAACGCCCGATTGATGACGCCGGCGATGAGCAGGACGGCCACCATCAGCATCACACCGAGCGCGACGCTCAGGCCGGTCAGCGAAGAAGCCAAGGCCCGTTGACGCAAACTCTTAATTGCGATCGAAAAGAGAGACATGGGAGCGGTGCGGGGTGAGAGGTGAGCGGTAAGAGTCGTGTGAATTAAGAGTTCGAGCCGTAGGGCCTCGAGCGATCATCGTGAAATTTGATAGGCCTTCAGCCGGCGAGACATCAACAATTCTTAGACGGCAGCTCCCAAGGGGGCCGCGGCCTTGTTGAAGTCGACCAGTTTTTCGACGCGGTCGAATTGTTCAGCGACGGCGGGAGCGTGCGTGACGAGCAGCAACGTGACGTTCTGCTCGCCGCAGGCGCTTCGAATGAGTTCGAGGACGTTCTGCTGATTGGCGGAGTCGACGTTCGCCGTCGGTTCGTCGGCGAGCATCAGCGAGGGGCTATTCGCCAGGGCCCGTGCGACCGCGACTCGCTGCCGTTCGCCCACGGAGAGTTGAGCGGGTTTATTGCCGAGGCGGTGACTCAGTCCGACACGCGAAAGCAGTTCGGTCGCCCGCGAACGATCCGACTTCCCGCCGGAAAAGCTCATCCCGAGCAGGACATTTTCCAAGGCGGTAAATGCCGGGAGCAGATTGAACGTTTGGAAGACGAAGCCAATACGCTCGGCCCGAAAGCGGTCTCGGGCTGGCTCCGAAAGTCGGCTCACATCGACGTTATCGATGAGCACCTGCCCGCTGTCCGGCGATCGGATTCCTGCGATGACGTTCAACAGCGTCGTCTTGCCACAACCGCTGGAGCCAAGCAGCACCGCCTGCTCACCACCCCGCATTTCGAATCGTTCAATATCGAGCACGGGGACGGGGGTGCCGTCCGGTTGGCGGTACGACTTTTTCAGATTCTCGATCAACAGCGACATCAATCACCTCCGTTGTGCGGTTCCCCCGACTACGTCGAACCGGGACGAGGTGTTGGCGAGTTATCTGTGATGTTCTGGCGAATCGCAAATGATCGCGGCGCAATAACGCGTGCATTTCGACGAGCACATTTCCGGTCGACCCCAGACTGGCGGCTAACAGCTATCATCTCTGGCCTCTCGACTCTTGTCTCTCGACTCTTGTCTCTCGACTCCCTCTACCCGCTTTCAGCATTTCCCCGGTGCGAGGTGCGGTCTGGGTCGTTAGAGTATTTCGCTCACAAGAACGCCGAGCGACTGGACCGGCATGTCACGTTTTCCCAGCGAACCGAGGTCGGACAAAGCCGGACTCGAATCGCATCCGCAGCAGGGCGATGCTCTGACCTCTCGCTTTTTGCAGACCCGCGAGTGGACTGAGAAACTTTGCGAACCTCTCTCGGCCGAAGACTGCGCGGTTCAGTCGATGGTCGACGCGAGCCCTGCCAAGTGGCATCTGGCCCACACGACCTGGTTCTTCGAAACGTTTCTGCTGCGGCCCTACCTGCCGAAATACCAGGTTTTTCATCGGCGGTTCAGCTACCTGTTCAACTCGTATTACAACGCCGTCGGCGATCGCCATCCGCGTCCGCAGCGCGGGATGCTGACGCGTCCGCCGCTTGAGGATGTCTTCGCGTATCGGGCTCATATCGATCGTCACATGGCGGAACTGCTCGACACGAATGAATCGATTGAGACCGCCCGGCTGATCGAAATCGGGATTCATCACGAACAGCAGCATCAGGAACTCCTGCTGACCGACGTCAAACACCTGCTGTCCTGCAATCCGCTGCTGCCGGCCTATCGGGAAGAGGATCCGCGACCGATTTGCGGCGACGGAACAGATCAGGCCACAGAGTCGCAATTTTTCACCTACGAAGGCGGTGTTCGCGAAATCGGTCATCGGGGCGACGTGTTTTGCTACGACAACGAGCGGCCCCGGCATGAAGTCCTGCTTAGCTCGTTCCGCTTGGCCGCTCGGCCGGTCGGCAACGCCGAATACGCGGCGTTCATCGACGACGGCGGATACCGCAGACCGGAACTGTGGCTGTCGCTTGGATGGGATATCGCTCAACGGGATCGTTGGGAGCGGCCCATGTACTGGGCAGATCACGAGGGACGAGAGGCATTTACGCTCTATGGAGCCCGTCCGCTCGACGCCGAAGCGCCGGTCAGCCATCTGAGTTTCTATGAAGCGGATGCGTTTGCCCGTTGGTCGGGTAAGCGTCTACCAACAGAGGCGGAATGGGAAATCGCCGCCGCAGACCTCACACCGGAGACGGTGGAGACGGCTAATCTAGCGGAAACGAATTTACTCGAGCCGATCGCCACCAATGACGATGCGGTCGATCGACCGGCTCAAATGCTGGGAGACGTTTGGGAGTGGACCGCCAGTCCCTACGTGGGATATCCCGGCTATCGCCCGCCCGCCGGGGCATTGGGCGAGTACAACGGCAAGTTCATGTCGAATCAGATGGTGCTGCGCGGCGGTTCGGCGGTCACCCCGCAAAGCCATGTGCGGAAGACCTATCGAAACTTCTTCCCCCCGGAAGCGCGCTGGCAGTTCGGGGGATTCAGGCTGGCTGAGGATGCCTGATCAGGTAGTTGAAAGGATGCTCCTACAACGAGGAGCCGGGTTTTGCAGCTAAGAGAATTGGCGTTTTTTACTGACGACGTACCTGCTCTCGCGAAGTGGTGGTCGACCATTTTGGGTCAGTCACCAGATTATTCGAGCGACGGGATCACCACGTTCGACCTATCGGGCGTGACGATCTTGATCCACAAGACTTATGTGCCGGAAGACGGTGATCCGCCTTGCGAAGATCATGTCGCATTTAGCGTCGACGACATCGACACGTCCGTCGCATTACTAGCTGAAAACGGAATCGAATCGGTTGTTCCGCCTCGCGACTATCCGTGGGGACGCTCGGCATACCTCAGAGATACCGCGCAGCACCTGATCGAATTACAACAGTCAGACGAATGAGTGCATTCGTCAACTCTTGATTGGCAGGTTTGCTATTTTGCTTCGCTGGGGTCGACCCAGTATTGCAGGTGCACGACCTCTCCGGCCTTGTGTTCTGAGCCGGGTTCGGGAATTTGCCGGGCGACGTGATGGATCTGCTGTTTCGCGGTGGCTGCGCCGCCGGCATGAAACTGTGGGCTGTAGCCTTTGGCCTGCAGGACTTCTTTGGCTTTGCTGAAGTGCAGGCCCACGACCGAAGGAACCGTCGCCTTGGACTCCTGCTTGCGCAATGGCGCCGCCGGCGGAGCCGCTGCGGTCTGTTCGGTTTGCACCTTCTTGTAACCCCGGAGATTCGGCCGGAACGGGTCGCCGCCACCGAGCCATTGCAGCAGGCTGCTCCGGTTGATCACCATGTTATCAAAGCGGTAAGTCGTCTCTTTCGCACCGCCGGGATCGAGCAGTTTCACGGCTTCGGGCAGGTAGTTGGTCGTATCTAGGATGACCTCGGCCCACCGCCAGTTTGACGCATCTTGCTTCCAGTTCGGCAGGATGAACAACTTGACCCGCTTGCCAACGCGGCCCGCGATGTGAATTTTATAGCGCTGTTTCGCTTTGTCCGGCGGCATGCCGAACAGAAACGGCAGCGGGCCGTCCATGATATTCTGCCCGCGGCTTTGCTCCGGGATCGTGTGGAGTTTGTACTCTTCGACCTTGTCATTGATTTCGACCACCCGTGCGCCGTCGCAAATCCATCGCTCATTGGCGTCGGATCGAAGTTCAAACGGCTTTCCCACCTTCTTATTTGTCGCCGGCGGGTATTTCGCGAGTTCCGCGTCGCTGAGGCCTTCGATATCCATGCGTCCGCGATCGGGCGCTTCAAAATAAAACTTCCCTTTGGCGCGCTTTTCGATGCCGAACGTGAAGTCGTACACCCAGCGGCGGTGCGTCCCGTTGAGCTTCTCGATCTTTTTGGTCTCGAGATGCCACTCCTGGAGCAGCTTGTCGAGCGCTGGATCGGGCTTGGCGGGTTGAGCAGGCGCCTGCTGCGCTGATGCCGTCGCCCCGAAGAGCGCGACAATCAGAATCGAAAACAGGCCGGTAGAGAGAGTCGTGGAGCCACGCATGAGCAGCACGTTCCTTGGGCCGGGTCGGTCAAAGACGTCACAGACAAGATTCAATGCCGAAGCGGGAACCGCCCCGGCGGATGGACCGGGGGTTCTAGCACGACCCCGATCGGTCGCAAAGGGCGGTTCGTTGAGAGTTGAGAGTTGAGAGGCGAGTGGCGTCAGTTGGCCGTGATGTGGAAGTCGGCGTTGAGCGTCTTGACACGGCGACGCTGTTTGGCGGGAGAGTCTTCAATAATATTGACGCAGCAATTGGTCTGCTCGATATCTTTCGCCTCGGAAATCGACTGGCCGAGCAGGTGAGATAGATAAGCCCGGTTGACCACGTTGTGCGCCACGACCGCGAACGATTCGCCGCGATGCTTCTCGATCAATTCGTCGAAGACCGGTCGAACCCGGTTCAGCACTTGGGCGTAGCTCTCGCCGCCAAGATAAGGTGTGTTGCCTGAATCGCGACGAAAGGCGGCGTAGTCGTCCGGAAAATCTCGCTCGATCGTGCCCCAGTCGAGTGACTCCCAGAGGCCGACATCGACTTCGATCAGTCGGGAATCGGTTTGTGGTGACAAATCGTGATGCCGAGCGACTTCGCCCGCTGTCTCTACGGCGCGGACCATCGTGCTGGCGTAGATCGCTTGAAGCGGGATTTCGGCAAGCTGTCGCCCGACGGCTTCGGCCTGAGAGCGGCCGGTCGGACTGAGCGGGAGGTCGACCGAGGACCCCTGCAGAATATAGGGTCGCTGTTCGTTCGCCGAAGTGGCTCCGTGACGGACCAAATATAACAGAGTGTTCTTGTCGGACATCCGGCGATCTTTCGGAGCGCTCATTCGAGCGACTCGATCAGGGCGATTGGGTAAAGGCAATTGGGGTCGGGGCGGATTATGGTCCGCGCGCGAAAGCTCGGCAACCGACGGGTTCGGTGTGGTTCGCTCGCCCTATTTTGCCTCGGCGGCGTGCTTTGCCGAGTCGCGTGGTCCGGCGAGCCGCTGCGATCATCACATCCCGAAAATCTTACCAGAGCGCGACAACCGCTACAGGCGGTGGACCGACAGGACCGATACCACCGACAGGATCGTCCTTTTGCGCGGTCGGCAGGTCTGCCCTGCTGCCCGATCGATCAGACGGTCTCCTGTCGCCGCTCGGCGACACAGCGGTAGGAAGCGAGCGTTCGGTGGCGAGAGCCGTCCGAGAGATCCTCACGAATCTCTCGGCGCGGGTACTGCCAACGGAGGTATCGCGGAGCGAGAATGCAACAGACAGGGACGTTCTGATGCGGAAGATCAACCTGTTCGGAACGATGGCCGGGTTGCTGACGATTCTCGTCGGCCTGCGGCATACGGCTTTGGCCGATGGGCCTCCGCCCGCACCGGCGATGTCCGGTCAGTATGGGGCCTACGTTCCACCCGGTCCGGCTGCCGGCAACGTGCCTTACACGCCGGTCGCTCCCGGTCCGGGACCGGGCAAGCCAGGGGGATTTTCTCCCGACGTCCATCCGTGGCCTAAGATGTCGCCCTTTGCGGCGGCCTATCAAAAGCACGAGAACGACAGCGGCCTGTGGTTCCGCGACGTCCGCCCGTTCGGCAAAAAATATCGCGTTGATGTGAGTGCGCTGCGGGCTGAGTTCCGTACGCCGGCTGGGACTCCGATTGGTGCACTCTCCGATTTCACGTCGACGTTTAGTTCGCAGCCGGTGCAGCCGGTCGCCGGACTACTTCCGGACTTTCAAACTGACATTGACGGCTTTAATACGATCGGTGATCCGGGCGGAGTTCGGTTTGTCGGAATGGCGAGCTTAGGAAGCCCTCTTCAGGTGAGCCCGTTTCTTACGTTGTTCACGGGCGGTCCCACCGGTCAGCCGAGCCTCTTACCGCAATCGACCGATGTCGGCGTCTCCATTGATACCTTCACGGGGGCAGCTCCTACGGGGGCGGGTTTCAAAGGCATTACCGGTCGAATTTTCGATGATGATTCGACGTTCCTCTTTGACGGGAACGATTTCTTCGCGGGACAGGATCGTGATTTGCCTGGCAGTACAGGCTTCCAATTTGAATTCGAGGTCGAGCAGGAAGATGAGACGAGTGTTGAGGTCTCAGGATGGTTCGTCGGCGATAGCCCGCTTTCGTTCGAACGTGGACTTCTCGGAGGCGTTGACCTTTACACGGTCTTTGACGACCCCACGAATTCGACGACGCGATCCACCACGATTCCGAATCGCCAGCAAGACGCGGACATCACCAACAATTTGCGTGTGGCGGGTATCGTCCTGCTGGATAACCCCTTCCCCAATGATCCTACCGGGACACCGCTCTACACGGTGCTACCTTACGACATGTATTTCAGGGTCGAGCACACGACGGAGGTCGGTGGTACCGACGTCAAATACCACATGCAGCCGATCTACAAGTCGACGGGGGTTCGTCTTCGACCTTATGCAGGTTTGAAATATGCTCACCTCCGAGAAGGCTTCGAAATGTTCGGGGCAAGCTCCGGCTTGAACGTCGACTATGACCTGAACGGACTTCCGACGGCTGTCACACTTCAGCCGACCTTGGACTTCACCGGTGATGGTGTCCCGGATTCGGTCCTGCCTTTCGATAGCCAGATGAATGCCGAAGTGACTTCAAACCTCTTCGGCCCGACCGCCGGTATCGACTTCTTGTTCGGAAGCGACGACGTTTCGGTCGCCGGAGATTTGGCTTTCGGCCTTTTGGGGAACTGGGAGCAAACAAAGATTTCAGGGGACGGCTTCGGCACCGCCGAGGCGACGTCGGGCGGCATTCAGTCGTTCTCGAGTAGCGAACGAAACGCTCACATCTCGCCCTCGTTCGAGGCCTCAGTTCACGGCCAGGCGAAGCTGTTCAAATACGTCCCTTACATAAATCGATACAAGTTTTTCAGCGAAGCACGATTCCGAACAGGTATCACATTCCTGAATGTCTGGGAGGTCGCTCGGCCGCTCGAACAGATCGTGTGGACGTCGAGCGATGCCGTCGACCCCTACATCGGCGCGGCGGATCGCGACAACTGGTACCTCCACTACTGGGACTTCGGTGTCAGTTGGACCTTCTGACAGAGCGGGCCTTCTGACAGAGTCTTTCCAGACGAACATTGCGACAACGATCAGAACACGGCCCGAATCACCGGGTCGTGTTTTTCTTTGCGCTCGGCGAGAGAATCGCCGGGTTTCGAACTCCGCGATCGGATCGTTACCGATGGTTCCCGGACCAAACTTGACGTTGTAAGCATTCGTCGTTTTGCCGCGGCGGGGGCCGACCCGTCCCGCTGAAAACGAATTGGATTTGGTTGTCGCTCACCCTGTTCGCCGGTAGGTTCACCGACACGGGACTGTTTTTGAGAAAGAGGCGGGTCAGACGCGATGCCAAGCGAGCCACTGCGAATACTGGTCATCGAAGAACATCAGATTCTGAGGGAATCGCTACACATGCTGCTGAACCAGGATGAGCGGTTCACCCTGTGCGATTCGATGGATGCCGACGAAGCCCTCAAATGGCTCAACTGTCCTGATCAGGAGGCTGATGTCGTGCTGATCGGCCTGCGGGCCGAAGATGACCAGAGCAGGGCGGTCAAACTGGTCCGGAAAGCTTGTCCGGACGCGGCGGTCATCGGGATGGTCGGAATTATCGAAGACCATACCAAATACGAGGAAGCCGGGTGTGATGCGGTCTGGGACAAGTCGACCCCGCCTCATGAATTGATCGACCGCATCGCGGAATTCATGACCGAGTGAGCTCGATCAAGATTTCTGTGAAATCTGGAACCGCTGTTCGCGTGCGAAATCGCCGACGCGGCGCTACACTTTCAGGCGGCTGACAATCAACCGCGAACACAACACCACTGAGCGAACGGAGCGGCAGAAGTTATGAAGGGAAGCGAGAAGGTTATTGATGCGTTGAACGGAGGACTCACGATCGAACTGACGGCGATCAACCTCTATTTCATTCACGCGAAGATGTGCAACGACTGGGGGCTGTTCGAACTCGGCAAGCACTTCTACGAGGAATCGATGGAGGAGATGGTCCACGCCGAAAAGGTGATCGACCGTATCCTGTTCCTCGAAGGTGTGCCCGAGATCGCCCGCTATCACACGATCAAAGTGGGCAAGACACCCGAAGAGCAAATCGCCAACGGTCTTGAACTCGAGATGGTCGGCCAGAGGGCCTACAACGAGGGCATCAAAGTCGCCGTTGAAGAAGGTGACAACGGAACACGCGATCTGATGAGTCGCCTGCTGATTGAAACCGAAGAGAGTGTCGATTGGGCCGAAGCCCAGCAGGAACTCATCAAGATGATCGGCTTGCAGAACTACCTGCAGCAGCGAACCGGCAGCATCTCCAATCCCGGCGCATCCGACGGCGAGGCGTGAGTCGCGGCCGATTGAACGTCGCCCAATATCAATCCTGTTTAGCCGCGACCGTCAGGAAGCGCGGACAGCGATGGTTTGATCGCACACCGCGCTCCTTAACGGTCGCGGCTAAACGGGCCTCTTCAAAATCAGGCCTATTCGTCGGCGGGCAGCACGCGACGAATCTTGCGGTGGCAGGCGGTGCATCCGCCGCCGGCGCCGCACAACATCGTGACTTCCTGCACCGAGCGGCATCCCGAATGGACCGCCGTGCGGACTTCGTCTTCGCGGACCTTCAGGCAATGGCAGAGGAAGCGGGCGTGCGCCCCTGCAGTAAGTGCGGTATCGGCGACTGGTGCGGCGGGAGGAGTCATTGAGCGGGACGTCTCGTCAACGGGTGGCGGGCTCAGGACGATTCGCTTAAATTGAGACTCAATCTCAATAGGCGAATCATAATCCTTCACCCGCCGGACGCAAGAGCTGTTTCTTGAAATTTTTACATGGCTGAAATTCGGTAGCACGAACGTCCGAGACGGAGTCCGCTCCGGCGGCGACTGCTACGAGTTGGAGAGCATTGCGACTTGTTATGCCGAGATAGACATCCAAAAATCTCGCTCGCGGCTCGCCCGGCTTCTCGTCTTAAAGTGTTTTTTAGATCGGGTTTACGGGGTTTTCTGTCTGTTCACGTCAAGAAATTTGCTCATTTCGTCAAAGATTCGTAACTCCCGTACGAATGGCTATCTGAATGCGGCCAAGTGCCGCTTACGGGTTCCAACAAACGGGAGAGAGGGATGTTTAAGTTAGTCAAAAAGCTGGCCGTGGGTGCCAGTGTTGCCGCGTTGCTCGGGACATTCGTGTTTGGTCGCGACGTTTTCAGCTACGTTCGGACGTCAGCCAGTTCGGTGCGTGACGCCGTGCGAGCCGAGGTGCCGGTTGAATTCGAAATTCGCCGAGCCGAGCAAATGGTCGGGGAGATCGTGCCCGAGATCGAACGCTGCATGCACGTGATTGCCGAACAGCAGTACGACATCGAGCAGCGAACCGAATCGCTTCAGAAACAGGAATTGGCACTGTCCGATCAGAAAGCCGCGATCCTGGCACTGCGGAGCGATCTCGGCTCCGGCAAGCAGAGCTTCGTCTATGCGAGCCGCAGCTACTCGTCGAATGACGTGAAGCAGGACCTCGCCCGCCGGTTCGAGCGGTTCAAGACGAGCGAACAGACTCTGGAACGGGATCGCGACGTGTTGTCAGCCCGCATGGCCGCTTTGGCTGCAAACGAGGACAAGCTCGACAACATGCTTTCGGCAAAGCAGGACCTCGTCGTCAAGCTCGAGAACCTCGAAGCGCGGCTCAATGCCGTGCAGGCACGCGAAGCGATCAGCGACATCAAGATCGATGACTCGCAATTGTCGCGGGCGAAAGAGCTGATCAGCCGACTCGATCACATGGTCGGGACCCGCGAGAAGAAGCTCGACAACGAAGGCCGCTACACCGGCATGATTCCGGTCGAAGCGGAAGCCGATGCGACGAAGAACGTCGAGAACGTCGTCGAAGACATCGACTCGTACTTCGAGTCGAGCGACGGCTTGCCGACATCGCCGACCGGCATCAATTCGGCATCGCTGTAGCGGCTTTGTCGTAGCTGAAAAGCGACGGACGGGAACCCGATTCGGCGGGGCAGGAGGCCCCGCCCGTTTCCGTGCGCAATCGCTCTTGAGACGCGTCCGCGAGGAACCACGTTGAATCGTTTTGGATCAACGCCCTCATCGGACCATGTCCGCTATCGCTATGACTTTTCGAATCAGCCCGGTGGCCCAATGATGGATGCATCACCAACCAGCACTCGGAATTGGCGGCGCAACGCGTCGATCGAATATGGCGTCCATCGAAGCGGCTCTGTACTTCGCAGTCTTCATCGCCGTCGCGGCAACGCTGTTCGCCGCGTTTACGATCTGGCTGTGGATGCTCTTCGAATGCGTGATGTACGAGCCGGACGAGGGACCCTCTCGGGGGATATGGCTGACCCTGATGTTTCTCATCGGGCCGATCGGATCGCTCATTTACTTCTGCTTTCGCCGACGAGAACGCATCGAACTGTACGGGGAGTAATTCGAGAGCGGAAAGCGGGAAGCGGAAAGCCGAAGCGTGTTGGACCGATGCACTGCAAAATCTGAAATTGATCCGAATGCCGCTGCGATACGTTTCGAACAATAGAAGACAGCTTTCAATGATAAGGCCGCAACAATGACTGCTGGCACGGCCCCGACCGCACCACGGACCGGTAAACCCATGAAGTTCACCTACCCTCCGAATTCGCAGCCGCTCAGCGGCTACACGATCAACCGCGCGATTCATCGCGGCGGCTTCGGAGAGGTTTACTACGCGCTGTCGGACGGCGGCAAAGAGGTCGCGCTGAAGTTGTTGCATCAGCACACCGACGTCGAACTCCGCGGCGCGCGGCAGTGTCTCAATCTCAGCCATCCGAACCTCGTCACGATTTTCGATATCCGCGAGGACGAAAACGGCGACCATTGGGTCGTGATGGAATACGTCGACGGCCCCCGGCTTTCCGATGTACTCGACCGCCGCGGTCGGCTCTCTGTCGAAGAGACACTCGCATGGCTCGAGGGCATGGCGGGCGGACTGACTTATCTGCACAACCGCGGCCTCGTTCACCGCGATCTGAAGCCCTCGAACGTATTTCGCGAGGGAGAGACCGTCAAAGTCGGCGACGTCGGACTCTCGAAGTTCATCAGCGAGAGTCGACGCAGCGCCCACACTCAATCGGTCGGCACCGTCTATTACATGGCCCCGGAAGTCGCCAAGGGCCGCTACGGTCGCGAGGTCGACGTCTACGCCCTCGGCGTGATGACCTACGAGATGCTCACCGGTGATTTACCTTTCGACGGTGAGTCGACGGGTGAGATATTGATGAAGCACCTGACCGACAAGCCGGATCTGTCCGGCGTGCCGGAACACCTCCGCCCGGTTCTGGCTGCCGCACTTGAGAAAGATCCGCAAAAACGGACCGCGACGGTCGGTGACCTGGTCGAGAACTTTCGAGCCGTTGCGGATGTGTCGTCGCCGACTCCACTCCGCAGCGCGGTCCGCACGACTGCCATTGGTCCAGAAGCTTCATTGAATCTGTCGACAGACGCAAATGCGCCTCGCGAAGCGGCGCTCGATATCCCGGAAGAGTCATTCCACGGCCGAAAACTTGCTGCCTCACGGGGAACGTTGCTCGACATGCCGGCTGGTTTGTTCGGCAGTGTCGGCGGTCTGATTCTCGCGCTCGGTTACAGCGCGCAAATGCCCGGCCCGCCGATGGGCAAAGCGTTGCTGCTTGGGTTGGGAGTTGTGGGTGGATTTCTGGTCTCCGAAGGTTTTGCCCGCGCGATTTGGCGCGACTACGCACGCTCTCAGCCCGATCACTCGCAGGCCTTGGAAGTCGGTTTCTGGAAGGCGGTGACGGCACTGTGGGTGATGGTCATCGTTGCCGCGTTCGCGTTTCCGCAAGTGCTCGGAATTCCGCGACCGCTCGGCATGTTTGTCGGGATCGGGGCAGCAGTCTTCTTCGCGTTCGTTAAACCGCATTCACGGTCGAAGTCGCTACGCCGGAAGAGTGAGCGGTTTCGGCAAGTCCGAAGTCAGAACCGATGTCGCTCCGGGACTGGGAGGAAATCAGCGGTGCAGTGCCGGACCTATTCACCGGCCACGCCGAGAGTCGAAACACCCCGATCGATCCCTGCCGTTCGACGAGCGAAAGAGATGTCCGGGGCATTCGTTATTTCGACGTTCGCAGCAGGGTTTCTGGCTTTCGTCCTCGCAGCATTCAACTTTATGCCGCCGGAAGCGGCGATTGCCTTCGGCACGACGACGGCACTGGGATCGTCGCTCGTCGTCTCGACCGCCAAACTCCGCGAAGGTGCGGGGCAGACCCGCGGTCGCCGATGGTTGATCGCCGGTGCTGGTGTCCTCGTCGGCTTATTCGCCTTCGCGATGAACGACTGGCTGATGGTCAGTCCGGAACGGATCGGTGAACCCGACGCCTTGCTGCGAAACCTGCACGATGTCTCGCCCGGCTTGCAGATGAAAGACGGCATCGCCCCCACGGCATTCGCTTACGCGTCATTTTTCGCCCTGCTGTTCGGCGTCCGTCGTTGGTGGCGGCACGTCGATTCATATCGCAGGTATCGATTCAACATCTCAACGGTATTGGTCACGGCCGGTGTGGGTTGGCTGCTGACGTTATTCGTTTACTTCCCGCATGATCTCGGCCCGCTCTGGGCAGCGGCAATCGCGACGATCGCACAGGTCGCCGCGCCGTGGACACCGCCGAAAGATCGGCAGGCCGCCTGAATGGAACCTTCTTTGATGGTGCTGGGAGCAGCAGATATGACTGTCGCCGTGGTTGGAATCGGATTGGTAATCGTGGTCGTCTTGGTTATCGGTGTCGGCTTAATCGCCGCGATCGCAACGCTCGTGTCGACCGGTTCACCGGAGGTCTCCCTCGTAGCCGGTATCGGCGGCGGTGTATTGACGGCCGGCGTGCTCACGCTGATCGCCGGATCATTCACCGAGGTCCGCCGCGAGGCGACGGTTGAATATCGAATTGCTGCGAATGAAACGTCGGGCGAAGCCGTTTCCGATAACCCGGTGCCGTCGACATCGATTCCGGATCGACCCGTGGCGGACGTGACCGCGACAATTCCCGTCGAAGCTGACCAACCGGATGTGATCGAGATGTCGCGGATCCCGGACTGGCTGAAAGCCGAAGTTGCGGCGGAGACGCAGTCGGAGCAGAGTTCGCACTCCGATTCATCGGAAATCGTTGTCACAAGTCGGCAGTTTGCCACGCGGGAGGAGGCGTTCGACGACGCTGCGGAGTTGGCGGCGCAGAAGGTCCGACCTCGCTTTGCCTCCTATACTCGAGATGGTTCGTCGGACGATATCACTCCCGACATGGTTCGCGAGACGCTCGTCGCGGACACCTACGTCGAGCCGATCACTCGAACCGCGGGGGACAATGAATTCACCGTCTACCGTGCGTCGCTGCTATTGAAGACGACGCCGGAGCGAATGTCGGACTTGCGGCAACTCTGGCGAGCCGAAGAGGTCCCGGAACGCAGCAAAATCGCGGTCGGTGGAGCAGCCGGAGTCACCCTGCTGGCGGCAATGGCGTTCGGCGTGTTGAATTGGCGAGAGAAACGGCAATCGAGCCGACATGAACACGAATCGTGATCTCGTCGTTTAGCCGCGCCCGACAGGAAGCGCGCCGGTACGGTTAATTCAGCCACGCTCCCTAACGATCGCGGCTCAACGGAAGACCTCAATAACGGGGACTCATGCCTTCATCGGAAGCGGATCGATTGCTGGTGGGCCAAGTTCGCACGGGCGATGAACGCGCGTGGGAAGAACTCATCGCGCGGTTCGAAGGAAGACTGATCGCCTATGTCGATGCGCGGTTGCGAAATCGCTCCCGCAGCGAAGACGTGGTGCAGGAAACCTTCATCGGCTTCCTCACGAGCCTGCCGAATTACGACGAAGCAACGCCGCTCGATTCGTTTTTATTCTCAATCGCCGCTCACAAGCTGACCGACCTGTTGCGTCGCGAGGGACGCCGGCCGACGGTGCCACTATTCGCGAACAGTTCGTGGGGATCGTCGAGCGAACCGGCCGGGCGAGGTCGACGGGCTTCGAGCATGATGCGCTCGCGCGAAGGCAAGGTCGCCGAGCGGCGGGTCATTGAAGACTGTCTGGCCGACCTGATCATCGGTTGGAAGGGGTCTGGCGACTGGGAGCGGCTCAAGTGCCTGGAGCTTTTGCTTGTCTCCGGTATGGGAAATAAAGACGTTGCCCGCGAACTCGGGATCACCGAACAGGCCGTGGCGAATCACAAATTTTTCGTCGTTGCAAAATTGAAGGACGCAGCCGCGAATGCCCGCGTCAGAGATTTCCGCATCGAAGAATATGGCCTGAGCGACACCCACGTTTAGCCCTGAACACGAGGGAGCGCTTCGAACGTGTCTCGAAATCGGCGCGCTTCCTGACGGTCGCGGCTAAACGTTGCGGGTAATGAAATAAAGCCCCGCGTAGACCTTCGGGTCGACGAGAAACCCGGAGCGCGATTTCTCATCGAGAAATGCGTCGACATCGTCCATCGGCACTTTGTGCACCGTGATGTCTTCGGAATCGTCGCCGCCACCTTCGCCGATTTGGCGAACCCCCTCGGCTCGGTAAAACGTGATGACTTCACTCGTCAGGCCGGATGAGGCGGGGCCTTCGGTGAGATAGACCATCCGCTCGGCGGTGTGGCCGGTCTCCTCTTCCAGTTCTCGAATCGCTGTCTGTGCAAGCGACTCGCCTTCGAATTGCGGATCATCGCCCGCCAGTCCCGCGGGGAGTTCGATCGTCCGGCTGCGGATCGGTTCGCGGTATTGCTCCACTAACAGCAGGCACTCATCGACGACCGCCGCCACGCAGACGATACCCGTGACGTTCTGCCGGGTGACGTACTCCCAGCCGTCGCGAATGACAAAGCGGAGATGCTTCCCGGCGTGAAGGGTGGTTTCGGAATCGCTCATCAGTATCTATTCCGCCTGAGCGAGCCGTTCGCGACCGCGGCGTTTCGTCTCCTCAATGTCGAGAGGGGCGAAACGACCGGCTCGGAGATCCTCCATGCCCAGTTCGATCTCGGCCTTCAAATCCACGTTATCAAGGTCACCGCACTGCTCGCGGAACAGCGCGAGCAGGTCTTCGAGCGAACGGCCTTCAAGATCAACTTCGCTATCGCGAAGAACCATCCCCAGAAACTCACTGAAGTCGGCTGCTTCGGCTTTCGTGGCGGGAGACGGCATGGCGAAATGCTTTCGATCAGGGAATTTGAGTCACTGACAGTATACCGAAGAGGGGTAACGGGAGTGAATGAGAGATCGAGCGCTTCGTTTCGGTCGCGGCTAAACGTAGGGGCTCGACCCTCGGGAGTTATCCACGCGGGTGATGCGCTGAGTGGATCGCTTTGAGTCGGCTGTGGTCGACGTGGGTGTAGCGCTGGGTCGTGCGGATGCTCGCGTGGCCGAGGATTTCCTGAAGGGCCCGGATCTCCGCTCCGCCGGCGAGCATGTGCGTTGCGAAACTGTGCCGCAGCGTGTGCGGGCTGACCTTGCTGCTCGCACCGATGCGGGCCGCGTAGCGCTTCACGAGGTTCCAAATCATGATCCGCGTGAGCGGTCGACCGGAACGCGAGACGAACAGCATTTCGGAGTCAGGCCGGGCGATCGTCGGACGTTCGTGCTTCAGATAGGACTCCAGTGCCGCGCGGGCGACGGGGTTGAGCGAGACGAGACGTTCCTTGTTGCCCTTGCCGAGCACGCGGCAGAAGTTTTCTTCCAGCCGGACATCTTTTTGGGCCAGACCGATCACCTCCGACGTCCGGCAGCCGGTGGCGTACATCAGGCAGAGGATGGCTCGATCACGGAGGTAGTAGCGATCGGTCGGGTCGGGCGCGAGCAGCAGCCGATCGACCTGTTCGGGGCTGAGAACACTCGGCAGCCGCTGCCACAACTTCGGCGACTCAATCAACTCGGCCGCGCTCTCGGCGACGACCCCTTCGAGCATCAGATACCGAAAGAACATCCGGATCGAAACCAGATGCCGGGCGATCGAGGTCGCCGACAGTTCCGCGGCGTAGAGGTCGTCGAGATATTCGCCGAGCAATTTCAGCGAGACGTCGGACAGGCTCGGCGGGCCATGCTTGGCGAACCAGTCGGCAAACCGTTTCAAGTCGGCGGTATATGCCTTGAGCGTATTGAGCGACATCCCGCATTCGGCTTCGAGGTAGTGCCGAAAGGGTTCAAGGTGCAGTTCCAGCGACGCGGGACGCCGCGAAAAGAACTTGGAACCGGCGGGAGGGCGTTTACGGGCTGGCACGGAGCTATCAGCTGTCAGCTATCGGCTGTCAGCTTTTTCCTTGGAAGACCTGAAACAAGAACGCGATCGCCACGTGATGGTGGCCTTCGTCTCATATCGGTCTTCCGCGCGCGGAGCTGATAGCGGATCGCTGACAGCCGACAGCTAAGGGCGAAGCCCGATCGGTTGGAGCGGGGATTTGTCGGCGACGAAGGTGGCGCGGTCCTGGCTGTCTTCGAACTCGACGGTGACCCTGCGGTTTCTGGCGAAGCCATCGGTTTCAACGACGATACCGGTTCCGTAGCGCGGATGACGGACCTTATCGCCAACCGCAAAGCCGGCCCGGAGTTCGGCCTGCTGAGACGTCCCGCCACCCAATAACGCCGCTCCCGTGGTCAACCCGCCGACCTTCGGCTGCCCTTGCGACGGTTTCGCCTTAGGCGACTCCTCAATTTTTTCGTTGGAGTTTTCTGTTTCTTCGCTCGCATCACCGAACGCAAAGTCGTCGAAGTCAGAGTGGTTCTCCCACTCCTCTGCTGCCGCAGGCCCCCCCCGTCCGGGGTCGGACACGCGGTCATCGACTTCGAGGTTCATTTCGCTGAGGAACTCGCTCGGTACGGCGAGCGTGGGTCGCCCGCGGAACTCACGGCGTTCGACATGCGAGAGGGTCAGCTCCTCCATCGCCCGGGTGATGCCCACGAAGAGCAGCCGACGTTCTTCTTCAAGCTCCATGATGCTGTGGCTCTTGAGCGATCGCTCATGCGGCAACAGCATCTGTTCGACAGCCACCACAAAGACGACCGGGAACTCCAAGCCCTTGGCCGCGTGCAGCGTCATGAGCGTGACCTTGCCGGCCTCTTCATCGACGGTGTCGGTCTCGTTGGTGAGGCTCGTCTGCTCGAGGAAGCCGGGTAGCGAACCCTCTTCACCCGCTTCGCGATCGTATTCGCAGGCGGCGGTCAAAAGTTCTTCGACATTCGCCAGTCGCTGCATCGACTCTTCCGAGTCCTCGTTTTTCAGCTCTTCGGCGTAGCCGGTTTGGTCGAGGACCTGCTTCATCAACTCGCCGACCGGTCCCTCGGCATGTTCGTCGAGGGCGTCGATCAGCGCCCCAAACTTCTTGACGGACGTCGCGGCGCGTTTGCTGAGCGACTTGATCTGCTCGGCGTGCCGGGAGGCTTCGACCGCGTCGACGCGCTGCTCCTCGGCCCATGAGGTGACCCGCTGCTGCGTCTTATCGCCGATCGCCCGCTTGGGTTTGTTGACGATCCGGCGAAAGGCGACGACGTCATCAGGATTAGCGATCAGCCGCAGGTAGCCGAGGACGTCTTTCACTTCGGCCCGGTCATAGAACGCCGTGCCCGCGGCGACTTGATACGGGATTTTTTGCCGGCCGAGCGCGCGTTCGATCTCACGCGACAGAGCGTTGACGCGGTAGAAAATCGCAATGTCCGAATACGGCCGCCCCTCTTCGCGATGAGCGTCGACGATTCGTTCGGCGATGGCCTCGGCTTCGGCTTTACCGTCGCGGAGTCGCATTCGCGTCACGTCGCGACCGTCGTCATTTTGCGTGCGGAGGACCTTCTTCTTGCGATGGACATTGTGGGCGATCAAGTCGTCGGCCGCCTTGAGAATCGACTTCGTGCTGCGGAAGTTGTCTTCGAGGCGGATCGTCGTTGCGTCGGGATAATCGCGTTCGAATTTGAGAATGTTCTCGATCTTCGCGCCGCGCCAGCCGTAGATCGACTGGTCGGGGTCGCCGGTCACGCAGACGTGGGGTTCGTCCTGTGCGAGCGCTCGCACGATCGTGTACTGGGCGGTGTTGGTGTCCTGGTATTCGTCGACCAGAACGAATTTGAAGCGGTTGTCGAGGTCTGAGCGAATCTCTTCATTTTCCGACAGCAGCATCACGACGTGCAGCAGGAGGTCGTCGAAATCAACGGCATTGGCATCGAGGAGCGCTCGCTGATAGGCGGGGTAGACCTTCGCCGTGACCGACTGCATGTGATCGCCGACGCGGTCATTGAACTGCCGGGCATACGTCTCGGCGGTAATCATCGCGTTCTTGGCGTGGCCGATCTGATGGAGCAGCTTGCGGGGCGAATAGTGGGTCGCGTCGATGTCGAGATCGCGCAGCACCTGCTTCATGAGCTGCTGTTGATCGGCGGTGTCGTAGATCGAAAAGTTCGTCTTCAGGCCTACGGCTTCGGGGCGTTTTCGCAGCAGCCGCGCACAAAAGCGGTGAAACGTACTCACCCAGACATACGCCCCGGGCAGCAGTTGCTGGACCCGCGTGCCCATCTCGCCGGCGGCCTTGTTGGTGAATGTGATCGCGAGAATTTCGCGCGGATCGACGCCACGCTCGACCAGGCGGGCGATGCGGCGGGTGATGACGCGCGTCTTGCCCGAGCCGGGTCCGGCGAGAACGAGCAGCGGTCCCTCGAAGTGTTCGACGGCGGCGTTTTGCGGTTCGGTCAGGTCATTCGCACCTGAGCCCGCCACCGCTGCGTCCGCGGCGTCGAAGCCGTTATCAGAGTTTTTCATCGGTCCCTATTACTCCGCACTCCGTCGCGGGCCGGCGAAAACCGCTCGATTTCGACCCGATTTCGCTCAGCCTACCGGGAGTGAGGAGGTGCCGACCAGCGCACCACGCCGGGATGTCGCTCGCGACGGGGCGTCCCCCCATATTGATCGTCCGCTGTCAAATTGATTGCGACGGACGTATCGACGCTATACCGTGTTACGTCTGGGAGGTTTAAGTGGAATGGGGGGCGTGAAGCGGCCGAGTCGCATTGCTTAGTCTGCGAAGACTCTCCGTGCGAACTTCTTCGCGACCAACCCATACTGCCCAGTCGATAGTTTTTAACACATGATGAACCGGTCTGTCTCATTGCTGAGGCAGTCGATCTTCAAGTCCAGCGCCGCAAGAGAGTCAATCGATGTCAGACACACTGACGCATTCTTCACGAGCCCGACGCGCGTCGGGGTGGGTCGCCGTCTTTTCGCTGGTAACCGCCTCCTGGCTGCTCAACGGCGCGTCCACCGCGTTCGCCCAGCAGTCGGAGCTCGGACTCGATGGTCTGCTGCCCGGATTCGTGCCGGCTGAGATCGACGAAGAAGCCTGGTTCCGGTTGGGAGACGACTCCTCTGACTTCGCGCAAGCTTCCTATGAAGACGTTGTGGGGCTCTACAACGTCTCGGGCAAGTCGGTGTCCGACCAGCGGGCAGCGATCGGAAATCTACGCGATCGCCTTGAGCTGCTCTCAGAGCGGGCAGCACAAACCGATGATCCGAGTGAGCGCGCCGCGATTCATTCGCTGGCAGGCCCACTCGCCCGACGGGTCGACGTCGCCGAAGCTGTGCTCAATTCGCTGGAGCAGCCGGTGACCGGCGAACCGATTTCTCAACTGGAGAAAGCGAAAATCGCGGTTCGACGCGACATCGCGGCGGCGCGAAAGAAGTTGGATTCGATCACCGGTGGTTCTGCGTGGGTCGACTATCTGCAACTCGATGCGGCCGAATCGGCCTTATCGGGTGAGTTCGATGTCGAGCCGATCGAAACGCTTTCCAACCGATTGAGCGTCGACAATTCTCAGAACGACGCCCAAGCCGCCTTTATGAACAAAGCCGTGCTTCGCGAGTTGAAGGCATCCGCCGAGCGCTTGACCGCCGCGGCTGCCGTTCCTGCTGCGCCGAAGAATGATGCCGAAGAGAATGACGGCCAATCGGCATTGCGTGACGCATTGGGTGATTTCATCCAAGCGACGGAGGACTACGAGAATGAAATCAATTCGACCACCGGGCAGGCTTTGCACGACGCGATCGAGCGTGTTGACGAACTTTCTCCGGCTGCCGCAGACTCGTTGGCCGATGTCGTGAAATCGAATTATATGGCGTCGAACGTCCACGCGGTCGTCGGTGAAGAATTTCTGCGAAAGTTGATCCGCACGAACCGGGTCGATTCGGGGCGGGTCGTCGACTACGTCGCCGGTGCGAACGTGCGGGGTAACCAGACAACCAACTCCCGGACCGGTATCTCGCTCATTCCGTCTCGCGGGAAGGCGCGCTTCGCGATCACGCTGGATGGAACCGTGAACAGCCGCACGAACGGCTATACGAAGCAAGCAACGATTGCTTCAGTCGGGTCTCACGACTTTCACGCGCGTAAGACGCTGACATTTGACGGCAACGGCATTTCATTCGGTGCCGCGTCGATCGATGTCAAACCGAGTGTCCGCAACGTCGGGGCGCGGACCAGATTTGACTGGCTCCTCGGAGGTATCGCACGTCGGCAAGCTTTGCGAACGGCGAACAGCCGACGGGGGATCGCGCTAGGACATGCCAAGATGCGTGTCCGCCAGCGGGTCTTGCCGCCATTTGAAGATGGAGTCCGAGACTCATTTTCCGACTTCGGCAATGTCACCGATCGGCTCGCCGACGCCGGTCTCCGGCAGACGCGAACCTATGTCGAGTCGACCTCATCAGAGGTCCTCCTCTCCGATCGGATCGTCGATGCTGACGGCCCTGTCGTGGGCGGCTTCCGGAGTCCGACTCCGGCGACGAGTTCATCGGAAATTACATTCCGCCTGCACGAAAGCGTGCTAACCGCTTCCGCGGCGAATTGGGATGTCGCGGGGCAGGAACTGACGTCGGATGAATTCGCCGGCAAGCTGGAGGAATGGCTGGAAGGACTGCTCGGTCGGGAAGTCTCACTGAGCGACAACGAGCCTCCGACACCGTCGGACGCCTCTGAAGAGAGCGACCCGTCGGTCTACGTGTTTAATGACACGAACCCAGTCTCGTTCCGGATTCAAAATGGATCGGTCGAACTGATTCTGCGTGTCGGCATCGTCCAGGAAGACGGTGACATTCCGCCGCAGCTCGTGACCGTTCCGCTTACGCCGAAGGTCGAAGGGGAGACTCTGATGATCGAGCGGGGAGACGTCTCGGTCGTACCGCTGCCGGGGCAACAGGCGCAGATCGCTCGGGCTCGCGTGATGATCAAAAAGATCGAAGACACGATCGAACCGTCCGAACGTTCGGCCGCGCTCACCGTCGATCGAGACAACGCTTCGGACGTGAAGGTCTACGTGACCGAAATCGACGCCACGGACGGCTGGTTGACGGTGACCGCCAGATAATTCCGACCGATGGCCCCGCGCCGGACGATAAGCTGGCCTCATTCAGTCAGAGCCCACGTTTTCGGAAGCGTGGGTTCTTTCTTGCGCTTTTCGAATTCGCGTGTTTTGCAATGAAAGATCGCAAATCCGTCAGTGCTTGTGGCCCCGCGTCACCGACGACGTCTCGCTGCCCGCCTGAAGGAATGTTCTGCTCATTTGCCCCATAAACTCGATCGAACGTTGACCGCAGCGGGTTTGAACCTCACGATAGGTTCATCTCTCAGGAAACGGGGCGAGGTCGAGCGCAAGACCGTCGTCGCTGTCCGGAACTCTCCGGAGAAAGGAAGTGGCTTATGCGGCGGTCGCAGACGGGACGAGCGATTGGGTTTCTGTTCGCCGCACTACCGATGCTGCTCCAACTTCCTTCGCTTGCTCACGCTCAGGTAGACGACCGGCCAGCCGCGCACGGGTCCCATACCCTGCAGATTGATGCCAAGCCGACCGTCCGAAAGTTGGCGAGCCGATTGACTCTTCCGCGTCGCGTCGAAGCCGCGCCCGACGGGACAGCGCTCGTCGTCGATTCAACGCTCGGAACGTTGACCCGTTTCACGACGGAAGGTACCGCGACGGTCATTGCCGCGGACATCCTCGAACCGACCGGCGTCGCCGCCTACGGACGTGACGAGATTCTCGTCACGGAGTTCGCATCGGGGATGCTCGGTGCTGGAGCCCTGTTGCTGATCAACGCCGAGGGTGAGTTGTTCGTCCACGCGGCGGGACTGCCCGGACCGGTCGACGTGACCGTCGCCCCGGACGGAACACCTTTCGTCGCGTGTTTGGACGGAACGGTCGCCCGGATCGGGCCGGACGGAAGCTGGACGACGATTGCCTCGGGATTGCCACAGCCATCGGCGATTACGGTCGATCCGGTCGGCCGACTACTCATCGCGAGCACGATCGACGGCAGCATCCGACAGATCTCGACATCGGGCGAATTGGAGTTGCTGCGTGAAGGACTTCGTGACCCGGTCGACCTGGCCGTCGATTCGGAAGGACATCTGATCGTGGCCTGCGAGGTCGGGAATGAATTACTCTACATCGACGGATCGGGGGGCAAGCGGACATTCGCCCACGTCCCCACCGGAACGTCATCAATCGCGTTTGATAAGCACGACAACATCTACCTCGTCAATACCGAGCGGCATACGCTCCTGCGAGTGGTGATCAACGTGTTCGTCGATTGCCCGCACTGCGGGGACCGTCTGAAGCTGCAATTTCGCCGGCCCGGCGGCCTCGCGAAGCCGAAACCCGCTTCTGAGCCGGACCCCGGCACGATTGCCGACGCAATCGCTGAAGGACCGGTGACGTAAGGGTAAGGGTAAGGGCTATTGTTCGACGCGACTGTTTGCGGGCGCCCTGACGCCGATATTGCGGTCCAGATGATCGCTCTCGGATCGCAGTTGACCGACCCGCGCGATTTTGCGACAAGCTCTGCCCCGTAGATGAATGGGGTGCGCAATTCCCGAAAATGTCGCCTTCCCGCGGCGGCAGTGCACCCGTACCCGCGACCCAGCAGCACAGGATTGAACGTGGACGTCGCCCTGCTGTGTGCGGCTGCGCTGTTGGCAGCGCCGCCGGATACGGAGTCGGACGGTTCGTTTTCGTCGTATCACTTCGCCGAAGGATACGATGAGGTCGTACGCGCCCAGTCTCCGTTTTACGACGAACTCCCCCCGCCGGGCGGAGATTTCGGCAATCCCCCAACGACGTTCGACCCCGGTGGCATCCCGCCGTCGAATGGTCCGGGCTTTCCCGCTCAACCTCCGCCGACGGGTCCCTACAACGGCGATCCGTTCGCCGCGCCGGGCGGAACGTTCGGAGCGCCGGTTCCGCAATACGGATCGGGTGGGTCGTTCTACACTTATGGCACAAACGGCCCGCAGCCGTATCGGCCGGGCTACTCTTTCGATTTCGACGCCGGCTACCTGTTCGATTCGGGGGCGTCTTCCCCGTACGGTTCTCTTGCGATCACCGAATTCGACCTCGAACTGGCAAATACGAAAATTTTCGGAAACGGCACCGCATTCACCTTCGCGAACGAGTTCGACGTCCGGCTGTTCGACGGTCCGACATCACCGAATTTGGGCGTGTTTAACGGAGTTCCCGCCGACGTTTACCGCTTCGGCTGGGACTTCGTGCTCGACGTCCCCGTTGCTCCCCAGTGGAGCGCCCAATTGGCCTTCAACCCGTCGATCAACACCGACTTTGGAAACGGACTGTCGCGCGAAGCGTTCCAGTTCGACGGTCGCGGTGTCTTGTTCTATCAGGCTTCGCCGCAATTTACGTTCGCCGGCGGTGTGGGCTATTGGGACCGGCTCGACGACATGATCATTCCCTACGGCGGTATCATCTGGACGCCGAACGACCGGTGGGAAATTCGGGCCCTGTTCCCGAAGTCCCGAATCACGTACTTTGCCGGTCACATGTGGGGAAAACCAACATGGATTTATGCGGACATCGAATACAACGTGGAGAGTTGGGAAGTCGAACGCGGCGGTCGACGTGATCAGATGCAAATGGAAGACGTCCGCCTGGTTCTCGGTGCTCGCAAAGATCAGGGCTGGGGCACAACCTTCATTGAAGGCGGATACGTCTTTAATCGCGAATTCGACTTTAAGCGCGGTGGCGGCTTCGGCGTCGACGACGGTGCCATCATCCGCGGCGGCATTCGTTTCTAAAGTCGTAAATTAGCTTGCAGCGCAAGCAAGGGACGGCAAGCTCGGCACAGACCCCGTGCCCACTGAGCTCGCTCCCCGCTCAAAAATTATAAAACGATCTCGGAGAGCACCTTGAGCGAAGTGACGGCGATCATTCTGGCCGCGGGCAAAGGCACGCGGATGAAGTCAGAGCTTCCCAAAGTCGCCCATGAAATATCGGGTCGGCCCATGATCGAATACGTCCTCGACGCGGCCCGCGGCGCCGGGGTGAGCCGCATGATCGTGGTTGTGGGTTACGGAGCCGACGAAGTCCAAGCATTGCTATCGCATCACACCGACGTCGAATTTGTATTGCAGGAAGAGCAATTGGGGACCGGTCACGCCGTGATGATGGTCGAACCGGCAATGAAAAACGCGCAGGGTCCGGTCCTCGTCCTCGCCGGCGACACGCCATTGCTGAAGTCGACCTCACTGCAGGCGCTGCTCGACGAACAACAATCGCACGCCGCCGCCTGCGTTGTCGGTTCGGCGATGACCAAGAACAATAAAGGTCTCGGCCGGATCGTCCGCGATGAGTCCGGCAACTTTATAAGAATTGTTGAAGAGCGCGATGCGTCCGAGGCGCAGCGGGCGATTCAAGAAATTAATACCGGCTGCTATGCCTTCCGTGCGCCGGACCTGCTGTCGGCGCTGAAAAAATTAAAGCCGGAGAACGATCAAGCGGAATATTATCTCACCGATTGCGCCGCAATTCTGCTAGCAGACGGCAAGGCGGTCCGAGCCGCCCCCGTGTTTGCCATCGAGGAAGCCATGGGCGTGAATACGCGGGAGCAACTTCAAGAAGTTGAGCGGGTCTTGAGTGAGAGGTAGGCGCGGACCCACGGGGCGGTGCCCGTGGGCTTTGCGATTTACTCCTCCTCGCGCTGCTCGCGCGTCGCTACTCCTCGGAGAGCAATCGCCGTTGATGTCGCGTACTCCTTGGAATGCGAAATGGAGATCGCGATCTCGGCGATGCCGAGCTTCAAGGCGAACTCTTTCGTGCCGCCGTGCAGTACGAGTTTCGGTGCGCCGCTTTTCAGGTTCACTACTTCCACCTCGGTCCAGCGAATGCCCTTGATGAATCCGGTGCCGAGGGCCTTCATTGCAGCTTCTTTGGCAGCCCAACGGCCGGCGTAATTCTGGGCCGAGTTTTTATGCCGGTCGCAATAGGCCCGCTCACCGTCGGTGAAGGTTCGCTCCAAAAAGTGCTCCCCGTGCCGCTCGATCATCTCGGCGATCCGCTGCACTTCGACAATATCAGTTCCGAGTCCGGCGAACATTTTTTGAAAGGTGAGGGGTTAGAGGTGAGTGGTGAGTGGTTTGAATCAATGGGTGGCCCGGACCCTACAGGTCCGGGTCGCAGAGCGACAAGAGGTCTTGGTTGGGTGTTGATTGCTTCAGCCACGGTCACGGGATTTTGTGGTGACTTCTTCCGTCGTTCAACCAATAGCGTCATGCTGGCCACGGAGCGAACCTTTGCCGACGTTCGGAGTCTAATCGAGAATCCCCCGCCGCCACGACTCGCGGATGCCCCATGTCTTTCGATCTTCTCGAGCAATTCAACCCATCTCCAGAGCCGCTACATCGGCTCGTGGTGCAGCATACCGATTCGGAGATGCTGCGGGAAATCGCGAGGGCGGACTATGGGATGGATGCTGATGCCCACCTAAAGGCATTGCGTCGGATCGCGAAGGGCGAGATTCTCGCACCGATGGAGTGGGAGCCGTTAGAGGTTCTTCAACTAATCCGTTACTCCGTCCCCGAAGATCGCACATGGTCTCCCGGCGGTCACGGTGAGCGTGGGCACTGGATGCGATTATTCTGTTGTACTGCGCTCATCCGCGCCGATGTCGAGCCGGACAACGACGGTTACGACTTGGGAAGCGATTGCTCGGTCATTCAGTTGATCGATAGTGCACTCAAACTCGGTCCCCAAACATCGGACGCGGCCTTGCGTCTCTTATTATGGCGACTGACTCGTGCCGAGGGAGACCTCTATCGAGAACCGATTTATGCTCTCGGTTCCCTGATGTTGATAATCGTTAAAAACCAAGAAAGTCCGGCTGCTTGGCACTTCCTTATCTCGCTCGTCGAGAACGAGGACTATCCGCTCAACTCTGTAATTGAGTCGTTCTTCTACAAGCGACAATGGAAATCCTACGTTCGCGCTCACTTGCTCGGCTCGAAAGATGACCTCGTCGACCTTCTCGCCCGGGAACTCCTGCGTCACGAAATTGTCGAAAGCTGAGGGAGTTCGCTGGAGTCTGTGTGGCGGGGTGCGTGTCGCCCCCGCATCAGGATGTTCGCGTTTTACTTGCACCCTTTCCACCCTCGGCAGGTTTTGAGGTTGGAGTTGATATGGTGCAAGATGGTCACGAATCGAACACTGCGGGGGCGACACGCCCCCGGCACCCCTGATTAAACGCAACGTCTTTTAGCCGCGACCGTTAGGGAGCGCTCGATCGTTTCTTAAACCCCACCGCCGACCGTACGCGATCCAATACCTCCGCTCCCTTCGCCCGCGCCTTTTCCGCACCGGCTCGCAGGACATCTTCAACCGTATCGAGGTCTTCCTCTAGTTCCTGTCGCTTCTCGAACGCCGGGCCGAAGTAGTCCATCGCCGCTTCGTAGAGAGTTTGCTTGGCGTCGCCGTAACCCATGCCGCCGGCGCGGTAGCGCTCGGCGAGGGCGGCCTGCTGTTGGTCGTCGGCGAACAGCTTGTAAAGGGTGAAGACTGAGTCGCCTTCGGGCTCCTTGGGGTCTTCAACCGGGGTGGAGTCGGTCTTGATCGCCATGATCTTCTTGCGGAGTTTCTTAGGCGTCGGCTCGAAAATATCGATCGTGTTGCCGTAGCTCTTGGACATCTTCTCGCCGTCGGTGCCGACGACCTTGCCGGTGGCCTCGACGACGTGCGCCTTGGGCAGCACAAGTGTTTCGCCGTAGATGTGATTGAACCGCGCGGCGAGGTCGCGTGTGATCTCGATGTGCTGTACCTGATCGGCCCCGACGGGCACGGTGTCGGAGTCGTACAGCAGAATGTCAGCCGCCTGCAAAATGGGATAGGTGTAGAGGCCCGCATCGGCGGGGAGGCCGCGGTCCTTCTTCTCTTTGAACGAGTGGCCCTTGTCGAGCAGGTGCATCTGCGTGATCGTCAGCAGAGCCCAGTATAACTCCGTGATCTCCGGCACGTCCGACTGCCGAAACAGCACCGCCTGATTCGGATCGAGACCCAGCGATAAAAGATCAATCGCCGCGTCGCGACTGAACCCGGCGAGGGTTTCCGGTTCGCCGCGGATGGTGGTCATCGCGTGCAGGTCGGCGATGAAATAGAAGGCCTGCTCGGCGGTCTGCAGTTCAATGTACTGCTTGATCGCGCCGAAGTAGTTGCCCCAGTGAAAACGGCCGGTGGGCTGGATGCCGGAGAGGACTTTCATGTTGAGTCGATGCCGATCGTCTTCGTCTGTCGGGCGGAGCTTAAGAGTTCAAATGCGGCGACCGCGCAGCGGATTCTGGTCGAGCCAATGGTAAATCAGTTCTTCAACGTCCCGGAACGTCGGCTCGTCTTCGTCAACGGATAGCTTTCTCGCAAGCTTTACCCATTGTTTCCGAAACGCTTCATACCGCGAAATTATCCGACGGGCGCTGGGAAGTCGACGTTGGCTGAAAGTGTTCAGCCAATTCCGGATCTGTGTGACCGCCCGGTTCGGATCGTCGTCATGTGCTCGGATGTCCTGACCCGAAATATCCGATAGAAATTGCTGGAAACGATACCTCTCCGTATCGAGTATCAGGCAATTCTTGCTATCTTGGGGAGGTGCCCCGAACCACTTCGCGCCGAGAAACATTCCGAGTTCGAGCGGCATATTGAAGCGAGGAAATCCAGAAATCGCATCCATTTGAACGCGCGAAATATCGTGGATCGCGAACTGCGAAGTCCCGATCAGGTCTCTAATTTTATGGACCCGGATCTGGCTGCTGTCTTCGTCTTCGAGAGCACAGCGGGGGCGAAAGCCGCAGTCGTAGATTGCGAAGAGAATTGCATCAAAGATCGGACGATAGTCAGCATCAAAAGGACAGTTCACGAAGATGTTCGTCTCATATTGGCCGCTCACTTCTTCGCAATCCGACGTTTAGCTTGTCTGCTGTTGCCTGCCTCCGATCGACTCTCCGAAATAACCTGACGGACCGCTTCACGAGCTTGGGCGCGCGTGAAGCTCTTCGGCCGTCCGAGCGGCTTGAGTAGGATCCGATATTCTTTCGATTTCGTTGGCATAAGTTGTCCCACCCTTGATGAAATTAATTGAGAGACATGCCTTCATTCTACCCGCGCGGCGTCCCGGCTTGAACCGCGGTCTTGGCCGGGCCGAGGGTTCCGACGAATTGTGTGACGTCGTCGCAATCGGCCTCTACAACGATCGCCTCAAGTTGCGCCGTCAGATCGGAAGACAGCCCCGGCTTGTAGAAGTTCGCGGTTCCGACCTGCACGGCGGTAGCCCCGGCGACGAGGAACTCCATCACGTCGTCGATCGACTGAATGCCCCCGATACCGATGATCGGGACATCAACGGCCTGAGCCACCTGCCACACGATCCGCAAAGCCAGCGGTTTGATCGCTGGTCCGGACAGGCCGCCGATGCCGTTGCCGAGGATCGGTTGCCGGCGGCGCCAGTCGATCGCCATGCCCTGAAAGGTGTTGATTAGCGAAACCGCATCGGCCCCCGCTTCGGCCGCTGCCTGAGCGATAACGGGGACGCTCGTGACGTTTGGCGTCAGTTTGGCAATCACCGGGAACGGACAGGCATCGACGACGCCGCGAACGACAGCCGCGGCCTTGTCCGGATCGGTCCCGTAGTCGACACCGCCACTGACGTTCGGGCAGGAAATGTTGAGTTCGAGGGCCGCGATCCCATCGAACTCGGCCAATCGCGATGCCATCGCCACGAACTCGGCTTCGTTCTTTCCGGCGATGTTGACGATCAGAGCCGTCGGCAATCCGGTCAGATACTCAAGATGCTTTTGGATGAAAGCGTCGAGCCCGTCGTTGTCGAGGCCGATCGAGTTCAACAGGCCCGACGGTGTCTCAACGGTCCGCGGCGGCGGATTGCCCGCGCGTGGAAGCGGGGTGACAGTCTTAGGAATCACGCCGCCGATCTTGGAGAAGTCGACGAACTCAGCCATTTCCCGCGCGTAGCCGAATGTTCCCGATGCGACCAGGATCGGATTCGACAGCGTAAGCCGATTCAAACGGACGGAAAGTCGGCTCATAACGCGCGAGATCGGGCAGGGCTGGCGACCGTCGGCAGGAAGTGCAATTTCAGCTTCGGCCGAAATCTCAACTCCGGCGGAAATCTCAGCGCCGAAGGAAGTTAAGACAAATGGACCCGATTGGACTCGAACCAACGACCTCATGCATGTCAAGCATGCGCTCTAACCAACTGAGCTACGGGTCCGTAGCGGCTGCCGTGGTGTGGCAGGGTCGTGAAAGCTACGTCTGACTTGGGCAGGCGTCAAGCGAAAAGCCCGATGTTGATCGGTATGACGCCGCAACGGCTCGACAGGTTCGCCGGATGCTCTGAGCGGACCACGCAGCGACAGCGCGGGCGTTGTTTGACTCACCCGCTGTGCTGATCAGAGAGCCGGGTGAGATTGCCGTCGGAATCGAATTGAAACGATCGCACCGGGCCCGAAGGTTCCGATTGCGGATTGGCAGCGATGTCGGGCAGACAGGATTCACTGACCTCGACCGATTCGAGATGAAGCGTGTCGAGGATCCGAACAACGCGCGCCTCCTGCGGCGGCGTCGGGCCGATCGTTCGCAAGGCAGTTTCAATGCATTCACGATCGGTCGGGAACGAAACCGGGATGTGAGCACCGCTGACGTGACCGCTGGTGACGCAGTTGATTCCGGTGATTTCGCGATCAATCGCGGCGACGGTTCGGTCGTTGGTAAAGTCTGCATAGCCGATGCCGCAGCCGTTCCCTTTTGATTTCACGGTCACGCTGCGAACAAAGATGCGCTTGCAGCGCACCGATTCGCGATCGGACGGGAAGTGCCGCAGAAATTTTCGCCCGACGACGTTCATGTCCATACCCGTTCCGCTGATCTCCTTGCCGAACTGGTCAATAATCAGCAGGTCAACCTCGTTGACCGGGAGACGGGGCATCCATTTGCGGGCCATTTGCAGCAACTCCGGCTCACGAGATGCGAAGCTCTCCGGCCGGACCGCTTCGACGTGCGCGGTTTCTTCGCGGGCGTTCTCCACAACAGCGAGCCCGCACAAGACCGGGCATTTCTCCAACAAAAGCGGTACGATCTTCGACGCGATCGGTTCAAAACTTTCGCCACGGCAGTGGCGGTGATAGATCTCGGCCCCGCTGCGTTTGCCGAGGCCGATCATCAGCATTTTGTGCAATCCGCTCTCGATCGGCCCGGCGAAGTCGGTGTGCGGTTTGACCCTGTTGAATACGATGACGTGGTCCGCTTCGAACGCCGGTTTTGCGAAGTGGATTTCGATCCCTTCGTCCGTCCGGCCGAGAATAACGGTCTCCATCGTCGAACAAATTTCGACTCCCAGCGATTCTTCGGTCAGGTCGAATCCCGCGAGCAGAGCACGTTGCCCCTCTGAATTACCACCGCCGTGGCTGCCCATCGCTGGGACGATGAAGGGTTTGGCCCCGGCTGCCTGAAAGAACTCGATCTGTGCGCGGACGAGGGCCTTGAGATTGGCGATGCCGCGACTGCCGACCGTGATTGCTACCGATTCACCGGGGCGAACGCTCTTGGCAACCTCGGCTTTGTTTAAAGTGTCGTGAGTAGCCGCGGTGACGTCCTCGACAGATTGTGCGTCGAATATCTGTCTGACGGGTAACATCTGCGGGAGGATCGGCATCGGTGACGTGAACCTTTTGCGTTACAACGGCTTCAGTCGAGTCGACGGCCCGAAACGCGGCTACAGGAGTCCGGCAATAGTCCCTCGACCTCGAATCCTCGATCATTCGGTACAGACATGAGCGACGCAATCGAATCGACAGTCCCGAACCGGCCGGATAAAAGACTGCGCGTGTCGCCGACCGTCTCGATCGACCGCGCCGAGTTCACGGTCACGTATGTCCGCAGTTCCGGTCCCGGCGGTCAGAACGTCAACAAGGTCGCCACGAAAGCCTGCCTGCGCTGGAGCCCGCTGGAGTCGCCGAGCCTACCGGAGCGCGTGCGGACTCGGTTTCGTGCCCTATTCGGCTCGCGGCTGACGAATGACGGTGAAATCATTCTCATGAGCCAGCGGTATCGCGATCGAACGAAGAACCGCGATGACTGCATCGAACGATTGCGGAAGATGCTGTTGGAGGCGGCCACGCAACCGAAAAAACGCCGACCGACGCGTCCCTCGAAGGGGTCAAAGCAACGTCGGCTGGATGCGAAGAAACGGCGTTCGGAAACCAAACGGCTGCGGGGCCGGCCGGACCAGTGATCCGGACCCGTTGCCAGGGTCTTCGAAGTGGCCTTCCCGCCGATCGAATCGCTGGTTGGCGATCCGCGTTTGGATCGAAATCTTACTCGCGGAATAGATGCGATCATTCTTGCAGCGTCGAGTTTGGGAACCGCTGAATAGAGTCCCTTGCTCCCGCTGCGGGCTGGTGATTGTTTCGCGAATTGCCGTCTTCACCAATTTTTTCGGAAGTGCTACGGTCCCGCGAATCATTTTGGCGAATCGCGTTCGCTCGGAGACTGCGACATGCATCGGCGACTCATGGCGGCTCAAGTCGGTATCGGCTGTTCTTTCTTCTGCGTATTCGGCTTGAGCCAGATCGCGCTGGGCCAACTCGCTGAGAAGGGGGTCGACCCGGGAACCGCGTTTCTCCAAGTCGCGGCATCGCCGACGGTTGAGCAAGTCGAAGGTCATTTTTTGCGGGTGAGGATGCGAACGTCTCGACCTGTCGAAGCACAACGACCTGAAGATAGCTCCGGCCGAACGGAGCAATTGCCGACAAGATATTTGCAGACTCAACGTAATTTTCAGACACAACGTGCCCAACGCCCCAACGCGTGGGTGCGGGCTGCCGTCCGTGTTGCCGGTTCGAAGAAAGACGGCCCCGAGTTCTTCGAGGCTCCGCTGAGGCGATCGGCCGATGCCGCGGACGACTTGTTTGATGACTCCCCCGTTCCCGAGCCGCTGCCGGTTCCAGAGAACGCGTCGCCGGTGCCTGAGTCGGCCTATATCCGTGACTTGATCGATCTCGCGTTGCCTCACGCGGGTCACGATGAGCGGGAAATTTGGGAGGAACAACTCGAAGATCTGGCCCCGAACGCGGCGATGGACCTGTTGGAAATCCGTCGTCGACTCGGTTCGCCGACCAAGAGTTTTGGCCCGCTGCTTCCGCAGACGGAGCCGTCGACGGCTCAGTTGTTTGAGGTGTCACTGCCATCGCATTCTGACGAGGTGGCGTGGGTGTCGGATTCAATCAGGCATTTGAAGGCCGCTGAACGGCAAATACTGAGCAATATCGCGAACGCGTCGACTCCCGGTTACACGCGGCGTGAAGCCGTGCTCGGCCCTGCCGACCCGATGCGAAATTCCGCCGGCGGAATGACCGAACAGACGACGCAAGGGGTTGAACAATTCGGGCTGCGGTTCGATCTCTCGGACGGCTCGCTACGAAAAACCGGCCGCGTGTTCGACCTGGCCGTCGAAGGGGCGGGTTTTCTCGTTGTGGCCAATGGAAAGCAGATGGCCGTCACGAAGAGTGCCTCATTTGTCCGCGATAATGAAGGGCGACTCGTCCTGGACGGAAATTTCAGAGAGTGGGAACTGCAACATCCGATCGTCGTCCCGGCGGCCAGTTTCGACCTGCGGATTGGGCAAGACGGTTCCGTGATGTGCCGACTACCCGATTCCCGACAACCGACGGCACTCGGGCGGATCACTATCGTCCGATTCGTAGATCCGTCTCACTTGGAGCCACTCGGTCCACTCCTTTGGGAACCGACCGTGGCGTCGGGCGATCCGGTACCCGCATCGGACGACGACGCCGACTTCGGCACGATTCGCTCGGGCTTCCTCACCGAATCGAATGTCGATCTCGACGCCGAAGTCGAGGCGCTCGATCAAATCCGTCGACAGATCGAGTTGCTGGAGCGGTCCGAGCCGCGTTCGTCACTTGTCGACCGCGCCCCCGCTCCGCCGAGCCGGTCGGCCATGTCAGATCCGACAGATTCTCAGTTTCCGATCCGTTGATCCGACGGCATAATGCCGATTGTCAGAGCCCCGCCTCGGCCTCCGCGGCGGATTTCTCTTTGGCTGACGACGAATCCGAAGAATAATTCTCGGAGCGGAATCGTCCTGCCAGTGTACGGGACAATCGAAATCAACGGTCGATTTTTGATTGAACAGCGTGATTCGATCGCAGCAAGTCCGATTGATCTCGGTAAGTTACATTCCGAGATCGCGCACGAGTTGCAGGCGTACATCACCGGCATTGTGCATGACCCGGATATCGCCGGGGAACTGGTACAGGACGCTTTTGCCCGATTGGTCGAGCGTCCTGCGCCATCAGATTTGCGGTCGGCCAAAGCGTGGGCATATCGCGTTGCCCACAACGTGGCGATCGATTGGTGCCGGAGTAAACGCAGAGAACGGAAGCATGTCGGGCAAGCATGGTGGCTGCGTCCTCGGGAGACTGAGGATGAAGGCATCGATTGCCTTTTAAAGGCTGAGCAGAAAGTCAGGATTCGGCAGGCGATCGATCGTCTGCCCGCGGAGCAGAGATTTGTCGTCGAACGACGCATTTTTCAAGGAAGAAAGTTTGCCGTCATCGCAGAGGAACTTGGCGTTCCCCTCGGAACCGTTCTGACGCGGATGCGTTTGGCGATGGTCAAGTTGTCGCGGTCCTTATCCGACGAGAAGAACCCATGAGCACGGATCAATCAGAATTCCCAAATCATTTCGACGATGTCGATTGGCGTGCCACACAATATGTGCTCGGCGAACTGGGTGCCGAAGAGTCCAAGTCGTTGGAAGACCAGTTGGGTCATGACCAAGAGCTACGCGAAGCGGTTGCCCGGGCCACTCAACTGACGCTGGCGATCGCTGCGGTCCGACCGATGACGGCGGAACTCGTCGCCCGCCGATCCGTGCGGTCGAAGCGAAGTCTTCAGATCGCCGTTGTCGGCACGGTCGCTGCTCTGGCATTAGTGATGGCGGTCGCGGTGACTCCACCCGGTGAGAAAACCGTGAATCGCGAGCAGAAAACCGAAGCTTTGCTCGCTCTGTGGGCCGAATCGCGGGTGGACGATCACGTTGCCCAGCCGGACGCCCCGCAGTGGGAACGACCAATCCACATCGGCCCGCTGACAGATAATTCTGGCGACGACTCACTCGAGTCGGATGTCGCCCCGCCCAACTGGATGCTTGCCGCCGTCTCATTCGATGAAATGGAAGTTGGCGCTGCGGAATCGGGAGATGATGCAGCTCCCTCCGTGTTCAACCCCGGGCCGACTTCGGTGATCGAATCAACCGATGAGCCGGAGCAGTTTTTGCCGCCGCAGACGGGGACCTTCTAACGTGAAAGCAACTCTCGCGAACGGAATTATCGTTCTGAGCGTGATCGCTTTAGCGAGCGATTCAGCCACGGCCCAAAAACCGTTGGTGGAGCCGAATGATGGTACCGCCCCGAAAATTGAACGGGCGGCCGAGCAGGCCTCGACGACATTTCTCAAGCAGCATCATCCCGAACTGGCCCGCCTGCTGGTCGCTTTGGAATCGCGTGATCGATCCGCCTATCAGAGCGCGATCAGCGATGTGGATAAAGCTCGTCGTCGCCTTGAGCGCTTGGAAGACCGGCAGCCTGAGTATTGGCAGAACCAATTAGAGAAGTGGAAAATCGATTCGCGAATTCGCTTGCTTCTGGCCCGGCTGACCATGATCACCGGCGACGTGTCCGTCTCACCGACGGAGCGTGAAGAACTGGCAAGGTTGCTCAAGCAGCGTCGCGAGAACCGATTGCAAACGCTCGAATATCAAGAGAAACAGACGGTCGAGCGATTGAGAAGGCTCGAGCAGCAAGTCGAGAACGCCGCCAACGAAGTCGGCGACACCGCCGGCCTTGAGCGTGAGGTCGATTCGGTTCTCCGCAGCGTGGCGAAAAAACGCTCGAATTCCGGTAGCAAAGAAAAATCCAAGAAGAAATCGAAGGCCGGACGCGTCGTAGATGCGAGTCCGAAGACCGGGCCCGCCGGCGACTGAGTCGCCAACGGGCGAAGCAGCGGATTCGACCGGTTCACTCCTGGCCATCAGGAGTCCTATCTCTCAAGTTTCGCTATTTGCTCATGTGCGGAGTGGTCTGATGCGTGCTGCGCCTTCGTTGATCTTCGGCTTCGCCGCCTGTGCTTTTTTCCTTATCGGGGAGTCGGCAGCACGATCTGCCGAAATCGACTCGAAAAAAGTCCTTGCCCCGGTCAGCGAGCGATTTGCCGAACCAGCGCTCGACGAATCGCCCGACTTCCAGCGGCATGTTGTGCCATTACTCGGACGGGTCGGCTGCAACGGGCGAGCCTGCCACGGGTCATTCAAAGGGCAGGGCGGCTTTCAACTGTCACTATTCGGTTACGATTTCGAGTCGGACCACGAACAGATGACCGGCGAAGACTATTCCCGGATCGATCGCGAATCGCCTCGCGAGAGCATGGTGCTTCAAAAGCCCACTTTGCAAATGGACCACGATGGTGGCGAGGTGATCACTGCGAATTCTTGGCAGTACAATCTATTAAGTCGCTGGATTGAGCAGGGGGCGAAGGAACTTAAAGGCGAGGCCGAACTGACCCGGCTCGAAGTGACCCCCGACGAAATCGTTTCATCTAAGACTGGCGAAGAGATCGAACTTCGCGTCGTCGCAGTCTGGTCAGATGGTTCCACGGAAGACGTTACCCCGCTGTGCCGCTTCCAGACAAATGACCCGACTGTCGCCGCGATCGACGAGCACGGCTCGATCACTATCGGCGAATCTGGCGACACGCATGTGGTCGTGTTTTACGACAGCGCCGTTCGGCCGATTCCGGTCATCAAACCTTTCAATGCAAACTACGGATCGACGTATCCGACGGTGCAGACAAAGTCGGAAGTCGATCAACTCGTCGTCCAAAAATTAAGAAAACTCGGAATCGTACCATCGGAACTTGCCGGCGACGCAGACTTCCTGCGGCGCGTGCAACTCGACCTGACAGGGACGCTACCGGCCGCGTGGGAGGTTGAAGCGTTTCTCAGTGATGATTCGCCGAACAAGCGGTCCGAGAAGATCGAAGAATTAATGCAGACGCCCGCCTACGCCGCCTGGTGGGCGACAAAGCTGTGCGATATGACCGGCAATAATCCCGCGTCATTGAACAACGAAGTCGGACGCGATCGGGCCTCCGAAGACTGGTTTCGCTGGATCGAGAAACGGGTCGCCGAGAATCGTCCCTATGACGAATTGGTCGAAGGGATCGTCCTCGCCGTTAGCCGCGAAGACGACGAGAGCTACGCCGACTACTGTGAAGCGATGAGCGATATCTATCGCGTTGATGCCAAAGCCGATTTCGCCGATCGTTCGACGATGCCGCACTATTGGGCACGTCGGACTTTCACAAAACCGGAAGATCGCGCCATCGGTTTCGCCTACGCGTTTCTTGGGGTTCGCATCCAATGCGCCCAGTGTCACAAGCATCCGTTCGATCAATGGACGCAGACCGACTTTAAGAACTTCGAGGCGTTCTTCACCGGTGTGACATACAATGTCGACCCAAAATCAAAGAAGGAGTATCAGCAGATGCTCCAGGCGATTTCCGGTGACGAAAAAGGGAATGCGGCTCGCCAAAAGATCGGAAGCCTGTTGCTTCAAGGAGAAGTGGTGCCGCTGCGTGAGGTGTATGCCGAGACGCCGGCGCCCGCCCTTAAGAATAAGAAGCAGAACCAACGACGTCGAAATCGCACGCGGGTTGCTGAATCGGGCCGCGTGCTCGGCGGAGAGGAAATTAATTTTTCAGAAGCCGGGGGCGATATTCGGAAGCCATTGATGGACTGGCTTCGTTCCAAAGACAACAAGTATTTTGCAAGAGCCTTCGTAAATCGCGTGTGGGCGAATTACTTCAACCGCGGGATTGTCGAGCCGCCCGATGATTTGAGCTTGGCAAACGCACCGGTTAACGGACCGCTACTTGACTATCTGGCCGACGGCTTCATTGAGCGAGGTTATGATATGAAGTGGCTGCATCGCGAAATTACGAATAGCGACACCTATCAGCGGTCGTGGCGTCCGAATGAAACGAACGCGTCGGACGAATCGAATTTCAGCCGCGCAGTGCATCGTCGCTTGCCCGCCGAGGTCGCCGTCGATGCATTGGCCTTCGCGACTGCGGCCGATGATCGCGTGCGAGCTCTTAAGGAGTCAAACGAAGGCCGGGCGATTGCCGTGCCCGGCGCCGGTCAACGGAGCAGGGCCATCACCGAAGCCGGAAATGCCGGGTTCGCCTTCGAAGTCTTCGGACGCAGTATTCGCGAAAGCAATTGCGATTGCGATCGATCCGCTGACCCGAGCGTGCTGCAAACAATTTTTCTTCGGAACGACAACGATTTGCTGAAGCGACTCGAGGCCAATGGTGATACGTGGATTGCCCAATTAAAGGGGTGCATTGCGCCGGGCGCGGCCGATCGGCAGACTGTGGCGGAACGACGAATATTGCAAATTAAGAAACAGATTGATCGCGAACAGGCAAAGCTGGACGAACTGACTGCTGAGACAGAACAGGACACCAAACAGATCGCGCGATCGCTCACTCGTTTAGACCGACTACACGAGTCACTGGCTGACTCCGAAAGCCGGGTCGCTGCTTTAAAAAGAGCCGCACAATTCGAGAATCGCCTCGCAAAAGCAACGCCTGAAACTGTGATTCGCGAAGCGTATCTCCGCACGTTGAGTCGATATCCGACCGACAACGAACTCGAAGTCGCACGCGGATTTTTTAATAACGCCGACGGGATGGAAACAGGGGCCCGAGACCTAATGTGGGCCCTGCTGAATACGAAAGAGTTTATCATCAACCATTGATCGAGTCGGCGGTTTTACTGACTGATTGTCTCCCGATCCGCTGAAACACAGCTAAAGCGTTTCTCTTTCGAGAACCATCAAGGAATAAATTCAATGGCTCTGCATACGACATGTGACGGCGTCCGGCGACGCGACTTTATTAAGGTCGGGGCCTGTGGCGCAGCGGCGTTAACCCTGCCCAATTATTTACAGATGGCCGCGGCGGGGCAGGTCAGTGGCAGCGCGAAAGCGAAGAACGCGATCTTTATTAATCTGCGTGGCGGCCCGAGCCACATGGACACGTTCGACCTTAAGCCTGATGCCCCGAAGGAATTCCGCGGCGAATTTAATCCCATCAAGACGAATGTGCCGGGCGTCGAATTCAGCGAGCATCTCCCTAAGCTCGCTCAGCAGGCCGACAAGTTCGCGATCTTGCGGGGGGTCTCCCATACGCTCGGAGCGCACGGCCTCGGAACCGAATACGTTAACACCGGCACACGACCTTTGGCTTCGCTCGAATATCCGGGGTACGGCGCGGTCTTTATGAAGGAAAGACAAAAGGCACTGCCAGGCGACCTCCCCGGTTTCGTAGCGGTTCCCAACACGGCTCAGACGCCGGGCTTTCTTGGCGTGAAGTATGCCCCGCTCGTAACCGGCTCAGCCCCGCGACCTGGCCGACCTTTTAATGTGCGTGGCGTTGCGCTGGGAAGAGGGCTGACCGTTAGCGATGTCGAGCGACGCCAAAATCTGTTGAAGAACCTCGATACCGCGTTTCACGGATTCGAGGAGCAAAGTGACTTGTTGGGCGGGCTTGATCAGTTCGGTCAGAAAGCACACGCCATGATCACCGGATCGCGAACCCGTGAGGCATTCGACATCTCGAAAGAGTCGCCGAAGTTCGCCGAAACGTTCGGTGAATCGCAATTCGGGATGAGCTGCCTGTTAGCTGCACGGCTGGTCGAGTCTGGCGTCGGCTTCGTCACGATTAGTACCGGCGGTTGGGACACGCACGGTGATAACTTTACGAAGCTGAAAACGAAGCTGCTTCCGGAATTCGATACCGGCTTGGCCTCATTGCTCAACGGACTCGCGATGAAGGGCCTGCTTGAATCGACGGCGATCTTCGTCACCGGTGAATTCGGCCGCACGCCGAAGATTAACACGCGCTCGACCGAAGGTGGTCGTGACCATTATCCTCGCTGCATGTTTATGTTGATGGCCGGCGGGGGGATTCGTGGAGGACAGGTCGTCGGCGAGAGTGACGATAAGGCAACTGAACCGGCCAGCCGGGGCTTTACGCCGGACGATGCCGCAGCGACATTTTATGCGGCGATGGGCATCGACCATACGAAAGAATATCAAACCAATACCGGTCGCCCGATCACAATTGTCAGAAATGGATCTCCGATTCCGGAACTTATCGGCTAGTCCGGTGTTTATAATTCAGGTGATCGTCAATGACGACCATCCCTCTGTCTTCGGTTACTGGGCGCGATGCCTGTCGGCATCGGCCGCACTCTTTAAGACTGATAAAGGATTTTGAAGATGACGACGTTGCGCTCCGTGCTGGCATTGGGATTGCTCGTTGCGTTTGTTGGCGCCGGCTTCGCCGCCGAGGACGCCGAAGAAAAAAAGAAGGGGAAGAAAGACCGGCCCGCCCGTCAGGCCAAATTGATTAAGATTCCCGATTCGATCACCTTGAGTGACGAGCAAAAGACGAAGCTCGAAGCCATCGAAGCCGAGTACGGCCCGAAAGTCGCGACTTCCCGGAAAGAAGCGCTCGGACTCACCAAGGAGCAGCGTGAGCAGATGATGCAGATCCGCAAAGATGCCAAAGCGTCGGGAGAGAAAGTCGACCCGAAGTCATTGATGGATCAAATCGGTGTGACCGCCGAACAGCAAGAAGCGATGAAAGCGAGCCGTAAAGCCGCGATGGATCTTCGCCACGAAGCGCTGGAAAAATCGGTTGCCGTTTTAAACACCGATCAGGTCGAAGCGTTCAAGAAGGCGAACCGAATGCGGACGCCGAAGGAAAAGAAAAACAAGAAGAAGCCTTCTGGCGACGTTTAATTGATCTCCGTTGTCCAGTTCGAGTCGACGATCACCATTGAAAGCCCGGCGGAATTGTCCGCCGGGCTTTTTTCGCAATAATTGCAGTCGTCAGATGCTATCTTGATCCGAACAATCAATAGGCCGGATGGAATGCGTCAAGACTGTTGTGGAATACTCGTCGTTACTGCCCTTTCAGAACATGTCGAAGTCAGATGATTGCCCCGAGAATAGATGCGGACTGTGCGGCCGCACGGGAGTTCGCACGACCGCTCATCATCTCATCCCGCGGGCGGTGCATCGGAAGCGACGCTTTCGGGAGCGATATGGGCTGGAGGAGATGCGGCGGCGGAAGGTCGATCTGTGCCGACTGTGTCACAGGGCCGTCCATGAACTGATCCCTTCCGAGCGTGAGTTGGCGGAGAACTACTCGACGATCACGGCTTTGCTCCGGCATGCTGATATTGCCCGACACGTTGCTTGGGCCGGAAAGCAAAAGTCGCGTTGAAGCGACATCCCAGATGGCTGGCAAATCGGTCCGCCGCCTGCGAAGGCTGATCGCTGCGGTGCCAGCGTGACTGTCGGTCAGACAATGACAGCCTCAAAACATGGTAAATCGCCGTGTTTTGAGGGCAGGCACCTTTCTGGCAAGGCATTTGCTCCATCAGCCTTCGCCGTTGTTCAATTCAACTATCGAGCCAATTGTGGGAATCGTCAAAGAGGCACTGACCGGGCCACCTCCGGCCGCTCGCATCATGAAACGTCGGCAGAAAATGCCGACCGATCTTGAGATCGACGCGGCGATTGCCCGGTTGGAACGTCTTGCCAACTCGACCGATGAATTGTTCCGAGTCCCGGGCACGAATATCAAGTTCGGCCTCGATTCGATCGTCGGACTTGTCCCCGGATTGGGGGACGTGGCGACCGCCTTGGTTTCGGTCCTGTTCATCACTGAGGGGGCCCGTCTCGGTATTCGGCGGAGCGTTCTGATGAGGATGGTTGTGAACATTATCACCGACTCAACGGTCGGAGCGGTTCCGTTGGCCGGCGATGTGTTTGATGTCGCGTTCAAGTCAAACACGAAAAACCTCGCCCTGCTCAAGCGGGAAATCGAGAAGCAACGAGCCAAGACGGATCGAATAGACGGCACGGCAGAAAATGGTTGAATCAGGGGCGTTATAAAACAGTCGGCATGAATGCCGGCGGACGTCACGCCTCACCGATCAGGAAGAACCCACACATGAGTTACGGAACACAGGCAGCAATGCCGGAACACACAGCCCCGAACGAACTGTTGACGTTCGCGAAGAAGCACTGGCCCGAGTTGACCAGCGAAGACTTTGCGATCATCGGGGACAGTCGCGAGAAACTCGTGGAAACTGTTGAAGCGAAATACGGCGTCGATCGAGACATCGTCGAACGTGAATTGCTTTGGCATGAAACGACGCCGCAGTAGCGCTCGCCTTAAGAAGAGATAACTGTGATTGGAGTGATTGTGCCTGCCGCGCTTTTAATCGGTTGTCGGCGAACAGAACTCTAACGGGGAATCTGCTGCGTCAGGCAGTGGAATGCACCGAGCCCCCAGATCAAATCGCGGCAATCGATCGTGACGACATCTCTTTTCGGAAAACAACTCGCCAGCACCTCGGCTGCTAGCAGGTCGGTCGAGGGGTGATAGCCCGGCATTAAAACGACCGAGTTCGCTATATAGAAGTTCGCGTAACTCGCGGGCACGCGTTGGTTTTGATAAACGAGCGGCGGCGGTGAAGGCAACTCTAAGATTCGAAGCTTCCGACCGTCGGTTAATCGGACGTCTCTTAGTCGCTCGATATTATCGGCCAGAGGGCGGTGATTTTCATCGGCGGTATTCGGCTCGACCATGCTGACGACGGTGTCCTCGCTGACAAAGCGGGTGATGTCATCAATATGCCCGTCAGTATCGTCGCCGGCGATTCCGTCACCCAGCCAAATTATTTGCTCGACACCCAGATCCAACCTGAATCGTTCTTCAATATCCTGTTTCGATAATTGCGGATTACGATTTGAATTAAGGAGACACGCCTCGGTCGTCAGCAGTGTCCCCTGACCGTTGCCGTCGATCGCTCCCCCCTCAAGAACGAAGTCGGCACTTTTTGAGGGGATGCCTAGCGTCTCAGCCATTTGCGGCGCGACCGCATCATCGAGATCGTAGGGGTATTTGCCGCCCCAGGCATTAAAGCGGAAATCGAGGGCAAGGCGATCGCCCGTCCCCGGACCCTCTTCCTTTAAAATGACTGCCCCGTGATCGCGGCACCACGCGTCATTGGTGGGGATGTAATGAAAGGTGATCTCGCCGTCGGCCCCGGCGAGACTTAAGTAATGCCGGGCTCGGCGTTCCATCGCTGCATCGGTGACGTTGATATGGACCGGTTCCGACGTCGCCAGAACACGAACCATGCGAGCATAGACCGGTTCGACGCGTCCGAATCGTCCGGGCCACGAATTACGATTGTGAGGCCAACTCAGCCATGTCGCAGCGTGCGGTTCCCACTCGGCGGGCCAACGATAGCTTCGATCTTGCGGGGGTGGCGGATTGGTCAACGAACCGGGCCTGAAATTGGCAGCGAGGACTTGCGGCTAAACGGCCATCATGACAATTCCAATGGCCCGTTCCCATCGAGACTTGCCAAATGAATTAGCGGCGTCACTCAGCCCGTTTGAGCGCTGTCGACAGACGGGAAACATCATCGGCTAATTGCACGATCCGTTCCCGGACAACCGGCTCGGTGATCACGTCACCGTCGATCTTGTCCTCGGTCGTGTAGACGAACCGGGGAACGACGATGCAGCGGAAATCGAGCATCAGACTGTTGGCCAATCCCATGGCCGACATGTAGCTGCCTTCGCCGCCGGCGGCGAGCAGCATTCCGACGACTTTGCCGGTCCAACTCCGGCCGGTCAATTCGACGAGATTTTTCGCCGCGGCATTGACGTCGAAGTTGTAGACGGGGGCGGCGACAACGATCGCGTCGGCGGCAGATACCCGTTCGTTCAACTCAACGACTGTCGCATCGCCGTAAGAGTTCGCCCCGTCGCACAGGGGCAGGGGCGTCTCGCGGAGATCGATCAATTCGACGTTGCTGTCGCGGGCTGCGAGTTCGTCACGCAGCGCCCGGGCGAGTACGACACTGCGACTGCCGGGGTTCAGGCTGCAACTGAAGACCAGAATCATTCGGGGAATCTGACCCAGGGGGAGCGACCCGTGAGCGGAGGGACGATCCGTGGGTTATAGAGTTTGGCCTCGTGGAGCCGTGAAAGAGCCGCTGGTCGGACTTGAACCGACGACCTACGCTTTACGAAAGCGTCGCTCTGCCAACTGAGCTACAGCGGCGAATGCCCCGAAGATGGTAGTGACGGCGGCACGAGGTGACAAGTCCGGGGTACCGCTCGCAGACTGCCATCCGGGTTCGTTAGTCAGGGCGACACCAGTTCGACGAAGAGTGTTCGCGGAGCGCAATAAAAAACGCCCGCCGTGAGGCGGGCGTAACCAGGTCGACGAAAAGCGCGAGAACCAAACGCTTCGCCTATCGGCTGTAGCCGACCTGCTGGATTGCTGAGGGCTGCGGCTGTCCGTATGCGGCCCGGTAAGCTGACTGCATCGGGGCCGTTTGCGGCTGGGCGTAGCCGGCCTGTTGAATCATCTGCGGCTGGCGGGCCGCTTGATACCCGTACTGTGCCGCTTGGTATCCGTAGTGCGCCGCTTGTTGAGCCGGCTGTTGATAATGGTTCGGCATCGGCTGAGCGTATTGAGCCGCCATGTGAGGAAACATTTGCGGCGAGACCGCAGCCCGGCTGGGGACGTTCGACCACGCGGCCGGGTCGTCGAAGTTGTCCGGTGTCGGGTTGGGAACCGGTCCCTGAACGGGGGCCGGCGTCGGCTGATAGCCGGGGTTGCCGTAGAATGCACCTGCTCCGTGGTTCATGCCACATTGGCCGTTCGGGCATCCGCCCGGCATTCCGTAGGGCTGGGGGGCAACGGCTCCGAATCCGCCCGCTGCTCCGAATCCGCCGTGAACCCCGTATCCGCCGTGAGCCCCGTATCCGCCGCCGAAGCCGGTAAGCGGCGGTACTTGAGCCGTGATCGGCGGGCAGTTCGTTCCGAACGGCTGACGGTAGTATTGAGTCGTCGTTTGGGGGACGCAGCGGACTCGCTTCTCCGGAATCCACTGCGAGCTGACCACTGGCACCTTTTGCGAGACGGTGAACGGCACTTTCCGGGTGCGAATGTCTTTCTGATAGACGGTCTTGGGGATGACTTTTTTGACGGGTTTCGGCACCCATACCATCTTGTAACAGCCCTCATCGACGGTCACGCAGTCGTAGTCGATTTTCGGGATCGTGACGACGTATTCTTCGTCTCGGTAAAGAGTTCGGGGGACTTCTCGCCAAGTGACGCAGTCCTGCCGACGGACCGTGGTTTCGCAGACGGGCTGCATTCGGGTGCAGGTACATGCGGTGACGATTTCTCCGCAAGTGCCGCAGCAGGAACCGGGTGCGGTCCAGCCTTGGGCGAATGCGATGTCGGTCACGGCGACCGAGGCGGTCACCATCGCGGCAGCGATGGCGAAAGCAGCAGAAAAGCTCTTGATTGTGTGGCGACCCATGGCGGGCGATCCTCCGGAGACGAAGAGTTTGGTTCTGTTCCCAAGGATCGGCATAATCGCGATGACCGCTTGAATCCTTCTGATGCGAATCTTGAGAAAAATCGGAAAGTTCAGGTGAGTCTGCCTGAGTTGCCCAAACTGCCGCATTGATGGATGGTGAGATCGCCGGGCTTTGATTTCGGTGATCGCCAACCAATCAAGCAATTCGAATTGCAGAGGAAGCCATGAAGAACCGTTCGCGTCAGATTACAATCGCAGCCGCTCTTTTCGCCGCGTTTGTCGTGGCGATTCAGTATTCAGATCGCCCACATGCCGAAGAGAAAGAATCGGGATCAATGATCGTTCACGACGTTTACTTCACGCTCAAAGATGACTCCGCCCAAGAGCAGCAGCGACTGGTCGATGCCTGCAAGAAATATCTGCAGGATCATCCGGGCGTGGTGTTTTTCGCCGCCGGACTGCGGGTTCCCGACTTCAAGCGGGAGGTCAACGATCAGAACTTTCACGTCGGCCTGCACGTCATTTTCGATTCGCGAAAAGCCCACGACGACTATCAAGTCGCCCCCAAGCACCTGCAATTCATCGAAGAATGCAAAGGCAATTGGGACAAGGTCCGGGTGTTTGACACCGTGGCTGAGAAGTAAAAGGGGACGTAGGCGCAGAGTTCACCTCGCTAGGAACGTCGGCGTGCGACTCGCTGAAATCATGAGCTGGATTCGCCGAAGAGCCGGCATCCGGCGGGTCGACGGATCTATCGCAGCGAGTCTACGGGACTGCGCGACCGATCTGACGGTGCGGGCGATCGAGAAGTCGGAGCTGCGCCGTTTTTTCGAAGCGACCGTCGAATTATCTGGCGGTGAATCCGTAACCCGGCACGTGACGTGGTGCCTGCGGGATCGACGGCTTCGCTCGGGTCGCCATTTCGCGGCGATCTCATCGACGGGAGAGTTCGTCAGCACGCTGACGACTTATCGTTACCGTCATTCGCCTCACCCCGACGTGATCGGCCTCGCGAATGTGCATACTTGCGAGCGCCATCGCGGATGCGGCTACGGCACGACACTGCTCAAGGAGGTCATCTCACAGCTCGAGCAGGACGACGGAGTCAAAGCATTCTACGTCTTGTCGGCGATCGGGACGCCGTTCTATGAGCGGGCCGGATTCCGAACGCTGCCAATTCCGTACGATCTGGCCCCGGAATGCGTTCCGATGTTCCGTTGCGATCGTGATCGCTGGGGGGCGCTGTCGTCCGACTTCCAATACGTCCGCGGGATGCAGGCGTTTTTCGATTAACGCGCAAAGAACTCAGGCTGCTTTGCGCTGCTGATCGACGTTCGGCAGCGGGATCGTCTTCGGCTCGAGTTCGTCGACCTCGGAGACCACTCGCCGCGAGTAGACGAGTTTTAGGAAATCGGGGAAGACCTCGAACGATCGCGGGGCTCGATTCCAGACCGACGCCAACGAGTGAAAAAAGTTCATCTCGAACTTTGCCACCGTCAGGTCCTGCGGAGCGGAAATCGGGTCGACCTCATCGACCGTCCAATTCCGCGGGCAAAGCTCGTAAGCGGGATGAGTCTCTTTCCGTCCCCGGGTCGGCACGTCGTGCAGGACCGTCAACTCGCCGGTCGAATTGAATTTCGTCGGGAAACAGCGGCAGGCCATCGGACGCGAGTTGTAGATTCCGCAGCGAGCCTGCCCCATCGGATTCTCGTCGTCAGGTTGCCCCTCGACCAGAAACCGACATTTCGAAGTCCCCTTGTGAAATCGGCTCGGTTGATGCGACAGGCAAATGACGAACGGCGTCGAAGGCTCGTCTTCAAAATAGAAATGCGGAGCGTACTTGCGGGCGATCTTCCCGTCCGGGTCGGCCCAGCGGCAGGCGAAATCCCAGAACGCCAGATCCAAGTCCCGCTCGATTCGCAAGATGTCGGCGCCGGTAACCGGTACTGCGAACGATCGGCAGCATCCGGCGTGGCAGTTGTCGCAGGGGGACGACACGGCAAATCCTTCACTTCGCATTGACTATTCGTGCGGGAGACGGCGCTCTGTGAGGGTATCGGCACAATCGGTGCAATCGGATGAATCGAACCGTCAGTGCATCGGTTCGCGGGCGGCGAATTAGGGCCTCTCCCGTATTTCGTGTGCGAAAATCTTTAGAATTCTTCCGGATCGCGGCAGATTTTCGCACGGATTCCGTCGCCGGTTCCCACTTCTATTGTGAAGGCACACGCCGACACGGCTCAGCGTGACGCTGACCAAGAATATTTCGCGCGGCCCAGGGAATGCACAATGCGTTTGACTCTCAGAACTTTGCTGGCCTATTTGGACGACTTGCTCGCGCCGAATGAAACGAAAGAAATCGGCAAGAAACTGGCGGAGAGTCCGAAGGCGGAGGAGCTCGCCGAGCGAATTCGGCAGTCGGTTCGCAAGCGACGGCTGACGTTTCCGGGTGACGAGTCTCCCGCTCTGCTCGATCCGAACACCGTAGCCGCCTACCTCGACAGCACGCTCGTCCCGGAAGAGGTCGCCGAGGTCGAGCGCATCTGTATGGAGTCCGACGTTCACTTGGCCGAGGTCGCGGCCTGCCATCAAGTTCTCGCATTGGTCTTGGGGCAGCCGGTCGAGATCACAGATCAGTCGCGTCGTCGGATGTACGAATTGGCCACGCCCAACGGTCCGAGTGATGACCATGCCGCGACGCCCGCTGAGCCTGCACCGTCGGCACCGTTGCGGAGCAAGCCGACCGCTCCCGCTTCGCAGGCATCTGAATTGGTTGCCTCGATGCCACGCAAGATTCCGACTTGGCGGCGAGCACTGCCCTACGGAGTTCTCGCGGCGTTGGCGGTCGGTTGGGTGGCTCTAATTTGGTTCGATCCCGGGATATTTCCCTCTGCGGGATTCGATCCGATCGCGATGACGAATACTGGTTCGAACGACGATGCGGACACCTCGGACTCGACCAATGGTTCCGGAGTCGACACTGACGACGAATCGCCGAGTGATTCCACCGCCGACTCGGACGCCAGCGGAGCATCGGATGCAGATTCCGATCTCGGTGAGGGTAGCCCGCCCGACGAGTCCGGATCGATGGAAGTCGCATCGCCAGATTCTTCGCCATCCGGTGATTTGCCGAACTTGCCACTCGATGCCGAACCGCCCGACGAAATCGATAATCCGTTAACCGGTTCTGAGCCGCCGGTCCAGTTCGACGTTCCCTCGACTCCGCCGACCGAAGTCGCTTCGACTTCAGGACCGCCTGTTGAGTCGCCTGTACCGTCGAGGGGGGAGCCCGACACCCCCGGGGCAGATTCGCCGAGCCCGCTTTCTTCACCAAAGCCGCTCAATTTTGTTTTTCGACCGATCCCAAACGGTTATCCGATTCTGCTCAAGAAGCCCGGCGAAGAGCAGTGGGTTCCGATCACGGATCAAGCCGTTCCGATCGGCAGTTTCGTCACCGCGATCAAACCGTTTCACGATGAGTTCGCCATCGATGGTTCAACGCTTCGGATGGAGTTGCTGGGGGGCACCGCGATTCGTACCTATCAAGTTGCTGCGGAAACAAAGTCGGTTCCGGCCATCGAATTGGTGCGCGGCCGAATGCTGATCTCTTCCGACTCACCGAACCCGATCGATTCGGCAGGGTCGTCCGCCGAATCAACGGCTGCGACTCCCAACGACACTGTTATTCCAGCGGCTATTGAATTGACGGTCGCTGAGAAAACGTGTCGGTTAGAATTTCTTGAAGGCCGGGGAAAGATCGCGGTGGAAGCTGCCCCGATTCATCCGAATGGAAAACCGACGCCGGGTGTCAATCTGACCGTTCCGGAATTTCAGCCCCGCATTAATGCCGCTGTCTACGTGATTGACGGTCCCGTTCGATTTGCCGAGGCGGACGGGAATGTGAAGACATTGCGAGCGGGCGAGCATGTCGTGCTTGAGCGTGTGAAGACGCTTGGGACTCCTGACGCACCCGGCGACAATCAGGTGATCACGATGCCGGAGTGGGTCGAAAACGGTCGTTCGTCACAGTTCGCACTCGATCAGACCGAACCGGTCCTCGATGCCCTCTCGACCGGCCAGGTGGCGGCAATCAGTCTTCCGCCACTTCTGAGCGACCGGCGACCGTACATTTCGGCTTGGGCCGCCGATGCATTGGGGTTGATCGGAGCCATCGATCCCCTCGTTCGCACGTTGGTTGATGCGCCTCATGTGGAGACCGTGACCGAGGCGGCGCACGAAATCCAAGTGAATCTCGCGTTGGACGAAGCCGCGTCGGAAGTCCTGACCGAAACGGCCGCCTCCATTTTGCCGCCCAACGATGCCGACGTGCTGGTCTCAGTTCTGTGGGGCATCAGCCCCGAGGTCGCGCGGGATGAAGCGGCCAGTCTGCAGTTTCTTGAAGCGCTGGAGCATGATCGCGTCGCGGTTCGTCAGATCGCTTTCGCTCATCTGTTGGAACTCACGGGGCAACGGCTGAGCTATCGAGAAACGGCCTCGCTTTCGGCTCGAACGACCGCAGTCCGGCGATGGCGCGATTATGTAACGAGGCAGGGAGGACTGTTGCCAAAACAACCGGCGAATTCGCCGGCCGACGCCGAAGATTCGTCAACTGCGGACTAGAGCGAATATCGCGTAAGTGTAGCGGGTTCAGGCGGCGATCCTTGCGAATACGCAGACGTTGTGCGTCTGATAGCCGCCACAGATAGCAGGAAACTGCTCTAGAAAATCAACGGACGAGAAGCGATTTCAATGCCAGCCTGAGACGCAAGCCGATGGTCGATCAACCAGCGATTTTCCCCGACGGCTGGCGCCTCGGGCTTGTATGCTAAGCGATTTGAAACCGCCTCCAGACACGTCTGCTGACAAGCAATTGGCGTCTCAGATTGGCACGCAGAGGACCGTCGCTTATCGAGAATTCGGACGCGCGGAATCGGAATTCGTCGCAGCGTCTAACTCGTTGAGTCGATTCCGTAATTCGGCATCGCCGGCGTTGGGGGCGAGCAGCCGGGTGACTCGAATGAGTTTGCGAGCTTCGTCGAGGCGGCCCAGCGTGATCAGTGCTTCGACCGAGTTAATTCGCGCCGCCAACCACTCATCGCTGCCGGCTGGCAATCGAGCGGTGATCCGCTGCCAAAGGTCGAGCGTGCGCTCGGCCCCACGTTCTCCAAGGCGTTCGGCGATTTGGGCTGCCTCCCGCATTCGTCCGGCATCCGAACCGGCCATCTGCGTCAGTTGCTCGACCGTTTGCTCCGCCCGATCAAGTTCGCCCACAGCAATGTCCGCCTCCGCTTTGGCCTTGGCGAGCAACCATCGTTCAGCCGGTTTCAATCGACTCCCGTTACCTTCAACGCTTTCGACAATCTTCAACATCAGGCGGCCACATTGCGTTCTTGGTCCGACGCTCAATTCGCTAAGCCGCAGGCGAAGGTCCTGCAACAGGCTGATTCGAGCCGTGACGGTCATCCGCCTCAACTCGGAATCGTCCGCGAGCCCGCCGGAAAAGTCACCGGCACTCACACGGATTGCTGATCGCAAACCATCGGCGGCTTCCCCGATCTTCTGCCAGAACTCCCGGTCGTTGGGACGTTGAAATTCAGAGGACCTCAGAGCACGCTCGGCGAGATTCAAAGCGAGATCGGTTTGGTTTGTCGGCAGCTTCGACAACCGCTGAGCCGCGACGACCGCGAACTCCGCATCGTGCGGAGACCAGCGCGTCTCGACATCGGGCAGGCCTGCGGCGAGGTCGGCGAACTCAGAGGATGCCGTGTTCGACCATTCCTGTAATTGCTGCTGACGAACTTCGCGAATCTTTGGATCGTCTGCCTGAGCAGATTCTTCGGCGAGAAAGGCTAACAATCGATCGAGACAGCGGGCGATCCCGGCCCGCGCTACGTCGGCTTTCTCTGCGATGGTCAGGGTATCTCGGTACAGCGGGAGGGCGCGACTGTACTGTCGCCGCGACTCCTCCAATCGAGCCAGCATCAGCGTCGCCTCTGCATTCGTCGCGGCCGAGGAATAAATCTCGCGGTGCTCTTCGAGTAAGCGACGGTACTCGGCAATCGCTTTTTGCGAATTCGACGAACGTCCGGCGCACCATGCGGCCATCAAGTGAGCCTGCGCCGAGAGCGGGTCGTTGCGGTCGAATTTGGCTGCTGCGAGAAAGAACTTCTTCGCCGATTGATAGTTGTTCTCACTGGAGGCGAGCGACCCGGCACGAAAGGCGTACTTCGCAGCCGCGGACGAATCGCCCGACTCTACCATCGCTTCGGCCGAGCTAAAATAGGCGTCGGCAGCTTCCGATGTTTTTCCCGTCGCGGCGAGACGTTCGGCTCGTTCGATCTGAGCGGCGATTTCGGGGCCGAATTGACGTTCATTTCCGACCGCATCCGCAGCGAGCCGGCAGCGATATGCCCAGACGCCACCGACTTCCACCTTCGCTCGTTCGACGGCGAGGTCGATCTGACGCTGCACGTCGACCGCCAGTTCAGGCACGTTAATCGCTCGCGCAGCCCGCTCCAATTCGACGAGTGTTTGCACCTTCAGCAGTTGCAATTCGCCGGACAGAGACCCCCGTTCTTTGCGGTAATTGACCAGCAATTCCGCGGCCGCGTCGGGCTTGTCTTCGTCGAGCAGAATTCGAACGGAAACGGCTGCCATCGCATCACGATCTTGCGGGGTGAGCGATGTCGGCTCGATATCGGCCAATCGCCGGCGAGCAGCCTGACCATCGCCACTAAGGCGAGCGACCTCCGCTCGCCAGATCTTCGCCGACCGAGTGATCGGGTTTCGCTCGACACCGCGAGCGAGTTTCTCCAATAGTCGGTCGGCCTCCTGCAAAGCCCTGTTGGAATTGGAGTCGCCCCGCGGGTTAAGTCGCGCTGCCGCAATCATGGCCTGAGCAGCGCCCAATCTGGCCTGCTCCTCCCACTGGTACAGTTCGGCCGGATCGACGCGATCGTCGCTGCTCGCGATGCCGCGGGTGCGACGGCGAAAGGCTTTGTGGATTTGATCCGATAAGGTCTGGAGTTCGGTTGCTGCTTTCTTCAAAAATCCTTTGGCCGAAAGCGCAGCGGAGTCGGAGCGTGTGAGCTCGGCGGTCCAGCGAAGAGAACGACCGCGTTCGAGATCGATCATCGCCCGTTGCAATCTCAGTTCGAGCGCTCGTGGGTGCCTGGGCTGAACGGCCAGAAACTTTTCGATGACTGATTCAGCTCGTTGATAAAGATCGATCTGCTCAGTGTCGAGCGTGTGGATGGCGTGCTGCGCGAAGGTCTTTGAAAGTTCGAGCGACAACGCCGCTCGCTCGTCGTTCGAAAGATCATCGGCGGCGAGGCGATTCAGTGCGACGGACTCAGCCAGACTGAACAGGCCGCGGTCTCGGAGTCCGCTGAAATATGTCGCGGTCACCTCCGCGCCCGTCGCGACCGTAGAGGTGCTGAGCAATGTGATGAGGCAGGTTATCAGCAGCGATCGCACGTTGAATTCAATTAAGTGGACGTAATAGAGATCAAAGCCCATTGGAAAGATAGGTCGTCGCGATTGCAGGCGGCAACCCGACCTTGCGGCTTTCGGGTGGCCGGTCCGGTAGAAGGATCGATCGAATTCTTTCATACTGAGGTCGATCGTCCGGTCGAAGCTGGACGAGCTTTCGCAGCCCTGAAGTCTGCTTCAATATGTCGACAACCGCTCAAACGCCCATGGCCCGTCAAGTTCTTGATCGCATCGAATCGATACTTCTCGAAGCGGAATCGGAGGAGAAACCGCTCGAAATCGAGCCGTTTCGCGGTCGGCTGTTCGAATTATTTGTCATTGCCGATGGCGGCGGTTTCCTCAAAGAAGACGCCGAAGTCGACCTGACTGCCGACGGCATTTGCCGCGAGCTTGGCGAGCGGTGGGGACTGGCCGAGGCCACGGCGCAGTCGACCGCGAATCAACAAAAATTGGCGTCGGAGCATGTCGCCCGCATGCGGTTGCTCTGGTCGATGATGCGGATGTGGATGGAGTGGGACTACGCTTGGAAGCGATGGCCCGAATTCCGGTCCGAATAACCCGCGCCGAACAGACCCGCAGCGTCAGCAGGTGATTTTCCTGGTGTTCAACGCGTAATCAGCTTTCGCCACAAGTCCGCGTGATTCGCCGCGCTGCGCTTCAGCGAGAATCGTTCGCAGAAGGCAGCGGGTGGATCAAGTCGCTCGGTCGTGCTCAGTCGGGCAAAGATTGCTCTTGCCAGCGCAACGACATCGTCCGCCGCAACCAATTCTCCGTCGATTCCGGTTTCAAAAATTTCGCGCGTGCCGCCGACGTCGGTCGCGATGATCGGCAGTCCGGACGCCGCGGCCTCCAACAGCACACGGCCCAATGGTTCCTGGTGGGCCGAATGCACAAGCAGATCAGCCTCGTTCATCAGCTTGGCGACGTCGTCCCGATAGCCGAGTCGATGAACACGGTCCGACAACCCGGCGGCTTGCAAAATTTCGTCGATCGACCGATCGAATGCGATGCTCTCCGCCTTCGCCGAGAAACGCTCTCCGGCAATCGCCCAGCCGAGACTACCGCTATCTCGCCTATCACCTCCGACAATGCTTGCGATGGCCTTCGCGGTCACATCGTGTCCTTTCCGCAGCCCGATTTGGCCGACGGTCAGTAACAAAATTGAATCGTGACGGTGGCCAAGCTCGTCATGCAATGCGAACGACCGCGGCCTGGGACGAAATGATTCGCGATCGATGCCGTTGTAAATCCGCGTGACTCGTCCGCGATCGAGTCCCTGTCCCGCGAGATGTTCGATCGTTGCATCGGAGACGGCGATCAATCGATCGAGTCGATTCAAATCGTCGATCGCGGCGCGGTTCAACTTGAGGATGTCGCGCAAATGCCCGGTGCAGGGGAGGGCGATATCGGTGGCAATGACCCCCAGCAGCCGTGCCATCGACAAACTATTGGCGTGAATGAGGTCGCAGTCGACCGATCTGAGGCACGTGTGCAACATTTCGGCTGCGATGTGTTTCGGCGGGCGTTTCCCGGTTTCATCACGCAGGTTGAGCGGCTTCACTTCGATCCCGCGTGCCGACAGGGCATCCCGAAGGGCTCCTTGCTCGGGGCAGATCGCCACAAATTCCCACGAGCTATCGGCCGGACTCAGCAATTGATCGATTACGGCAAGCATCGACCGCTCACCGCCGAACAGCGTGGGGAATTCGAAGATGATGGCAATCCGCGGCATGGTCCGTCCCTTGGGGTCGCAGCTCGATCTCCTCTATAATCCCGCGGACCGAGACGCGAAAGCAGAGAGAGCAATGGCTGAATTTCACAGCGTGGCCAAAGTGGGCGACATCCCCGAGAACGAAGGTCGGGCCTACGACGTCGACGGCGTGATGGTCGCCGTCTTCAATTTAGGGGGCACCTTCGCCGCCATCGACGACATGTGTCCGCACGCCGGGGCTTCGCTTTCGGCCGGCCATGTTGAAGAAGAGGTCGTGATGTGCCCGCTGCACGCGTGGCGTTTTCACTGCCGAACAGGCAAATGGATGGACAATCCGACTGCAAAACTTGGCGTCGAAACTTACGAAACGCGAGTGCAGGACGGTGAAATTCAGGTCAGTATCGATTGATGAGAATGGTAAGCTGCTGTTGTCGCCGCCCGGCCTTGGGCGTATTCTGATTGGACCACACACAGTCGCTGCGTACCGGCTTTCTCATGCAGTCGGTTATTTTCGACGGGGGTCGCCTACTTCTGGCCTCCGAACGAACAGCGGCCCCGGCGGATCGACTTCATGAGCGCATCGACGGCGATGAGTGCGAGCCTGTTCGACACGGCACGGCGGGAAGCCGAAACGCACAAGTGGATCGAAAGCCAGAAGCACGGCTGCGATCTCGGCGACCATGCCATTCGAGAATGGTATCGCACCTACTGGCTGCTTTACTGCCGACATCGCCGCTTGGAACACATCCGGGGGGAAACCCGTTGGATGGAGTTCGAGACCGAGACCTTTGGCGTTCGATACACGCTAATCATGACGCACGGCCTGCTGGCAGATCGCATTCTCGATCGTCTCGACCTCGGCTACGAGAACCTCGACGTGATCGCTTGGTCTCAGGAATGGGACCTCCCGATGCTGCGAGTTCTTGACATCCTCGAAGCGATTGACGTAAACCGCGCCCGGATCGATCATCCGGCCGCGATGTGAACTCGCTTGGCGGCCGCACTTCCTTCGCGGACGCCTGTATGAATGCCGCCCCGGCCGAGCCGGTTTCTCATCGCGACGAAGGTGCGGCCGAGATATCGGACGATGCGAATGCCGCGCGTCGCAATTCCATGCTTAGTGGGTTCGGTCTCGTCAGCGGGCTGACGCTCGTATCACGAGTATTAGGCTTGGTTCGCGACGCCGCGATGGCGGCAGCATTCGGAAACGGGCCATTGCTCGACGCATTTACGATCGCATTTCGCATCCCCAATCTCGCGCGGCGGTTGTTCGGCGAGGGAGCACTTGCCGCCGTCTTCATTCCCCGTTTCGTGAGCACGAGAGAATCGCACGGAACCGAAGACGCGTGGAAGTTGGGGACGGCGGTCTTACTCAAGACCGGTCTGTTCTTAGGGGGTGTCGTCGTCGCCTTCGAATTCTTACTTGTGGGCGCGATCTTGTCAGGCTGGCTCGGTCCAAAGTCAGAGTTGCTGCTCACGCTGACCGCAGTGCTGCTGCCGTATCTCTGGTTGATTTGCCTCTCTGCCCAAGTCGCCGCGATTCTGCAGGCGAGCGATCGCTTTTTCTGGCCCGCGGCTCTGCCTGTTGTGTTGAATGTGGTGTGGGTGGCGGCCCTGGCGATCGTCGGTGCGGTCGCTCTTTCGAAAGAAGCTGCCATTACCACGATTGCCGCGGTGATCAGCGTGACCGGCGTGCTGCAACTCGGCTTGTTAATTCGACCGCTACATCGCATCGGTTTTCGTCTCGATTTTGACTCCACTCCCGTGCGTTCGGCCCTCGCGGCCATTCGCACGAGTCTTGTGCCGACGTTGCTCGGGCTGAGCATCACTCAACTCAACACACTCGCGGACGGCCTGATCGCTTGGGGATTGACGCCGTCGATTGACGATCCGAATGCGACTTCGTTAGTTGCCGCGGGTGGTGCGGCGGCACTTTACTTCGGACAGCGGCTTTATCAATTTCCGCTCGGTGTCTTCGCGGTGGCCATCGGCACCGTCCTCTACCCGCAGATTTCAAAGCACGCGACCGATCGCAATTTCGCCGCAATGAGGAGTGATCTCACGCGGGGGATGCGTCTCGTTCTATTGGTCACGCTGCCCGCCTCTGTCGGGCTGATCGTGCTGGCCGAGCCGATTACAGCCTTGCTGTTCGAGCGTGGGGAGTTCGGGCAGCGCGACGTGCTGCAGACGTCGCGTGTGGTCGCCGCCTACGCGATCGCGGTGTGGGCTTACGCGCTATTATTGATCGCTCAGCGCGGGTTCTACGCGACCGGAAATGAACGGGCTCCTCTGCGTGTCGGGCTTGTCGCGGTGTTCTTAAATTTGATTCTCAACGCCGGCCTCGTGATTCCGCTGGGTGAAACCGGTCTCGCGTTGGCAACCGCGGTCACGGCGATTATGCAATTCCTGCTACTGGCTTCGATTCCGGGAACGCCGTTGCGAGGCGTATTCGACCGATCGTTTGTCGCATTCATCGCTCGCATCGCGGTCGCGACGGTCGTCATGGCTGTCGCGTGTCGAATCGTCGTGGTGACGGCGGGCTTTCAATCGGGCGGAAATGCGGAAGGCTTCGTCGCCGTCGCGATTCCGATGCTAACCGCAATCGTGGCCTACGCGGGGGTGCTGGGGGTCATCGCGAGACGCGATGTCCTCGCACTACTGACCTCAACTCGTCGACCCCGCGGCTGAGAAGTCATCGATCTGCCCCAGCAACTCGCCCGGAGTGATCGAGGAGCCGGTCAGGACGGCGATCCGGGTAATCATACCGTCGGCAGGACTTGCCACATCGAAGATCACACCGGGCGAGGATAACTCGACCAGCCGGTCTCCCTCCATCACCTCGTCACCCACATCGACAAGCCATGTGCCGACGCGGATGTCAGCCGCACCGATGTCCGGAACACGAACTTCGGTCATGACTTCTTGAGGGCGTCCGACATTTCACCGGCGTGATAGCTCGACCGCACGAACGGTCCGCTAGCGACAAGGCCGAAGCCCATCGTGCGAAGCAACTCGCCGAGTGAGTCGAATTCCTCCGGCGGGATGTACCGCTCAACCGGCAGATGTTCCTGAGTCGGTTGGAGATATTGGCCGACGGTGAGCATGTCGCAGCCGACCTTGCGGAGGTCGGCGCAGACTTCGAGCACTTCGTCGATCGACTCCCCCAGTCCGAGCATGATGCCGCTCTTGGTCGGCATGTCGGGTTCGATTTCTTTCACCCGGGCCAGCAGGTCGAGCGTCCGTTGGTATTCGGCATTGCGCCGCACGCGATGATACAGGCGGGGGACCGTTTCCGTATTGTGATTGAATACGTCCGGTTTTGCTTCGATCACGCGATCGATCGCCGCCACGTTGCCGCGAAAGTCAGGGGTCAGAACTTCGATCGATGCGTCGGTCCGCTCTCTGACGGCCAGCACTGTTTGATACCAGTGCTCGGCCCCGCCATCGGGCAGGTCGTCTCGTGTGACCGACGTGATCACGACGTGCTCCAAACCCAACCGCGCCGCCGCTTCGGCCACGCGCTGCGGTTCGTCGATTTCGAGCTGTTCGGTCTTGCCTTTATCGATACTGCAAAAGCCGCAGGGGCGGGTGCAGACGTTGCCCGCGATCATGAGTGTGGCGGTTTTATGCGACCAGCACTCCGTGCGGTTCGGACACTTCGCACTTTCGCAGACGGTGTTGAGCTTCAGGTCGGCGATCGTGTCGCTCGTGTAGGCCATGCCGCCCTCGGGCATCGGTCGGCGGAGCCACTTCGGCAGACGCGGGCGGCGAGCCGGTGCGGAACTTCCGCTCGACGAGCCGCAACCCGAACCACCGCCGGTCGAGCGTTGGGGAACATCCGGCAAAATCTCAAGCAGGGACATGAACAACTTTCTTCGTCCGCTTCAGCAGCGGGTGTCCGGTGTAAACGTGATAGTGATTGTAGCCGAATCGTGCCGCGATTCGACGGATAAGTGCCTCCCGCACGCCGTGCATTGAAACGGGACGGTGACGCAGTGCCGACAGGCAGGTCTTCCGCTCCTCACCGGGAGCGCCGTTGATCAAGCGGACCAAATCCATCGGAGGTGCGACATCGATGAAGACGCCGTGATAGCTGATCCAGCTCTTGACCGCCGCGCCCACGGTCGCGAATTGCCCGAGCCGTCCCGAGATGCCATGACCGCTTTCGCTCGGCCAGGCGGGAATCCGCAGATCGCCGGCCGCATCGATTACAGCTTGCTCCAATTTGCGGCGAAAGCCGTCGATCCCAATTTCGAGACGAGCGAGCGGCAAGATCGGATAGACCGCCAAGTGCCCGGTCCCGTGGACAATGCAGCCACCACCACGATTGACCCAGCGGACATCCATCAGCCGGGATTCAAACGCCTTCTCATCGACGTTCCAATGAGCCCGGCTCCCTTCCCGGCCGATGGTGACCATCGGAGGGTGTTCGCACATCAGCAGTCCGCCGGTTCGATCTTCCCGACCGGAGAGTTCGAACAGCAACCGCTCCTGCAGGAACAGGGCGGCATCGTAATCAACGGTCCCGAGCAAACGGACCTCGAGCGAGTCGGGTGACCGATCCGCAAATCCGGGTTGTGCTCGCGCAGAATCCATTCTCGAAAACCGTCAGTATTCGTTGTCGAATGTGAACCGTCTGTTGAAAACAGCTCGATTCTCATCCCTCGATAATAGAACGACATCCCGCCAGCGACAATCGGGCGTTGCTTGAAGCTGAGAGTTGAGAGTTGGGCGTTGAAAGTCTATCGTTGCCGGGTTCGCGACTCGTCAGATCACCCCGCTAGTGCTCGTTACATGAAATTCTAGCCCGCAGCGCGAGCAAGGGATTGTCATCGCACGCGAACGATCGAAGTTTGGCGATGGTTTTGATGAACCGGCGCACTTGTCGGCAAATTGTTTAAGTCGATCGAGTGCCCGGTCAAGAAGTTTGAATTCCTATGGCGAAGTCGAAGGGAAAATCAGGCAGGAAGAACGAAGACCCGAACGAGCGGGTCGTCGTGCGCAACCGCAAAGCCCGACACGACTACGAACTGCTTGACACGCTTGAATGCGGGATCGTGCTGACCGGCAGCGAAGTGAAGTCGATCCGCAACGGCAAGGTGGTCATCGAAGACGGCTACGCCCGGATGCAGCGCGACGAACTTTGGCTCATCAACGCTGATATCGCCGAATATCCGCAGGCGACGATCATGAACCACGAGCGACGGCGCGAACGCAAGTTGCTCGTTCGCAAAAGCCAACTTCGCAAGTTCGCCGAGTCGGCCCAAGATCGAGGCCTGACGATCGTGCCGCTGTCACTCTATTTCAAGCGGGGCATCGTGAAGGTCGAAGTCGCCACAGCCAAGGGCCGCAAGACGCACGATAAGCGGCAGAAGCTCAAGGCGAAGACGGATGTCCGCGAGATGCGTGCCGAGAAATTACGGCACTCGTAGCTCCAATTGCCCGACGCGCTGGCGCGAGAATACCCTCGCACCTTTTTCCAAGCTCAACGGCGCATCAGAAGCAATGAGAACTCCTCCCGCGGAATCCCTTGCTGGCGCTGCGGGCTTGTTAATCGTTATGGGGCCGTGCGAATTTGCACCTGCATCGCGCCGAGCAGCTTAGTGATTTGCTGCTCTTTGCGCCCGATCGCCGGGACGTTGTCGAGCACAATCGCACGACGTTCGTCCTCTGGGTAAAGGATCAGCCGACCCGAGCCTAACAGCGCGTATTCGAACACGTCGGTGATTTCTTTTTCGACGCGAAGATTGCGCGTCGGGTAGCGCTTGAGATTGCTCAGGAACCCGTGGTGGTGCAGCAGTTCGTTGGGCCGGACCTCCCAATAATCGAACTGCACGCTGAGAAACACGCAGATGAAAATCAGGCAGAGGATTCCGAAGAACAGGAAGTAGAAGTCGGCATTCGCGATCGGTTTCACAAACTGCAAGATGTCGGTGATCGCCGGCAGCAGGTCGGGGTTGGTCCGGAACAGCAGCAAAGCACCCATCAAGACGCCGAAGATCAGGAACAGCAGAGTGAGCGAGGCTGTCCGCGGGAAGTCGAATGCCAGCACGACTAAATTCAGACCGAAGACACCGAGGAAGAGCACGCCCAGAAATTCCGCGAATCGATTTCCTTTCCGCTGCACCGGCTTGGCCGCTGGCGTTTCGTCATCGACGGTCTCTTCGCCCTCAACATCAGACGACGTTTCCTGCGCGGCAGGAGGGCCATCCATTCCCACGGCCGGGGCGAGATCGCCCGCAAACAGGGTGCAAACACCGGAAATCAACGCGAGCAGAAACGTCGGCCAAAGCAGAGTGACCTTCGGATACGACACGAGGTAGACGCTTTGAATGTCGGCCGGTGAGGCCGACTCGGATGATTCTGGTTTCGCGGTGTCATCAGACATCGGAGTCCTTCCCCTCGGGTCGAGGCAACGCAGGCGAACGTTACAAGTCGGCCCGTGTTCGGTGTGGGTGGGCCGCACAAATTTTCCGAATCGGAAGCGTATCGCCTGTCGACGGCGAGAACCACTTCGCACGGGAGAACAACGCGAAGCCCGTGTCGCAGGATCACCGAATTCCGAGGCCTCAGCCCGCCAGTGCGGTGCGGTTGACCGAACCATCGTCGAATCGCTCGGCGGAATCGGCGAATGCCGGCTTGCAGCGGCGAGAGAGTGGGAAATCATTCCGAACGCCCAAGCCCATCTCGCCGTGCAATTCGTCGACCTGTTCGGTCAACGTTTTCAGGTCGAACTTCGACCACTTGCCCTGCAGGAAGATCAGCTGCTCGAGCCCGCGAAAATCCTGCCGCAACTGATCAGGCAGCAATGCCGAGAGTGCGACGGCGGCGACCGAGGTTCGTTTCAATTCCGGTTCGGCCAGCGCACGCAGGCCGAGATGGTGATACAGCACGCAGGCCACCAACTCATCCGGCAGATGCCAGCGACGGGCGAGGGACGCTCCGGCGATTGCGTGGTCCCAGCCGAATTGCTGCTGTTCGTATTCCGGCAGAAGCTGTTGCTGTGCGGCACGCTGTCCGACAAAGGCAACGTACTTGTCGAACAGATCGTTGGTGAGGACCGGAAGCAGAAAGTCCTGTAGCAATGCACCGGCGAACGCGGTGTCGGCATCGGCCCCGATCAGTCCGGCGACCACTTTAGCGAACAGGGCTTTTTGCAGGCTCGCGTTCCAAAAGCAGGACTGATTGATCAGTTTCGATTTGCGGGCTTGGACAGCGGCCTGAATGCCGGTCGTGACGACGAACGTCTTGCTTTGTCGAATCCCCAGTAACGTGATTGCCTGCTGAACCGACGAAGCACGGTGCCGCAGGCCGTTGAACGACGAGTTGACGTGCCGAAGGAGTTCGAGCGTCAAGCCGGTGTCGGTTTCGATAATCCGAGCGAGGTCTTTGATCGCGACATCGGGGTCGGAAGCCTTTTGCTGAAAAGAGGCGACCGCGTGCGGCAGGGCCGGCAGCTTGAGCGTGGGAGGCAACTCGCTGGCGGCGAACTGACCCAGTGCGCGATCGATGCGCTCGGTCCACCCACTGGTATCTAAATTGGCTTCAGTGGTGGCAGCAGCCATGGCGGAGCCAAAGAGAGGGCATCAAAGCGAAATGAGCGGAAGATCACCGCATCAAACAGAGCGGGTTTCGTCAGACGAAACTTAGCTCGCGTTTCGATCGTTGCCAAATAGCGACAAAGCGACCCCCGAAATACGGGGGTCGCTTTGAGGTGCTGCCCTGCGGTTGGGGTGTCGCCTGAAGCGAATACCCCGAACGTGCAGCGGTTTTGGTCGCGACTCGAACGACTTTGCAGCCGTTGTGAATCTGATAGCCGCTACAGATCGCCGAAAACTCTTCTATTGGGGCGGTTGCATCGCTTGTCGCACGTAGTCGACGAGATCGGAGATGCCCTTCACCTGAGCGATCGGCAGAACCGATTTCATCCGAATCGCGTTCTCTTCGGTCGTCATCGAAAATCCGCCGAACGAGGGTTCGATGCCGAGTTCATCGATTTTGTCAGCATAGATTGGGAACGGCACCGCTCCGGTATTCGCGGCGACTTTTGTTCCGTCGGCAAGCATCCGAGCCCAGTCGACCAGCAGGACGACGTTCGCTTCCGAAGAGAGGAATTCCCGGCTCGCTTCGATCGCGTCCTCCGTCGGAACCGGTGCCGCGAGCGACTCTCCCTGAGCAGTCTTGATGGCTGTTTCGGCGAACGACTTCGGACCGATCGTTTGCACGACGGTGTCATCAAAGTAGGCAATCCACTGCTGCATTCCGTCCGGCCCGAGCAAGGCTTGATTGACCTTCTCGGCCATGCCGCTCGGATCGGCCTCGGCATCAAAGGTTTGCGTCATCGTCAACAGGTCGACCTTCTCTCCGGAGATCGTCTCGGCTTCTGGTTCGAACGTCATTTCCTGTGTCAGCCCGGGCGTGTCCGGCAATTCCATTTTCGGGGTCAATTCGCGGATCGCATCGCGATAGCGTTCGATCGGTTCGACGTTCGTATTGCCGATGAATCGAAACAGCCCGAACTCCAAATCGCCGATCCACACCGCTCCAACGGACGACCCGAAGTCGACGTCTTCGAGAACCTTGACGAACTCTTCGAGCGACTGCTTGTAGTCGTCGCCGTACATTCCGCCCGCGAGGTTCATTGATGATTCGATCAAGCCCTTCATGTCGCAGTGCAGGCCGTAGTAGGCGATAGCCCCGGTCGGAAGATCCTTCATCGAATCGAGGTCGGCGACCTCATTCTTTGCTAATGTTTTTGCCGATTGGCTTCCCTCTTTGACGGTCAGAAGCGTTTCGGTCAGTAGTTGCTTCTCTTGCGGGCTGATCGTGAAGACGGCCGGTTCAAGGTCTTTTCCGAAAACAACGGCCCCTTCGAAGGCGGCTTTGTAGATCGGGATGGCACTCTCGATTTGCTGCTTTTGCGCATCGCCCGCACCCGCGGCGGCGTTCTTCATCAGTTCGACGAATTGGTCGAAGCCCTGACGCGCTTCTTCTTCGCGACCGCTATAGACCTCGCGCAAGTGCGGCACGTTGATCCACGCGGAGAGGTCCCCCTCTTCGAAGGTGTCTTCCGCGTTGTCGCTCAATGAAGACTCGAGTGAGTTCTCGGCATCTCCCGCGACCCGGTCGAGCGCGTCCTGACTGGCGGAGTAGACAAGATAGTCATCGATAAATTTGGACGAGAATTTGTCGCCCAATGCCGCCTTGGCAGCCACTTTGTCTTTGGTCGGGACGATGAACACGACCGATGGTTTCGAGGTCTTGTTCGCGAACGCAGCGACCCACCAGTCCGCGGTATCGTCGACACCGGCTAAACCCGGATTCGAGATCGCCATCCCGAGCGAAGGGCGAATCATTCCGGCCTGAGGTGCGATGGCCGGTACACCTTCTTGCACAAATTTTGTCAGCGCATCGACGGTCTTCGCCGGCGACTTCAGCCTCACGACGACATCGGTGTCACCCGGTAGCATTTCGAACGGTTCAGCAGCGATGGCGAGCGCGGTCGCCCCCCAAACGCATAGTCCTACTGCGGCACAACCCGTTCTTCTCATCAGTCCTGCTCCACTCGCGGTGTGTGATCCGGTCACGTACGGTCGCTATATTAGCGACCTCAACGCCAGAGTTCCGCCCTCGGTTCACTAGGAATTTCTGTGGGGGAAATCCGGTGACCGAGTTCGCGGGTTCGTCGACCTCGACGGCCGACCGCGCACTGAGCCTCAAACGCGTTATTCAAACGCTTTTTGCAACTCTCGTCTGCTCACTGCAATTCCGAAGTGCGGGTCGGAACACCGGAGAGGACCGTCGCCCTTCGAGCTGCGTCGGGGTGGGATCGCTCGAACTGCGCGAGTGCGGTTCGTGCCGTCTCGGTTTCGAATTGCCGGGCCGGATCGGGGCAGCGCGAGCAGGCCGATAGATACCTCAGGATGGCGACGCGAGCCGCTTTCTTTCGTGTCTCATCGCGATCGTTGTTCGCTTCAAAGATGCGCACGAGTCCGTCGACCGCTTGCCAATCGTGCCACGCGGCCAGTTGCGCCGCAGCGAGGTCGGTGGCATCAGGGCGCTCTGCGATCTTGAGCATTGTCTCTCGCAAGTCGGCATCGCGGAATTGATCCGCCGCGTTCTCGCGGATGAAATCGAGACCGGCAAGCACCGCCCGAATGGTCGTGACCGGCGTTCTGCGTTCTTCAATGAAGCGGCGTTCCAACTCGACGAGGCCGTCAGTTCCTGACGCAAGGAGATATCCGGCGACCAGCCCGTCGTCGCCCAATCCCAAACCTTCTTTGTCACGACCGATCGAATTGATCAGCACTTTCGCTTCGTCATTTCCCGCGGCAAGACCGAGCAAAATACCGGCCGACCGCCGGTGATGCGGGGCAATCGAATCCCGTGCCACAGCGCGATGCAACGCATCGAGCGGCAGCCGGTTCGCGATCAATCTCACGTCGCGAAAGTCGGCCTGCGAGAGATCGGCGAAGCATTCTTCTCTGACGTGCTGATCAGAGTCCAGTAGGTATCGCGCCGCCCGTGCCAAGCGCTGGTCGTCGGACGACTCCAATTGATTGATCACGAAGCTCGCGCCCCGCTTTGACAGGGGAACCGGATCGGACCAATGGGTTTGCAACGATTCCCGTCGAAGCAGAATCGCATCGGATCGCGCGGGTGCGTTGCGCAACCGGACGGTGCGTCCGACGAACTCGGCCCCGGCTCCCCGTAGCGAGCGGACGATCCGCCATTCGTTCTCATCGGGCACAGCCAACAGCGCATTCGATGATCGCTGCACCAACTCGCGCAGCGAAGGCGCCACATCGGGGTCGACCGGCGCAGCAATGCAATCAGATGCAATAATCGGAAACGAAGCGACTAAGGTCATCCTGACCACAATCGCCACGCGATTTGTTCGTGAGTTCATTCCCGCCTTCCATGGCTGGGGCAGATAATTCCGTCGTGTAGACGACCGCTATTCTGGTGAGCAAGTTCTCCGCGACGGCTCTGAATTGGCGAAACGTCAATGCTCGCAACTTATTTAGTTGTACAACACGAATTCTCGGTCCCGCACGTCTTTGACGACCACCGGGTCCTGCTGCTCCAGTTTCTTAAGAATCTTCTGACCCTTTGTGACGTGTTCAGGGAGCTTTTCGGCATCGTCGAGGGAAACACCCTCCGGCAGGTCTCGAGTACTCGCGAGAAAGTATTTGATGATTGCACGCTTCATGCCGGGAACTTCAAATCCGTCACTCCCGTACAAATTGAAGAGGCGGTCCTGAATCGACCAATCCTTCCAGCGGGCTAAGTCGACGATCGCGAAGTCGGCAATATCGGGTCGGTCCAGCACGACTCGCATCGCGGCCTTGAGCTTTTCGGGCGCAATGCGATCCCCGCCGTATTGCCACATGAAACCGACCGCTTGCATTGCACCGTAGGTCTCGCTGAAGGGCACCGGGACCGGCATCCCGCTCTCGTCGAGCTTCACTTCCCCGGATTCATCGAGGATGAACTCCGGTTTGAGTTTCGTTTTGACAAGCAGTTCGAGACCCTCATCGCCAGACAAGAGCAAATAGCCTGAAATGATGCCGTTGAGTCCGAGTCGGATATCGTCGGACGGCTGGGTGATAAATTCTTCAAGGACGCGGCGATCTTCATCATCGCCGGCGAGCCCGGTCAGCAAGCCATATAGGCCAAGCCGGGCGGCATCGGTCTTCGGGTCGATGACCCATGTCGACAATTTGTCCTTTGGTAGCTTCGACGAAACCTTCGCAATGTCGTCGAACGGTGCGTTCGCAAACTCGCCGTATGCGTCTGTCGCGACAAGGTCGTCTGCGTGCTCCAGATATTTGACGAAATATTCGAGCCGCTCGGCTGTCGGTTGGTCCGGATCCGGTGCCGCTTTCACGTAATCAAACGCGGCTTGAGTAATCTCCAGCGGCAAATCCCATTCGATGAGTTCCGCCTTGTACCCCGTCATCAGAAAGAGCTGGTTCGGGTCACCCGGCTGATATCCGGCCAGTTGCAAAATCTGCTTCGGTTGAAAGTCGCCTTTGACGACCGCTTTGACCTCGAACCGCGTCGCAGCTTTGACCGACCCATCGGCCTCAGGTTTCGTTGCGTCGACCCACTCGGCCAACAGAACGACATCCGACTCACAGATCTGCTCCGTCAGAGTCAGCGCCGGCGCTTGGCAAAATGGGCAAGCGATTGCATCCCGGACGCCGACGTACGCGGAAAATAGGCCACCTGTGAGCAGTGCGACGGTCGCGAGCCGAATTGAAAAAAAACGGAGCATTGGAGAATCTCGATGGATCCGAATAACGGAACGTCAGCAATAACTCTAACCCATAAGCCGCTTCAACTGTTTCGTTTTTCTGAAACGGGATTCCGCTCGGGTCATCCGATCGGCACCAACTGGGTGATCCAATTCAGCGACGGGCTTCAGCGATTAATGACTTTCGCGTCCTCTAGCCGGTAGATCTGATACCAGTTTCCGTTCTGATGCACCGGCTTAATTCGGAATGTGCCGATTACGTCGAAGGGGCGATTGGCGATATATTGAGTCGTCGTCCCTTCCAACAGCTTTACGACAATCAGATCATAAATTTTCGGATTCCGACCGAAACAGCAAATCTCATTGTCGCGGGCCATGGTGAAGGCGGATAGGCGTTCTTCGTACGCCGGATACATAAAACCGCGTATTCTTACGGTTTCGCCGTCAAGTTCCTGCAACCAATCCGGGAATCTACTGACGATGTCTGGCGGGACCGGATCGACTCCGAGCAGTTTCAGAAGATCGATGTCATCATACGTCACTCGCAAAGCCCGCTCGCGACCTTCTCGGCGAAACGTTGGCGGGGCAGGCGGCTCAAACGGTGTCTCGATTTCCGGAGCTAGCGTTTCGGGATCGGGCGTCGTTCCAGAATCCGGCTGCAATTGCGGTTGAGGTGTCACGGGGATTTCCGCGGCCACCGGGATAATTTCCGGTTTCTCTGCCAGAACCGTCTGTTGTGGGGTCGAAGGCTCGGAATCAACGACCGTATCGCCGAGCGGACGCGGTTCCGAGAAGATCGCACTGCCCGATTCCTCAGCGATTTCAACCGCGGAATCGCTATCGCCTATTGGCTGCTGCGACATCGACCCAGCCTGTGGAGCGACGGGGTCGGCGCATCCTGCAGCGATGAGAAGCGTTGAGGCGAATAGGGCGAATACCCGGAACGCTTGGAAGGTTTGGGGCTCAACGCTCGGACATCTGCCCGCGTTGTACGCCTGAGAGCCGCCACCGATCGCGCGGAGTCGCTCTAAAACGCGGACGAAGAAATCGCCCAGTGAGTTGCGTCGAGCGAGTAGACAGGCGAGAGGTCCGCACCGCCACCGGACGCATTGAGGTGAAACGTCCCCGCAACGGAGATGAGGCCTTGGAAGTAATCGACCGTCTGACCCTCGCCCATCCGGACGAGAATCATGTCGGTCAACGCCGGTTGTCCGCCGAAACAGCATTCGCCGCTGTCCTTGCAGAAAATGAACTCTTGGATATTACGGGTTTGATTCGTCGGGTACATGTACCCTTTCAGAAAAATCTTCTGACCGTCAAGGGCAGCCACGTCGTCGTGGAAGGCCCCGACGCCGTTCTTCTGGACGAATCCCTTCTTCGCGATGTCGTAAGTGAAATTCGTTCGGGCGTAGCCCTCGGGGACCTCAGTCGCATAGGCGTAGGCCTGTTTGCCGATCCCGGTGACGAAAAACAGGGTCGAAAGTGTCAGGCCAGCAATCGCTAGTTTCCGGCCGCCGAATTCGCCGCCCGATCGAGCGATCTTTAGCAGCGCGGCCGCCCCAATGACCAGACCGAAGAAGGCGACCGGCACGCCCGCCACTGTCAGCAGCGACATGGCCGAGCATAAACCCAAGATCAGGGAAACGGGAGCACTGACCGGCACGGGCCGATATTCGAACTCCCGCCCGCCTTCGTGCGAAACGCCCGAGGTGCCGGTGTGTTCAAAACTTTCCGAGACTACTGCTTGAGACATGGCAACGATTGAGAAAGAGATCGGACGGCCTACGGGACCCGGAAAAGCAAATGAATCGTCTTCCCGAACATTATCCGCCAATGAGGTCAGCGGGAAGGGGCGCACCGACCCCTCAGTAAAGTCTACGTGATGAAAGCCTGTCGTATTGGAAAGTTTGGTTGTAGTTTTTACAAACGAAGCAGTATGAACAGTCGCCGACGCGATTGCGCGGAGAGCGAAAAATTTGAGGATTCCGATCGACGGAGTGAGCCCCCTGATGCCGCGAAAATGGACCTACACTCCCCACGATCGCCATCTTGTCGACCGGCTCAGTACCGATCTCAAGATCGCTCCGCTGACCGCGCAGGTGCTGATCGCTCGCGGTATGCGGACCTCTGATGAGGCTCGCATTTTTCTGGGTGGAAAGCTGACCGACCTGCACCAGCCGGAGCAACTGCCCGGTGTAGTCGAAGCCTCGGCCCTGATCGCCGCCGCCGTCCGAAGTGGCCGCAGAATCACTATTTACGGCGACTACGACGTCGACGGCGTGACCGCGACGGCGATCCTGTGGCATTGCCTGTCGCGACACAACGCCAACGTCGATTCGTACACGCCTTGCCGACTCGAAGAAGGCTACGGCCTCAACGCCGAGGCAATCCGGTCGCTCGCTGAGGAAGACGCGGACAGGTTGTTGATCACTGTCGACTGCGGAATTTGCAGCACCGCGGAAGCAGCCTTGGCGAAGGAACTCGGCCTTGAACTCATCATTACCGATCACCACACGCCCGGCTCTGAATTGCCGCAGGCCGACGAAATCGTCCATCCGTCGCTGCCCGGTCGCGAGTGGCCCGACCGGCACGCGTGCGGTGCCGGCGTCGCCTTTCAACTTGCGTGGGCGATTTGCAAGCAATTATCTGATGGCGACCGCGTCTCGGAGCCGGTTCGCAACTTTTTGACGTACGACGCGATCGCGCTGGCTGCGGTCGGAACGGTTGCCGATGTCGTCCCGCTTGTCGGCCAAAATCGGTTGCTTGTCCGCTATGGCCTGTCCGCGCTCGCGGCTCGCCCTTCGATTGGACTCGCCGCACTGATGAAGGTGAGTGGAGTTGAACCCGATCGGACCCCGGTTGCCGAAGATGTCGGCTTCAAAATCGGGCCGAGGATCAACGCCGCGGGCCGGCTCGGGCAAGCGCAGCTCGCCGTCGAGTTGCTGACGACCTCCAACGAAGATCGCGCCGCGCACCTGGCTTCCTACCTCGACCAGCTCAACAACGATCGCCGGAAACTCGAGCAGAAGACGTACACCGAAGCGAAGAACCTCATCAAGGAACGGCCCGACTGGCTCGACGCCCCCGCACTGGTCGTCGCCGAACCACATTGGCACCCCGGCGTAATCGGCATTGTCGCCAGTCGGATTGCCGAACGATTCGAACGGCCCGCGATTCTAATCGCCATCAATCAGGAGACCGGTCAGGGGCAAGGGTCGGGACGTTCCTTCGCGGGGTTTGATCTGCACTCCGGGATCAATGCCTGCGGAGATTTGCTCCTCGGTTTCGGTGGGCACCGCGCAGCAGCCGGGGTTCGGATTGAAGCCGAGAACATCGACCGATTTCGCGACGCATTTTGCGAATTCGTGGCCGGTGATCATGCCCCGACGGAATCAGACCTGTCGCTGGCGGTCGATGCGGAGGTGATGTTTTCGGAAATTACGCCGCGGGCCGTGGGCGAACTCGATCGGCTCGGACCGTTCGGGCAGGCTAATCCGCGTCCGGCTTTCGTTGCTTCACAGGTCGAGTTGGCCGCGCCGCCGAGAACGATGGGGCAGGGCGACCGGCATCTCGCTCTGCAGGTGAAGCAATTCGGCACCACGCTGCGCGCGATTGCCTTCGGGCAGGGCGAATGGGCTGAGGAAATCGCCGCGACCGACGGCCCCCTCTCGCTACACTTCACCGTGGAAATCAATCGCTGGCAGGGCCGAAATAACGTCGAACTGCGGCTCGGCGACTGGAAGGTCGAAGAGGCGGTCGTGAGCAATTGACCGGCACCAGATCAGCGGCGGAGGTATGAGCGCCGGGCATTTCGAGTTCGAAGCGATCTGCAATGATTTCGCGGTCGAGGGGAGCTGAAAAGAGATGTCCGACCAACAGTCGATGATCGACTCGCTCCGCCGTCGCGGGATTCACGACGAGCGAGTCCTCGAAGCTTTGGCGACGACGCCTCGCGAGCGATTTGTTGCCACGCAAATCGAACCGCACGCCTATGCCGATTCGGCATTGCCGATTGCCTGCGGACAGACCATCAGCCAGCCCTATATCGTCGCACTGATGACGCAGTCGGCCAGGCTTACGGGGAGGGAGGCGGTGCTCGAAATCGGCACGGGCAGCGGCTATCAGGCGGCGATCCTTGCCAAGTTGGCCAGCCGTGTTGTCTCAATCGAACGCTACGACGAATTAGCCGAGAAAGCCGCCCAGCGCCTCGCCGAACTGAAAATTAAGAACGTCGAAATTCATGTCGGCGACGGGACGAGCGGCGATCAACTAAACGCTCCCTATGATGCGATCGTCGTGACTGCCGGGGCACCTGAGATCCCTGAACCTCTTATCGATCAGCTCGCCGAGAGAGGGCGGCTTATTATTCCCGTCGGTGACGAAACGGACCAAGTCTTAAAGGTGTTGGAACGATCTCCCGAAGGAGATATCGTCCACGACCTCTGCCCGTGCCGATTCGTCAACCTCATCGGCAAACACGGTTGGTCCGCGTAGCAGAGCAGAATCTCCGGATGATCGTTCGCAATGCCGAGCTTTAATCCATACCTGATCCTTCTCCCGAGGAAGATGGATCGTTAAGAACGTTTCTAAAGGCTTCGCTGACGAAAGCTGCCGCAGGCACAAAGGCACGCGTGTGCCCCGCAGGCACAAAGGCACGAGTGTGCCCCGCAGGCACAGAGGCACGAACGTGCCTACATCTGCACCCAGTCTTTGAGTTTGGCGTGTTCGAAGATCATTTCGCGTTGAATTTGGAGGTCGTGTCCGAGCCCGGCTGCGAGGGCTCGCTCATACATCGCGATGGCGATGCCTACGTCGACGTAGGCGAGTCCGACGGCGTTAAAATAAATCTTCTCGTCGTCAGATTCTCGACCCGGTTTGGCCCCGCTGACCAAGTCGGAGAGGTTGGCATAGAGGTCGTCATCGGTGAGGACGCCGTCCTTATACATTCGGCTGAGTGTTTGCGTCCGGTGCTTTACCGTCTCCCAGTCGTCGCAGACAATCTTATCGCATTGCTTGGCGACCTCGTACTCGTCTTCCCAGCCGCCGACGTGGCTGTAGAAAGCACCCTGCTTCATCCATTCCGCTTTGAGCAGCGGCGCCTGCGCGCTGGTCGCGGTGACAATTATATCCGCCCCGTCGGTCGCCTTTTTTAAATCGGAATTGGTGGCGACGAATTTCATGTCGGGCAGGATTGCCGACATCTCTTGGACGAATTGCTCCTCCTCCGATGACGACTTCGCCCCGACGCGGCACTCTTTGAGCGATGGGACGACGGTCTTCATCGAGATCAAATGCATCTTCGCCTGTTCGCCGGCACCGATAAAGCCGATCGATTCGGAGTCCTGACGTGCGAGGTGCTTGGCCGCCAGCGCGCCGATGCTGCCCACGCGGATATTCGAGCAGAGCGTGCCCTCCATGAAGGCTACGGGGAAGCCCTTCTCAATTTCCGACAGGATGATGACTGCCGAGAGATTCTGAAGGCCGTATTTGGTCGGATTTGGCGGAAAAACCGAGACCCATTTTACGCCGCAGAATTTTTTATCTTTAAAGGTGGCCGGCAGGCAATTAATTCGTTCCTGCGTCTCGTCATTAAAAATCTGAACAATCTTCTCGGGGAACAGCACCTCTCCATCATGAAAGGCTCGAATCGATTCTTCAGTCGCTTCGAGACTCATTCGGATGTCGAGGCACCCGGCGGCGAGGAGGTCTTCCTGCGAGAAATAACGGCAGTGAATTTCGTGCTTGTTCATGGGATCCGCTCTTCGTTGTTGTCCGCAAAACGCTTCCCCTGACCGTACCCGACAGAATGGAAATTGGCGAGTCTTTAGGGACTCTCTCAGCCCGAACACAGCCAACAAAGAAACGGCCCCTTCCCGGTAGGAGAAGAAGCCGCTCTTGAACATCAATCATCTTAGTTGATGAGGATTACCTCAAGCCGTTTGCTCGGCATGTTTCCCCTCGGCGAACTCCTCAAGCATTTTGTCACAAAAGGCCGGGAGATCATCGGGGTTGCGGCTGGTGACAAGCCCTTCATCGCAGACGCATTCTTCGTCGGTCCAGTGGGCACCGGCGTTTTTCAAGTCGGTCTTCAGGCTGGGCCACGATGTGACGTGTCGCCCTTCGACGACGCCCGCTTCGATCAACGTCCACGGGCCGTGGCAGATGGCCGCGACAGGCTTGTGCTGCTTGAAGAAGTCGCGGACGAAGTCGACCACGGTTTCGTTCATCCGCAACGTGTCGGGGTTGGCAACGCCGCCGGGCAGGACGAGGCCGTCGAAGTTTTCGGCGGATGCGTGCTCCACTTCGAGATCGACCGGGAACTTGTCGCCAGGGTCGTTGTGATGCATCCCCTGCACGTCATCACTCTTGGGCGAGACGATGACCGCCTCTGCTCCGGCGTCCTTGATCGCCTTCATCGGCTCGGTCAACTCGACCTGCTCGAACCCGTCGGTGACGAGGATCGCGATTCGTTTACCAGTGAGCGTATCCATTGACATCAGACATCCTCATTTCGTTCGCTATTTTGTGAACAGCACACAGAGGAGCAGGTCTCATGCCAACGGCGAAATGTCAAGAATTTCAATGAAATTAGAGAGTTTCGCGGCAGTTGCGGGGCGCAATTGGTGCATGACCCGTCAAGCTGCGGCGAAGCCCATCAATTATTCTCCGAATGGCATTTCAGGCCGCTTTGCCTGCGAGAATCGCTAACCCGTTGTTCGTAGGCCCGCCGCGACACCTTGAATCGACAGCCGCACCAGTTCGCGCAGCCGCTCTCGTTCGTCTTCCGAGGCATCATCCTCTTCGGCGTCGAGAACGCGGAGGCGTTTGATCAATTCGATCTGAATCAGATTGAGCGGGTCGACATACGGATTGCGTTCGGCGATGGAATCGCGAAGCCAGGGGACGCCGCCAAGGAGTTCGGATTGACCGGTGATGGAAAGAACGGCATCGCGTGAGCGATTAAACTCCGCTTCGACCGCTTCCCAGACCTCAATCGCCTGATCGCCTTCGTCGAGCATCTCGGCGTAGCGGGCGGCGATCCCCATGTCAGCTTTCGAAAGGGCGAGTTCGGCGTTGTCGATCAGCGCTCGGAACATCGGCCAGTCGGCATACATCGTTTTTAAGATGTCGCCGTCGTGGTGCTGTTTAAAATCTTCGATCGCCGCACCAAGGCCGTACCAAGCCGGCAGAAAGTGCCTCGACTGCGTCCAAGAGAACGTCCAGGGAATCGCCCGCAAATCGGCCAGCGATTTCCTTTCGCGTCGACGGGCCGGACGAGAACCGATAGGCAGATTCTCGATCTCCGAGATCGGCGTCGCACGGTCGAAGTAGTTGAGAAATCGAGGATGTTCGATCAGATCGCGATACGCTTTGAGCGACGTATCGCGAAGTTGATTCATCGTGTCGATCCAGGCGGGATCGACCTCGCGGTCCTGCTCGACCGAAACGAGCAGGGTGGCCCAGCCGACCTGCTCGAGGTGGCGGTGCGCGATCTGCGGATCATCGTAGCGGTCGGCGAGGACTTCTCCCTGTTCTGTGATTCGAAGGTGCCCGCCGACGGAGTTCGGTGGCAACGACATGATCGCCCGGGCGGCCGGCCCTCCACCGCGACCGAGTCCGCCGCCCCGGCCGTGAAAGATCACCAACTCGACATCGTTCTTTTGGGCAACCCGGGCCAGTTGTTCCTGGGCCTGATGGAGCCCCCAACCAGCGGCGAGATATCCGCCGTCTTTGGTGCTGTCGGAATAGCCGACCATCACGGTTTGAAGCGTGCGTCCTTTGATTTCGACGTAGCTGCGGTATTCAGGAATGGCGAAGAGTTCGTCGAGAATCGTCGCGCCGTTGTTAAGGTCGTCGATCGTTTCGAACAGCGGTTGAATCGGCAGTTGCGGGAGCGGCTCGCCTTCCTGCTCGCCGGTCGTCTTCCACGCCCAGTTCCAAAACCAGAGGACGGCGAGAATATCACTGACGTGATGCGTCATACTGATCACGTGCCCGCCGAGCGGCTCCAACCCGTGCGATCGGACGGTGTCGGCGAGAAGGCGGAACAGTGACAGCGTCTCGCGGGTCATACCTTCGAAATCGGTCACGAAGATCGTCGGGGGAGCATCCATCGTTTCGAGCAGCAACTTGCGCCGGCCCGCTTCGTCCAATTCGAGGTAGGACTCGCAAAGCTCGGTCGATCGCAGAACTTCGTCGAGGACCTCGTTGTGCACGCGGGAGTCCTGCCGGACGTCGAGTGAGGCAAAGTGCAGACCGAATGTGCGAATCTGCGTGAGCCAGTCCTCGAGATAGACATCGGCAATACGGTCACCGCCGTTTTCACGCAGGCAGGACTCGATCAGCCGGACATCGCGTTCCAGTTCGGCCGCCGAACCGTATGCGGCGCGACGACTTCGGTCATAAACCTCGGCCTCGAGAGATTGCTCAAGCCGAAACTCGATGACGCGGATCCAGCGGCGGTACACTTCGTTGGGCGACATTTCGTCGAGGAGCGCCCGAATTGCCGGCCAGCGGTCATAAGCCTCGGCGACGGCGTGACTCATCTCCTTGGGGATTTCGACTTTGCGATCGGAGATGACGAGCATGCGAAATAGCTCGTGGGCCGTTTCACGCTGTCGGGCAATCGCTGCCGAACGCAGCACGCGGAGGGTGTTCCGCGTGACATCGGCAGTCACGAACGGATTACCGTCGCGGTCGCCGCCGATCCACGAACCGAATTTAATAAAGACGGGCGATTCCCAATCGCTCTCGATCGCTTCACCGTATGCGGCTTTCATCGCCCGACGAACTTCGCGATGAATCTCGGGCAGGATTTGCCAAATTTCCTTCACGAAGAATAAGCCCCGTTCGACCTCCTGCATGACGGTCGGTCGCGAGGGACGCGTCTGATCAATAAGCCACAAAATGGTGAGATTACTTTTGAGCCGCTCGGCGATCCGTTCCCGTTCACGAGGCATCAGGTCGTCGCGGTGCAATTCCTGAATGCCGGTTCGGATTTTTCGAATGACCCGGCGTGTCGTGCGGCGTTTCGCCTCGGTGGGGTGTGCCGTGAAGACGAGATCGACACAAAAGCGATCGAGCAACTCTTGTGTTTTATTGGCGTCGAAGCCTCGTCCTTTCAACGCGAAAACCGCGGCGCGAAGTGACTCGCCCCGCGGCTGATCTCCGGCGGTGCGACCTCGCTCGCGAAGAACACGGACCCGGTGGGTGTCTTCGGCGGTATTGGCAAGATCGAAAAAGATGCTCAGCGCCGGGATAGCGACGGCCATTTCGTCGGGCGTCATCGCGGCAACCCGAGCGATCAGTTTCTCTTCGGACGCCGCGTCGCCGCCGCGTCGGGCTTCGGCGAGTTGATGAATTTCCTCGACGAGTTTCAACGAACCGGCGCCGCGTTGTTCGGCGATCATCTCGTCGAGCAACTCGGTGAGGAAGCTGATGTCGTGGCGGAGATCGTCGGCGGTGATCGCTTCGGGCATGGTAAATCGCAAATCAGGAGTGACCGCTCAGCCGACGAGCTTGGCTGAGCCACGATGTTCGGTGGTGCGTTGCTGGTTTCGGACAATCAAGATGTCGCAAAATTGATCGGGATCGATCGCACCAGCGATTGTTGGCAGGTTGACTCCGTCCGATCTTAACCGGCAGCGACTGCCGCTGACGAGCGGCTGCGCAGCAAGTGTTCGAGCATGAACGCCGAGAGCGCCGTCCAACCGGTTTGGTGGCTGGCGCCGCAACCGCGACCGGTGTCGCCGTCGAAGTATTCGTAGAACAGAATCAGCTCGCGCCAATGCGGGTCGTCGGCGTAACGGGCGTCATCGCCATGGCAGGGGCGGCGACCGTTTTCGTCCGGCAGGAAGAGCCCGAGCAAGCGTTGTTCGATCTCTCTGGCGACTTCTTCCAGATTCATCAGATTGCCCGATCCCGTCGGGCACTCGACCTTCAGCGAGTCGCCGTAGAATCGGTGGTATTTCTGTAGCGCCTCGATGATCAAAAAGTTGATCGGGAACCAGATGGGGCCACGCCAGTTCGAGTTGCCGCCGAACATCCACGTATCGGATTCGCCGGGCACGTAGCTCACCCGGTGCTCTTCACCGCCGAGACGACAGGAGAACGGGTTCTTTTCGTGAAACTTCGACAATGACCGAATGCCGTAAGGCGAAAGAAACTCGTCTTCATCGAGCATATAGGCAAGAATCCGTTCCAGCCGGTCTCTGGTTGGCACTGCGAGCAGCCGCAGTCCGCAATCTTCAGCGTCAGGCGTTTCTTTCTCCATGAACGTGATGTCGGCCAACTGGTCGGTCTTGTTGCGTAAGAACCAATCCATCCGCTTGCGGAAGTTCGGGAGTTTGTCGAGCACATCGTCTTCGAGCAGGTCGACGGTCAGCAGCGGAATCAGACCGACGATCGACCGAATCTTCAGCGGGACCGCGACGCCGTTGGCGTTCAGTTTATCGTAGTAGAAGCCGTCTTCTTCATCCCAGAGGCCATCGCCGTTGAGCGAGTTCATCGCGTTCGCGATTGCGATGTAGTGCTCAAAGAACTTCGACGCGATGTCGGCGTGTGCGTTATTCGCCGAGGCAAGTTCGAAGGCCATAGACAGCATGTTCGCGCAGTAGAAGGCCATCCAGGCGGTACCGTCGGCTTGTTGCAGATAGCCCCCCTCGGGCAGCGGCTTAGACCGGTCGAACACTCCGATATTATCGAGGCCGAGAAAGCCCCCGGCGAAGAGATTGTGCCCCTTGGGATCCTTCCGATTCACCCACCACGTGAAGTTGAGCAGCAGTTTTTGGAAGCAGCGGATCAGGAACTTGCGATCCTTTTGATCCTCTGCCTTCGTCATTTGATAGACGCGCCATACTGCCCAGCCATGCACGGGGGGATTCACATCGCTGAACGCGAACTCATAAGCGGGAATCTGGCCGTTCGGATGCATGTACCACTCGCGGAGAAACAGAATTAACTGCTCCTTGGCGAAGTTCGGATCGAGTCCGGCGAACGGGATCATGTGGAACGCGCTATCCCACGCCGCGTACCATGGATACTCCCACTTATCGGGCATGGAGATCACATCGCGATTGAACAGGTGCGTCCAATCGGCGTTGCGGCCCGATCGCCGGTGCTCCGCGACAGGGGGTTGGGCCGGGTCGCCATCGAGCCAGTGCTTCACCACGTAGTGATAAAACTGCTTGGTCCACAACAGCCCGGCGTACGCCTGTCGGAGAACCGCTTCCTCCTCGGGATCGACGTCGGCGCCGTACTTGTCTCGATAGAACTGATCACATTCGCGCCGGCGCGTTTCGAAGATGCTGTTGAAGTCCTCGCCGAACGGAACCTCGGGGGCCTGCGACTCCATCGAAAGCCGAAGCTCGATCGTCATCTCCGAACGCTTCTTCAACCTCAGCTTGTAATAGGGGGCAACCTTCGTCCCGACCCGACCTCGCCGGATGGCTGTTTTTTCGCCCTTCACAAGGTAGCGATGAAAGCTGTCCTTCGAGTACGGCGTCAGACTCTTCGATCCGTAGAGTTGATTGAAGTTCGTTTCGTTTTCGGCGAAGAGCCACCGCGGCTTCCGACCGAGGTGATCGGGACCGCTGTAAAAATGGAACCGCTCCAACGCTTCGTGGTCGGTGATCAGGTAGTCCCGGCCGTCGCACCAAATGCGCGGCTTCGCCCAGCATCCTTCGTGGTCGCAGCCCCATGACCAGGTGTTGCGGAACCAGAGCGTGGGCAACAGATGGAGCGTTGCGGCGACCGGAGCGCGATTGGCCACGTGGATGCGGATCAGAATGTCGTTATCAGCGCCCTTGGCGTATTCGACCGTGATGTCAAAGTAGCGGTCATCATCGAAGATGCCGGTGTCGAGCAACTCGTATTCAAGTTCCGAACGCGATCGACTGCGGTTGCCGTCAACGATTTTACCGTAGGGGAATTCAGCCTGCGGATACTTGTAAAGCCCCTTCATGTAGGAGTGCGTCGGCGTCGACTCAAGGTAGTAGTAGCACTCCTTGACGTCTTCGCCGTGATTGCCCTCGTGGCCGTTCAGACCGAACAGTCTCTCCTTCAGAATGGGGTCTTGGCCGTTCCACATCGACAGCCCGAAGCACAAGCGGCACTCACGGTCGGTGATGCCGAGAATGCCGTCTTCACCCCAGCGATAGGCCCTGCTGCGGGCATGGTCGTGCGGAAAGTATTCCCAGCAGGTTCCGTCGGGAGAGTAATCCTCCCGCACGGTTCCCCATTGCCGCTCCGAGAGATACGGCCCCCACCGTTTCCAATTGGAGTCAGGCTTCCGAGCCAGTTCTGCGGCAAGACGTTCGGTCTCAGGATTCGGCGGTAAGTATTCGCTCATTGATGTCCGTCAGCGTAAGCCGTCAACGCTCGCGTGCCGGCGCGGGCTCGGCGGTTTTGCTCGTTGTCGATGACTCTTGAGAAATGCAACGCCCGTTCGAATCTCATCGGCGCCAGCGAGATTCGGATATTCGAAGGCGACAGTCTATGCCCGAAGCGGCGGCGCCACCACCTTCGGCGGAACTGATCCACTGATCTGCATATCGGCCGGTGTCGATCAATGCGGTCGCGTGAAAATCCGATCGACGAGAAAGACGATCATCAGTGATTGGTCGTTGCGTCGGAAGGGCGGTGATCGTCGTCGATTCGCGGCCAGCTCAAATTAAATCGCGCCCCGCGCCCCACCTTGGTTTCGATATGAATATCGCCACCGTGCTCCCGCAGAATTTTGCGACTGACCGCCAGCCCAAGACCCGTGCCACGCGAGCCCTTCGTCGATTCGAAAATCTGAAACACGGTGTCGATCATGTCGTCCGGAATTCCGGGTCCGTTGTCGACGACGCTGATGTAAACGGCGTCTTGTGACTCCGAGTATCCCGTCTCGATTCGCACGGCTCCTTTCTCAGAGCCCTCAACCGCGTCGATCGCGTTCGTGGCGATATTCAGAATCGCGCGGTGGATGCCTTCCGAGTCGAACATCGCTGGCGGCAGGTCTTCATCGAGCTTGATGCCGAGCCGGACCCCGACTTCGTCGGCGCGTGCCTTCATCAGTTCCGCCGCTTCGCGGACGACTTCGTTGACCTGCCCGATTTGCATCGAGGGTGTCCGCTCCTTGCTGAACGTCAACATGTCCATCACAAGGTTGTAGATGCGGTCCTGGTTTCGCTCGACGATTCCCCAGCCTTTGCGGATATTGTCTTCGTCGTGCTGATCGAGGCCCATCTCGATCAGATAGCTGCCGCCGCGGACGCCTTGCAGGATATTCTTGATATGGTGGCTGATCAGCGCAATCGTCTGCCCCATCGCGGCGAGACGTTCGGCTTTCACGAGCGCCTCTTGATAGCGATTGTTTTCGACCGCCATCGCACTTTGGCGGCCGATGGTCAGCAGCAAATGCAGCTGCTCATCGCTGAATCGCGTTTCGGTACCTTCGGAGGCGAGCGTTGCCGCGTTGCTCAAAGTGTCGACATACAGCACGCCGCACAATTCGTAGCGACCCTGCATCGGCACGCACAGCGCCTCGCGAATCCCCGATTTGACGATGCTCTGGCCGGCGTCGAACCGATCATCCTGGCTGGCGTCGGTCGTTCGGACCCCCCGTCCATTATGGTGGACGTAATCGACGATACTGCGAGAGACCGGGGTGATGGAGTCATCCGACGACGTCGGCAACTGCACTGCCTGGGGAACAAGGCCGCCGCTTTCCGGATTGCGAAGCAGAATGCAACCGCGATCCGCCCCGACCACCTTGACCGTCAGATCGAGGATGCGGTCGAGCACGGCCTCCATGGACCGACCTTGGCTGACGGCTTCTTCTGAGATTTGATACAGCGTTTCCAGGTCGGCTCGATACTCGGCGACGACGCTGTCAACGCCCTTGGAAATTTGTGTCCCGGTCAGCGCCTTCGGAGTCCGGCTGACGATCCGCGACCGGTCAGGGGCTCCCTGATCGAGCAGGTCGACGAGTTCGACCATCGGCCGCGAATCAACGTCGGACGGGGATTGCGAGAACAGAATGACGCTTCGTCCGACGCGAATCCTGTCGCCGTTGACCAACTGATGCGATTCGACCTTCGATCCGTTGACGAAGGTGCCGTTCGAACTCTTCAGGTCGGCGATGCGATAACTGTCGTCATCGAATTCGACCATCGCATGACGACGGGAAACCTCCGAGTCAAGAACTCGAATTTCGTTTCTTCCGCCGCGACCAATATGCATCAGCCGACCGTCACATTCGTAACGGGCGCCTTGGTCGGCTCCGGAAATGACGAGCAGCGTCGCCGTGCTCACGATGTATTCTGCCCAAGAAGGACGTCGACAGGACGAAACCGACGAATCTGCCCGATGGGGAGGCAATCCGTCATCGTCCACTCAACACAGAATATACGCGATCCGACCGCTGCAATTAAGCGAATCGATGCGAAGCGAAGAATCCGGAAAGACGTGAACCGCGCCGCAGACCTTTTGTCAATAACGACTTACGGTCGCGTTCGGCCCGAAGGAAAGACCGAGAAAATCGTGCGGTCTGAAGACGATCTCATGCGGCCCGGGCTGGCGATTCCGATTGCGACTCTGCCAAGCAGCGATGCACCGCACCAATTAGGTCGCGATAGTCGAAAGGCTCAGCCAGTTCACTCGCCCCTACGGAGGGGCACGCGGTCGGGTCGGAATGATTCACTCGACCGACCACGATCCGTGAATTTGTGTCGGCTCCGCCACTTGCGTCTCTCACACCGGAATCGTGATAGATCACGACGTCGGCATCGTTTTGAAGCCGACTCGGCAGTTCGTAGCTTCGCATCCGCGTGACGCGGCTACCGCTCGACTTCAGCACCGCCCGAACGACTTCGGCGGTTTCTTCGAGGCCATCGATCAGCAGAACGTGAGAAGTGTCTGGCACAGCGGGATCCTTCCCGGGAGGGGCCTTGGCTCGCAACCTTGGGGGAAGGCCGCACAGGCCGCTTTTGTGGCGGGGCGGGACTGTAGTTGCGCCGATACTTCGTGTCAAAAGGAAATCGCGGCCGGGGCGGGCGGCGGTTCAATTTTGAAATTTTTGCCCTGCGTTCCGTTCGGTTTCATGATGCCTCGCGGTGGAGCAGGGGCGACCGGTACGGTGAAATCAGCTGGCTCGACGATCTCAGGAGCGTACGCCGGGTCAGCCGCAATGCGCAAACTGCGATCGAACGACGCGCTGTATCCCTTTGGCAATTGATAGGGCTTCAGCGGATCAATGCCGAACCCGCAGCACTTGCAACAACAGCATCCGGCGGTCGCAACGGTCAAGCCGACCGCAGCCACAGCAATTGTTAACTGTCGAAGCGCAAATGGGCGGGTCACCGATGATTTGATCGTTGGAGGAATCGACTGTGCCTGTCGTTCCTCATCGGCTGACCCACAGAGCTCGGCTCAACGACAAAGGCGGAGACGCGTTACCGCGTCTCCGCCCATTCGATTCGTCCGTCACTGATCCCGCAGCTTCACTACAATAACAGGGTCGCGTTGCCTGCCGGGACCGCAAAGCGAAGGCTTCTCTATCCTTACTTCGCGTCGGCGTACCGTTTCGAGACCTCTCCCCAATTCACGACGTTCCAGAACGCGGACACATAGTCTGGTCGGCGGTTCTGATAATTGAGGTAGTAGGCGTGTTCCCACACATCGAGACCGAGGATCGGCGTGCGACCTTCAGAAAGCGGAGTGTCCTGATTGGGAGTGCTTTCGACGGTGAGCTGACCATTGTCGACTGACAGCCACGCCCAACCGCTGCCGAACCGCGTTGCCGCCGCGGTGTCGAACTTCGACTTCATTTCGTCGAGACTTCCGAACGTTTGATTGATCGCATCGGCCAATTCGCCGTCCGGATTGCCACCCCCGTCGGGGCTCATCACCGTCCAAAACAGCTTATGGTTGGCATGTCCGCCGCCGTTGTTGCGAACGGCGGTGCGGATCTCTTCAGGAACCGTCGAAAGGCCGGCCATCAAGACTTCAATCGGCTTACCCGCGAGCTCTGCGTGGCCTTCAAGCGCGGCGTTGACCTTGTTGATGTAAGCCTGATGGTGCTTCGTGTGGTGAATTTCCATCGTCCGTGCATCGATATGCGGCTCGAGCGCGGAATAGTCGTAGGGAAGGTCGGGTAGATCGTAAGGCATCGCTTCAAACTCCTCAGGGGGGTTATGGAAATTCTCTTTAAGCGGCAACTCTTGAAAGCTGCTGCTTGCAGGAACTGTTATAGAGGGCTGGCGCCCGCAGTTCTAATCATTGCGGAATGGATCGGTTGTGAAAGCGTGCGATCGCCCTCCTCGGAGCTAATGGGGAAAACCCCCGCCCGCCGAGCTGACGCCCTGCCGCAGTCGCGGGCTACACTGCTTAGGGCAATTTGACCGATGCCCCAACCGGCTTAGAATCTCCAACCTCAAAGAAACCGCCCTTTGTGGTTGATCGTAAGCACCCCGGGCCGCGCGTCGGAAGTCGCACGATGAGACGATCGATCACAGTAACCTGCACGACGAGCGATATGAGCGAAAGCCAACCCTGCCGAGACCACTTTCCGCGTCGTGTGTTGACCGCTTTACCGGTCTATAACGAGCAGCAACACATCCCCGTCGTCCTGCGCGAAGTGCAGCGAAACTCATGCGATGTGCTAGTCATTGATGACGGTTCGACCGACGGCACCGAGGAACTGCTGAAGTCTCATCCGGGAATTCGCGTTGTCCGGCACGAGCAGAACAGCGGCTACGGCGCGGCACTCTCAACCGCGTTTCGATACGCGGCGGACGAGGGATACGACACGCTCGTGACCATCGATTGCGACGGTCAGCACGAGCCGAAATTGATTCCGGAACTGGCAAATGCGGTGTGGCGGACCGAATCGGGGAAGCCGTTCGATATGATTTCCGGAAGTCGATATTTGCACGCCTTCGAAGGCGACAGTGCGCCGCCCGTAGAACGGCGTGACATCAATCGCAAGATCACCTGCGTGTTGAATGAGCATCTCGGACTCGGCCTCACGGATGCCTTTTGCGGATTCAAAGCCTACCGGGTCGAAGCGCTCGCCTCCCTTGACATCGACGATCCGGGCTATGCAATGCCCTTGCAGGTATGGGTGCAGGCGGCTGCCGCGAAATGGCGGATTCGCGAGTTCGCCGTGCCGCTCATTTACCTCGATGAGAAGCGTTCTTTCGGTGGAAACCTGGATGACGGTCGGCAGCGATTCGCACACTATCTCAGTGTTCTCGACGCTGCCCTTGCCGACAGCGGGTTGCCCTCACTCGCGCTTGAGAAATTGCCTTGCGGCTGACCGCGGAGGTTTCTGCGCCGGAATAACTTCGAAGAAGAGTCGATTCCGGTGAAAGTTCCTCGAGAAAACTTGGCGAGGCTTTGCTCTCCCCCGCCCGAGCAGATCGGTGCTGCCGTTGACTCCAACGTACGGCTGACGCGCGAACAGCGATTTCAAATTGATGGGCGATCGTCTGAGGAGCTGCGAACGCAACTCCTCTCGATGCTGCCCGAGATGTCGGCCGAATACGACCGGCAACTCTTGTCTCCGGATCAAAACACACAAACAAAAGCGGCGTTCGACCGGCCGCTAATTGTCGGCGGCCATCAACCCGAACTGTTTCATCCCGGCGTGTGGGCTAAGAACTTCGCTCTTCGGGCGTTCGCGAAACAAGTGGGCGGGGCCGCCCTGCATATCGTGATCGACAACGATGTGCCGCTGAAACGTTCCGTCGAAGTGCCCGTCGGGAATCGCGAGCACCCTCGGACCATCGGCGTGCCTTTCGACAGATCGGTCGGTCAGCAGCCATGGGAATGTCTGCCCGTCACTGATCGATCAATTTTCGATCGATTTGCTCAGAGTGTTGAGCAACAGATGTCGCCGTGGAAGGTTTCATCACTTATCGAGCAACACTGGCACGCGGCCGTTAGGGTCGCCGAGCGAAGCGGCACATTGGCTGACGCTTTCACCGCGGTTCGAAGGCACATTGAACGAGGCTGGGGGCTCGATAACCTCGAGGTGAGACTGAGCGATCTGTGCGAAACCGAAGTGTTCCGCCATTTTGTCGTCGATGTCTTCCGGCGGCTCAACGAATTTCGACAGTCGCACAACAAGGCACTCGCCGAGCACCGCACGGCTATGGGAATCGGCGATGAGACTCGACCAGTCCCTGATTTAAGTATCGAAGGCGAGTGGGTCGAGACACCCTTTTGGGTTTGGCATGAAGATCGACCGCAGCGGCAACGCCTGTTCGCCCGACGCGATCGGGGGCAGTTAGAGTTGTCCGACTCGAACCGCCCGATTGCGAAATTCGCGGAAGCCGATTGGTCAACCGATCACTTCTCGATTCTGGGCGCGCGCGGATACAAAATTCGGAGTCGGGCCCTAACGACAACACTCTTTTTGCGGATGTTCTTGGCCGACCTGTTCGTCCACGGGATCGGGGGCGCGATCTATGACGAGGTGACCGATCGGCTGATCCGTTCGTTTTACCGCGTCGACCCCCCTCAATTCGCGACCGTCTCGGCGACACTGTGGCTGCCGATTGCGAAGCCGTTTGAAGTGACTCCGGAAGACGCCCGCCGGTTGGAGCGACACCACCGACGATTGCACTACTCCCCGGAAGACTTCCTCGGCGAAAGTAAAAGTAGAGAAGTCGAACAATTGCTCGCTCGCAAGCGATCCCTCCTCGGCGATCAACGCAAGGCCGAGAAGCGAACCGGTTTGTCCCGCTCTGAACGCCGCGCGCTGCGACCGGAGAATGCCAAGCGTTATCGACGACTGCACGAGGTCAACAATGACCTTTCCGCGAGGTTGTCAGTAGAAAAGCAAGAGGCAGTGCGTCATCTCAGAGGAGTTCAACTCGAACTTGAAGCGAACGCCGTTCTCAAACGTCGCGAGTTTTCGTTCGCGCTTTTTCCTGAAGCGGAGCTTCGCTCGTTTCTGACCGGACTGTTTTCTGCCGATCCCTTGATTGCGTCAACTTGAGGTTGCTCACCTTGGTCTGAACTTCACCCGCGAGGCCCCCTGCCGGTGGAATACGAGTTGGAGTGTCATCGTGAAATCGTTCTCGCCACGGCCTTCGTTCGGGTCCGAATTGTATTCGTGCCGGGCGGCGACCCGCAGCGCCCAAAGCCGTTCTTCATCGAGATCGATGTTCAAACTCGAGAGGTTGGTCGCCCGCAGGATGCCAATATCATCGAAACTCTGGTTGATCGTCGATTTATGATCGAACGAGGTCCGCCACAGAATCGGATAGCGAAACTCAAGTTCGCCGAACATATCGGGCGTTTGGCGGGCCCCCAGCGGATCTTCGAAATACTCAAGCGTCAGGCCGGGACCGGCTCGCAGGATCAACCTCTTTTCTTTGTTATTGATAAAACGGTAACCGAGACCACCCGCGTATGATCCGCGGTAGAGCAGGTCTTCAAATTCGTCGTATTCGTGGCGCGCGGTCACGAACACAATCCAGTTGTCGTCTTTCTCGAAGTCGAGCGTCCCGTTCGCCCACCAGCGGTTCTCGACCGCTTCACTTTCGGCAGTTTTATATTGCCCCGACCATTCCAAGTCGGCCGTCATCTGCCGATATTCCCGCTCGAATTCCCCGCCGAATGAAAGCGTACTGGTGCGCGTATTCCCCTCGGTCCAATAGCCGCCGAGGCGAATCTCTTTGGTCCACTCTCCCGCTTCGTCAAACAGCGAATCGGACGCGTCGGCCAATGCTTCCTTGACCCGCCACCAGAACGAGAGCCGCAGCGGCTCGGTCAGATATTGGGTCGGCATCACCGCGATGTCATCCAATTCGGCCACCGGTGGTGGGACTTCCATGACACGCAGTGCCCGATCAAAAGCGGACAACTCATCGTCCAGAGTGTCCGATTCCCCCGGGGGAGGCGCCGGAGCGGGCGGGACGACCGAAGGCACCGCAGCCTCGAAGCTTTTGACGAGGTTGATCGGGATTTCGACCGTTCCTCCTTGCCGCAGCACCCACGTCATGACGCCGTTTTCGATGCGGCGGCACTGTCCGTCGAGTCGTTCCCCGTTGTCGAAAACGATCACACCGGCTGGATCACTCGCTGCGCAGACGCCGATCACTCCGACGGCAAGCAGAAATGCCGCGAGTCGTGTACTCGGAAGAATTACGGCTTCGAATCGTGTCAGGGTGTCAGGCCCGCAAATCGGGGTGTGTTCAAACACCTACCGTCGTTTCACAGTCAACGGACCGAAGTTAGAAAACCGGCTGATCTGCGAACAGACCGATCGAAACGAGGCGCTGCCGCGTATCGACAGGTCCGTACAATCCGCACAGGCGGACCGATCGATCGTTTCGGCCCCCCCGGCTTGCCGAGACGGGGTTCTTGCCGGGTCGGATGGTCCGCTGCGTGGCGTATGTTTCGGGAAGACGACAGCGATGCCAAACGTGTTCATTTGCTTCGTTGCCGAATTGACGCGGCTACGAGACTTCTGACGGGCAACCGGTTTCGGCCGGTATCCCGTCGCCACATGCAACTGACGGCCCGGATTGCCGACGACCCCCGATGAGTGATCAAACCGACGAACTCGAAGGCCTGCTTCGCGAGAAGGAAGAACTCGTGGAGGCGCTCACCCAGCGCCTTGAGCAGGCCGCCGAACAATTGGATCGCATGCAGCGGTCCGGCGCCGATCGTCCCGGTTCGGGCGGCAGCCGCGGCGGTGGCGTTCCGGGCGAACTCGTCGAGAAACAGTCCGAACTGTGCGAGCAGCTCTCCGGGGCGGTCTCCCAATGGGAAGACATGCAATGTGCCCCGACGCTGGGCCGAATCGAATCGCAAATCATCGAACTGCGTGACCTGATCACGACCGCTACGACTCAGGGCGGTCTAATCGCCGGCTCCGCTTCCGGAGGCCAATCGCAAAGCGTTGAGACCTCACCGCCTTCGCCTGCGAATATCGAGGCGGGGGACGAGAATGCGTCCGTGACGGCCGGCTGGGAAGCGATGAAGGCCAGCCTGATGGGATCGAATCCCGATTCTCAGGCTCCTCGCGCACCGAACGTTCCTGATCATCCACTTGACGATTTCGACGACCCGTTTGCTTCGCCACCGCAATCAATCGGCGAGCAGGATTCTCCCAGCCCGCCCGAAGACTTCGAAAGCCCTCAACCGATCGACGTCGAACAGGCGACGGTCGAGCAACTTCGGACGGCGGTGCATCAGCGTGACGAATTCATTGCCGTCATCCTGCGGCGATACCGCTCACTGGAGCAATCCCGACGACCGAGCGATGACTGGAAGCAACTCGAGGCCGCCCCGGACGACATGATCCGGCGATTGCAGGAACTCGAAGCGCGACTCGATGAAGCCTGTCGATTGGCCGAAGTGGAACTCTCCGTCGAACGTGCTCGACTGGGCCGCGAAGAAAACCGGCTCCGACAGCTCGAAGCCAACGCTCAAAAAGCGCTCGAGCGTCTCGGCCTGGCCGAGGCAGACGGCCTGACCGTTCCGGAAGGGGACTCCGGCAGCGATTCCGAACGCCGCTGGTTGAGGATGCTCGGCATCAAATCGGAAGCGGACTGAGACGTCTGCGGTCTCGATCAGCGTCGTTCCGCTTCGTCCAGTCTCACTCTGACGGCTGCGGACTGCGCCGGGAACGCGCGAACCGACGTCACTATTTCTTTCACCTGGTCGATTTGCCGGCCATCGGCGACGGTGATTCGCATCCGGATATGCCGGTGCAATTCCGATTCGAGCGGCAAGCCTGTCTCGCGATCAATTCGGCAAAGTCCGTACGAGCGACCGCCTCGAATTTCGACCGAAACGTCACCCCGCATGTCGTCGTTGGCAACATAGGATTTCGACGGACTGACCTGCCCGGCGACGGTGATCTCGGCGATCCGGTCATCAAGTCGTGTCAGCTCATTCTCCTCAGCCAGAAAGATGCGAACGGGTCGCACGAGCCGCCGTTCCCGACGCCATTTGTCACCGATTTCGACCGTTGCCCCCAAGTGCTTGCGGTAGGGCATCAGCCCGATGCTGTCATCGACGAAATTCGCGATGAACTCGTCGCCGGTCGTTTGCGCAAGCCGCGTTAGCAACTTTTCACGGGCCGACTCCGCCACTTGTGAAACACACTTGGTGGCGAATTCTTCGTATCCGACCGTCTCGATGATCTGATTGTCGGGTCCGATCCAAAATTGAAATCCGGTCCCGGTCATCCCGGCGTACACGGCCACTTCCGGCGGAAGGCGTGATGGTGCCGGCTCGTCGCTGTCGTACGAAAACGCATGTCCGCCCATTTTCTGGGTGTACTGGATGCGGTCGTATTTCACTCCGAGTAAAATCCGACCGTCTTCGACAACATCTTCGACCGTAATCGCCATGACGACTCGGAGTTCTGATGTCGCAGACGGTTCCACGGTCGAATGACCCTGGATCAGATTCTGCTTCACCGTTTTCAGCAGCGGGAAGCGATCCCCTTTTCGCAGGTTCAGCTCAAGCCGCTGTTCCGGCGGTGCCGGTGCCTCTGTCGGTATCGCAACCGTCGGCGGCGGGGCCGATTCGGCCCCAAAAAAGGGCAATTTGTCACATCCGACCATCGAAGCGGCCAACGTCAGCGACCCGATGCCGATCAGCGCAAGTCCAATTCTCACGGGAGCTTCCCTGCCATGCGACAAAAACGTCAATTTCACCGGCGCGAAAACTAGCACTTGCGTCGCCACGCTCAAAGGGCGGTTCATCGCGCTCTGCCAAACGCGGCCGAAACTCGTGGCGTGAAACGGGGTTCTGTAGCAAGGAGTATGTTCCGGTGACGACCAAACTCGAATTGAAGCAAAATACGATGCCGAGTCTGAAACTTCTTGCAGCGTTCGCTCTTCTCTCAGCGACCGTCTCGTCGGCCGCCGCTGCCGAACCGACCCAAGTCGGACAAAAGTGCGCTGATTTCTCGCTGATTGATCACCGCGGCAAAACCCACACGCTGAACGAGCATGCCGAAGCCAAGGTCATCGTGCTCGCATTTCTGGGAGCGGAGTGCCCGCTCGCCAAGCTTTACAGCGTCCGCCTGCAATCGCTGAGCGAACGATTTGCCGACGACGGCGTCGTGGTGCTGGGCATCAACTCCAATAGTCAGGATTCGCTGGCCGAGCTCGCGGCGTTCGTCACGCGTCACGAAATCAGCTTTCCCGTGCTCAAGGATGCCGGAAATCGAATCGCTGATCGCCTCAAGGCGACGCGAACGCCCGAAGTCTTTGTCCTCGATCAGGATAGGGTCGTCCGATACTGGGGGCGGATCGACGACCAATACGGTATCGGCTATATCCGCGACTCGGTCGCCAAGCCCTACGTGGAATGGGCGGTGACCGATCTATTGGCTGGAAAGTCACCGCGAGTCGCGTCGGTCGAACCGGTCGGATGCCATATCGGCCGCGTACAGACGGAATCGGGCGATACCACAGTCACCTACTTCAAACATGTGGCGCCAATCCTGCACGAGCACTGCGTCGGATGTCATCGCCAAGGCGAGATTGCACCGTTCGCCCTCACCGATCCCGACGAGGTCCGGCCGTGGGCCCCGATGATCGCCGAAGTCGTCTCGGAAGGGCGAATGCCGCCTTGGCACGCGACGGCTCCGTCCGGCGAAGTCAGCGACTCCGACGGCTCGAAGCTCGAGTTCCATGAAGGTGTCACCTACAAAAATGATCGGCGGATGACGAACTCCGAGATCAATCAGCTCATCGATTGGGCCGCCGCCGCCGCGCCGCTCGGCGAGCCGCAACCGCTGGAAGAACTGCCGCCGCGCAAGACGGAGTGGGCCCTGCCGCGCAAACCCGATTTCGTCGCACAGATGCGATCGGAGCCGTTTACCGTTCCGGCAGAAGGAACGGTACGCTACCAGTATTTTCGCGTCGATCCGAAATTTACGGAGGACAAATGGATTCGCGCCGCCGAAGCTCTCCCCGGTGATCGCGAGGTCGTTCACCATATCCTCGTCATTGTTCGGCCACCTGCGAAGTCCGACAGTCCCGCGGCCGGCGGCGGCAAATTTCTGGTCGGATACGTACCCGGTTTGGAGCCGATGATTCTCCGAGACAACAGGGCGAAATTCGTTCCGGCCGGATCGCAATTAATTTTTCAAATGCATTACACGCCCGTCGGAGAAACCCGGAGCGATATGAGCAAGGTCGGCTTTGTCTTCGCTGAGCCTGATGATGTTCAATATGTCGTCGAAACCAGAAGCGCCGCGCATCGTCGAATCAAAATCGCGCCTAATGAATCGAAACAGTACTTTACGGCGACGTCGACAATCCCCTACGAGAACGCTGAATTAATGGGGATGATGCCGCACATGCACTTGCGCGGTGAAGCATTTCGCTATCGCTTAATCGACCCGAAGTCAGGAGTCGATCAAGTGCTGCTCGATGTTCCCGCTTATGACTTTAATTGGCAAACCGGCTATCGACTTAAGTCACCAATCCCACTTGAGAAAGGCCAGCAGATATTCTGCGAAGCGTGGTACGATAATACGAAACGAAATCTCGCCAATCCCGACCCTGATGCGACGGTGACCTGGGGCGACCAGACTTGGGATGAAATGCTGATCGGCTACTATGACGTCGCAGTTCCCCGCACGGAATTCGACAGCCAGCCCGAAATGACCCGACTCGACCGCTTATTCGCTCGGCTCGATACCAATGACGACGGCGTGATTGAACGGAGCGAAGTGCCGAAGAGGCTCGAAGCGATCTTTAAGAAGGTCGACCGTGATGGGGATGGAAGATTGGTTAAGGATGATCTGAAGCTCTTCAGGCAGTGAATGTCACCGCATCAATTCTGTCGCCGGAAAAATTATGATCACCTCTTCTTGGCTATCAATTTAGGTCACAAGTCTTTTAAGATCGTTTATTTGGTTTAATAGTCAAGCCCGAGGCGCCAGCCGTCGGGAGAATCGCTGGTTGACTGAACATCGGCTTGCACCTCTGGCTGGTATTGAGATCGTTTTTATTCTCTTGCTAAAGAAGACTCATCTTGCCCACTCCGACCCTTCTACTTATCGATATTCAAAATGACTATTTCCCGGGAGGAAAATGGACGCTCGACGGGATGGAAGCCGCAGCATCGAATGCCGCGAAGCTCTTATCAGCGGCGCGAAGAGCCGGCACGCCGGTGATTCATGTGCGGCATGAGTTCCCTTCCGAAGAGGCACCGTTCTTCATTGCCGGTTCCGAAGGCGCAAAAATTTATGAGCAGGTCGCTCCAGCCAATGACGAATCGGTCGTCTTAAAGCACCACGTCAATGCGTTTCGCGAAACGAATCTCAAGGACGTCCTCGACGAAATCGGGACCGAGCGGCTCACCATCTGCGGGGCGATGAGTCACATGTGCGTCGACGCGGGAACCCGTGCGGCGGCTGACTTGGGATACGATTTGACCGTCGTACATGACGCGTGCGCGACCCGCGACCAGGAGTTTGGAGGCACTTTCGTGCCTGCCGCGCAGGTGCATGCGTCATTCATGGCGGCACTTGGGTTCGCGTACGCGAACGTCGTGTCGACCAACGACTACCTCGCGTGAGATCGACTCGTCTTATTGACAGGAAGATTATCGACAGAAAGAGATTGAGTATGAAATCGCCGGTCTAGACCGGCGCGGCGCTGCGGGTTTGCGTCCGGGACCCGTGAACAATTAATTAATCGACAATCCGAGATTTATCGCCATAGCGAGGCCATTGATCGAGGTCGATGATGCGGCTTAGGGTCGCACCGGAGTAGTCGGGACCGGCATCGGTGCTGCTCTTTGTCATTAAGACGACGTTTGCATTGAGCACCTTCCACTCGTGTTTGCTCATTCGCTTGTCGGTGGGAATGAGCATTACCCAGCGATCGCCTTGGATGTGATAAAGGCCGCCGATAACGCCACCGGTTCGGAAGCTGACAACATTCGGCGTGACTTGATAAACAAACACCGGTCGTTCGTAATCGGCAGCCAAGGTCATCAGCCACATACCGTGGAATCCGCGAAGATTGGCCTCACGTGGATCGGGCAAAATCATCTTATATCGAACCTTGCTGACGTCTCCGCGCAAATTCCAGCCGTCGGGGTCCTGGTCTTCCTTTAGTTCCTTAAGGACGACTTCGAGCCGTTCTTTCTCCCAATCGGAAAACACTTCGGCAGGAAGTTTTCCCTGCCACTCCGGTCGATCTCCCTGACGCGCCATGACGGCGTTCTTGACCTGTTCGAACAGCCGCTCGGCGGTTCGTGATTCCGGAATCGCATCGGCCAGGTCTTCTGAATAGAGCTGCGTGTCGCTCCCAATCGCGACGACGGTCGCCCCGACTGCGATCGAGGTAACAAGGTGGCGGAACGTGTTCGGCATGACTGTTCCTTCGTCATGAGTTGTGGACTAGCGATCACAGTCAGCAACTTCGCATCGAGCGGTCAGAGTTTCAATGCGCGGCGGATTGCACATCGCCCGACCGTTGAGTGTTCCGTCTCGGGGGTCAATACTCTGAAGGAAACACACGATGCGACATCAGCGCCCACCGCGGTCGAGGCGAAGTAATGAATTATGAGAAACTGGGCGCGTTCTACCTCGGCAAGCGATACGACCTCGCCGAGCGTGAGGTGACGGACGAGTTGTATCTGTACGACTCGAAGGACCTCACGACGCATGCGCTTTGCGTCGGCATGACCGGCAGCGGGAAGACGGGGCTGTGCCTGTCGCTCATCGAAGAGGCGGCAATCGATCACGTGCCGGTCATCGCGATCGATCCGAAGGGCGATCTCGGCAATTTGATGCTGACGTTTCCCGATCTCAAAGCGGATGATTTCCGACCTTGGGTCGACGAACGTGCGGCGCTCAACAAAGGCCGCACCGCCGATCAGGCCGCGGCTGATGCGGCAAAGCTTTGGAAGCAGGGGCTCGCGGCGTGGGATCAGACTCCCGAGCGGATCGCGAAATTCAAGGAGTCCGCCGAGGTCTCGATCTACACGCCCGGCAGCAACGCGGGAATCCCGTTGACGGTGCTAAAGTCGTTTTCAGCGCCCGCTCAGGAAGTCATCGACGATGCCGAGACGTTTCGCGAGCGGGTGTCGTCCTCCACGTCGGGTCTTCTCTCGCTCCTGGGGATCAAGGCCGACCCGGTCCGAAGTCGAGAGCATATTCTGCTGTCAAACATTCTCGACACGTCTTGGCGTGCGGGGACCGACCTTTCGATCGGCGGCCTAATTCATGCGATCCAGGAGCCCCCATTTGAAAAGGTCGGCGTTCTCGATTTAGAGACATTTTACCCGCTCAAAGATCGGACCGAGTTGGCGATGACGGTCAATAACTTGCTCGCCTCACCGACGTTTGCCGGCTGGATGGAGGGGGAGCCGCTCGATGTGCAATCACTGATGTTTACGTCCGAGGGCCAACCTCGCATTTCGATTCTGTCGATCGCCCATTTGAGTGAGGACGAGCGAATGTTTTTCGTCACGATCCTACTGGGGGAAATCTTATCCTGGACGCGGTCTCAGGCCGGCACATCGTCACTGCGGGCGATTCTCTACATGGACGAGGTTTACGGTTTCTTCCCTCCGGTCGCGAATCCTCCGTCAAAGCAGCCCATGTTGACGTTGCTGAAGCAGGCCCGGGCGTACGGACTCGGCTGCGTTCTCGCCACGCAGAACCCGGTCGATCTCGACTACAAGGGGCTATCAAATATCGGAACATGGTTTCTCGGCCGCTTGCAGACCGAACGTGATAAGGCCCGCGTTCTGGAAGGCCTCGAAGGAGCCTCAACTCAGGCCGGCACGACGTTTGATCGCGCGGAGATGGAAGCCACGCTCGCGGCTCTGGGCGGTCGAGTGTTCTTGGCGAATAACGTCCACGAAGACAAACCGGTGATCTTCCAGACGCGGTGGGCCCTGTCATACCTGCGAGGCCCGCTGACTCGTCGGCAGATTGAAACGCTGATGGCTGATCAGAAAGCGGAGGCCATCGCGACCGCCGATGAAGAACATTCGCCGGAGGAATTGAAGTCTGATGAGGCGGGCGCGAAGCCGGTCGTCCCAAAACAGATTCGCCAATACGTCCTTCCGGTCCGCGGCGAAATCTCGGGCGTCATTGTATACCGCCCGGCACTTCTCGGGCGGGCGCGGATGCATTTCGCCCGCGTTAGCTACGGCGTCGACGTGACCCGCGATATCGCGATGCTTGTACCGATCCGTAACTCGGTCCCCGTTCACGTGTGGGACGAAACGCTTTCCATCGATCCCGCAGAACTTGGGGACATCGTCAACGCATTGCCCGATGCAAGTTTCAGCGAACCGGCACCAGCACTGCTGCGACCGAAGAGTTATGAGACCTGGGAAAAGAAGCTGAAAGATCACCTTTACCGCTCGGAGCGGGTCATCGTACTGAAGAGCAAGTCGCCCAAGCTTTACTCAGAGGCGGACGAAACCGAGGGGGCGTTCCGCGCCCGCTTGTCGCATTTGCTGCGTGAAGAGCGAGACCTTGAGAAAGAGAAGCTTCGCAATACGTATGCTCGCAAAGCAAACACAATTAATGGTCGCCTCGAATCAGCGCGTGCGGCCGTCGATCGCGAGCGTGATCAGGCGAATCGAGCCACGATGTCGGCAGCAATGTCGTTCGGGTCGACGATTCTGGGAGCGCTGTTCGGTCGCAAACTCGCCAGTCGCTCGAATGTGACCAAAGCGACATCGTCGATGAAAAGTGTCGGTCGCGCCGCCGACCAACGGGCCGATATCGGAGAGGCTCAGAAGAAAGTGGAACGTTACGAAGCCGAACTTCAAGAACTCGACGCCGAACTCAGAGCGGAACTGGAGGCGATCGAAGAAGAGTTCGACCCAAATGCAATTGAATTCGAAGAGTTAACCGTCAAGCCGAAGAAGACCGACATCGAATGTGTCCCGGTCGCACTCGTCTGGACACCGTGGGTGCGCGACGCCGACGGAATGGTCGAACCCGCATTCGATTCGGAATGAGTTCGACGAGGGCGCTTCGCGTCGTCGTCCGGGTCGAAGTTCGCTACGTCGTGGGTTTCTGATCGCAGACGCCGGCGTCGATCGCGAGCAATGACCCAATCACTTGCGAGACGCCCTTCAAGATCGGATCGATCAGGACGTAATCGGGCTCGTTGTGATTTTTCTTTCCCTGACTAATTCCGAGCGTGACGGCGGGAATTCCGCGGGAGATAAATTCGCTGAGCTCCGAGGGACTGTGACCTTGGTCGGGGCGAATCTCGAGCGCCTCCATTACGTCGAGTGTCGATTTCACGAGCGGATGAGAGAACGGCAATCCCCCCGCCTGGCGACGGAAGAAGACATCGAGCCGGGCATCGACGGCGTGCCTCGCTCCCAATTCGGCGACGATGTCCTGAATCTGGCTTTCGATTCGCTCGATCATAAAGTCGGAGTGGCTGTTGACCTCGAATCCGAGCATCGCGTGCTCCGGTTCGACGTCGTAGCTGATTCCGGCGAAGACTTGCGCCAGTCGGATTTTTGTGAACGGACGGGTCGGTACTTCGATCCGCAAGATTCGATTGATGATGTAGTTTAGCACGACGATCGCGCTCTCGGACCCGTAACTTCGCGACTCGATCGGCCGCACGTTACAGGTTACGTCGCCCCGAATGGTTCCGATCGAGAAGAAATTCAGTCGGCCCAGTTCGACGCCTTCGACGCAGATTCCGTGGTCGAACGGGCGTGGCGAATTGTCGAGGAAGAAGCGGAGGCCGCCGTGGTTGCCGCGATTGAGCGAACCGACCGATCCGATCAGATAAAGGTTGCAGTCGAGTTCAATTCCCAGTTTCTGCAGCAGGGTCGGCAGCATCGTCACGACGGCCGCACCGAGCGCATTATCGCTCACGCCCGGTCCCACGATGCGTTTGGACTCGATCGTCAAGTTGTGATCGATGTTGTGCGCGACGATCGTATCGAGGTGGGCCGTGACGATGACCGTCTTCGCACCGGTGCGACCGGGTTGGAACCCGATTGCATTGCCGAATTCATCGGGTCCGGCTTCCGGTACTCCCTGTTCGGCGAAGCGATCAAGCATGTAACGAACGCGTTCGTGCTCCTCGCCGCCGATCGCCGGAATCTGTCCGAGCATCACCACATTGGCCAGAATCTCTTCCCGGAGCGGGGCGAGTTCCTCCGGCAATTGGGCAATGCGGCTGAGGTCGTAGTCGTTGACCAGAACCGAACTCACGCGCATATCCTTTTGAAGGCAAAACAATCGTTCCGCCTCAGGATACCGCAAGTCAGGCGATGGAGCGAGCCGCGCCGCCGGTTGCAGAGAGATCGAACAACGTCAATCTTCGACCGAACTGCCCGCTTCCGGGTCTTCGATCGAAAAGATTTCGATCTCCTCGCCGCCGTCCGGTGCAAAGCTGGGCACGGACGAGGCGCCGTCGGTTACCGGACGGATCGGGCCCGCCGGTTGGGCTTCGTCGCCGATCACGAATAACGGTGACTCTGAAAACGAATCGGCAGGACGCTCTGCTATCGCTGGCGGCTGAGGCACTCGCGGCTGAAGCACTGTCGCGGGTGCCGATTCCGTTGATTCGGTTGTCGCAAACTCCTGAGTCGTGGCAAGCGGGGCCGGAGCATCCGACTCCGTCGGTCGATCAGTCGGAATGACCAGAGCAATCGCGACGGCTGCCAGACCGGCCACCGCGGAAACAATCACGCGAACGGACTTCGTCCGTCGGCGGACCGCGAGACGTCGCTGATCGAAGTTCACGCCATCCGCGATTTCGCGGGGAATTTCCCGGCGAAAAAAGTCGCGCAACATCGAGTCGATTTGCGCTTCCTCCGGCGGCAAATGGTGATTGTCGTGATCTTGAACGCTCATAGTCTTCAATTTTCCAACGCAAGGTCGATTCACGACGGGCATCCGTGATCGACCGCGAGATTACTCTGACGTTCTGTCCGTAGACCGATTCGGGTTGTTCGATTCCAGAAGTTCAGCCAGCCTGCGGCGAGCACGCGATAACCGCATGTCGACCGCCGTCACCGCCACGCCGAGTGTGGAGGCGATTCGTGCCGATGACCAATCCAAGGCATACTTTAAGACGAGTACCTCGCGATCCTCTAACTTCAATCTTTTGATGGCCTCACGGACTTCGTCTCGCAGTTCGGCGGAAAGTGGCCCCTCATCAGGGCCATCGCGTCCGTCCGGCACGTGACTAAGTGATTCGACCGACTTCGCCGCCCGCCGCTTCCGCCTGCCCCGATCGCGTAGCCAATTCGTGCCCACTCGGATGAGCCAGGCTCGGGAATCCTTCAGATCAGAGGGTCTCTTGGAGTGAAACCGCCAAAATGCCTCCTGCACCGCGTCAGCGGCGAGTTCTCGGTCGCTGCATCTCGAGTAAAACAGCGCCCACAATTCTCGGGCGTAGGCCGCGTAGACCGCTTCCAAATCGTCCGGATCGGGCTGCGTCTCACGCTCGGCCATTGCCTGACAAAATTTTCATATAGTCGCACGAAACGTCCGCGGGCTCCGGAAACACCTCGTACGCCCGAACCGGACGATCGTGAGAGGCACACCTAACATCCGCAACGGATCAATTGCAGGAATCGCCAATTTTCCTGTTATTGCAGGCGCTGGAAGCCGAAGACCAGACGTGACTTCCCACTGCCCATCGAATTTGGCAATCGAATCCGGCAATCGAACTGCGAATTTTCGGCCAACTTTCCAGAAGCATTCACCGTCCGATCCCGAAGTGCTTGTGTGATTCTCGCTCGATTTTATACTCGGCAACCGCAGAGAAATGATTCGAAGCAGGCGTAGGCGTCATGAAGGACAGCGGGTCAGCGGACACGACATCGGGACCGTACTTCCTCGGAATTGATGTCGGGGGCACCAACATCAAGTGCGGGGTCGTTTCGGGCGAGGGAACGCCGTTGTCGAAAACTTCAGTCAAAACGGAGACCGAAGCCGGCCCCGACGTGGGCCTTGCCAATCTGGAGCAAGGAGCCCGGCAGGCCGTTGAGCAGGCGAAACTGTCGATCGACGATATCGTCGCTGTCGGACTCGTGACGCCGGGCCCGATGGACATCCCCGAAGGTCGGCTCCTCACACCCGCCAACATGCCCGAGTGGCATGACCTGCCCGTGCGCGATCTCGTCTCTGAGCGACTGGGAAAGCCGACCGCATTTCAAAACGACGCGAACGCGGCAGCGTACGGCGAGTTTTGGGCCGGTCAGGCCAAGGATGTCGACAGTCTGGTGTATTGGACGTTGGGGACCGGCATCGGCTGCGGGATCATCGTCAACGACATGATTATCCAAGGGGCCCACTCGCACGGCTCCGAATGCGGGCACATTATCGTCGACATGGACGGCGATCGACAGCACCCCGGCACCGGGCAGCGAGGCACGCTCGAAGCCTATGCGGCTGCCCGAGCTCTGGTCACTCGATGCCGCGAGGCACTTGCTGCAGGTCGTGCCAGCAGCATTCGCTCGGCCATCAAGGTCGGGGCCGAACTCACTCCCAAGCTGATCGCCGATCACGCCGAGCGGGGGGACCGGCTCTGTGACCAACTCGTGATGGACACCGCGATGTATCTCGGGGTCGGCACCGTCACGCTGATGCACACGATCGACCCCGAAATGATCCTGTTCGGCGGTGCTATGACCTTCGGCCGCAACGATGCCCCGCTCGGCCAGAGATTTCTCCACAAGATCAAGGGCGTCGTGCAGGAGAGGGCGTTCCCGACCTGCGCCGAGAAGACCGAGATCGATTACGCCACGCTCGGCGGCGATGCCGGCTTCATCGGAGCCGCCGGCTGTGCCAAACAAGCCCACGGCGGCACGTCGTTGAGTTAATCAACTTGGTCGACCGAGGTCGCACTTTATGCGGCGTGCGCGGAGCGAATCCACTCGGTATCGCGGAGCGCTTCGGCCAATTGCTCTCGCGACCACAGTGCTAATTGCCGGGGCGGAAAGCCTTCGATCCAGTCATCCATCATGTGGATCGGTTGCGGGAAGAAAAATGGCGCCCGTTCGAGGTTGAGCAGCCGAAACGACCCGGTCACGATATCGCGATTCGAGGTTGCCTCGTGATGGGTGGTTGTCAGAAGAAAGGTGACGCCGCTCTCCAGAAAATTCGTCAACGTCCGGCAAATATCAGCGTTCGACAGGTGAAACAAGCAGTCCCGGCACAGCCACAGATCGGCCGTCGGCAGCGGGTCTTCGATGATGTTGAGCGTGCGAAAGTTCACGTTTTCTCCGGCGTGCCGGATGTAGTTTCGCTCGATCAACGGAGCAACGATATCCCCGCCGAGGTATTCAATCTCTGATTCCCAATTAATCGCGCGGAACCAGTTGTAATCGCCGCAGGGGGCATCAAGGATCGTCTTGACGCCCAACTCTTGCACGAGCTTCGGCAATTCTCGCCGGATATTCGCGGTATATTCGAGGGTCGAGCCCGGACCGGACGCGCTCTCAGCGTCCCCCCAGTCATTGGTTGCATAGTGATCGGTGAAGACCTCGGCAGCCGACTTCGCCTCAGCCAACAGCTTCCGCTTTCGACGCCGACGCGAGATCTCGCGCCCGCCCGGGAGCAGAGCGAGAAGCCGTGAAGCAATCGAGGAATTCTCAGTCGCGCTCGAAGTCGATACGGGCGAAGTCGACGAGGGTGAAGTCATGGCGAAGCTCCCGGCAATTGGCGATTGCGAGGGACGATAGTTTTTCGAAAGAATTGCGTCGACTCCGAATTCGCGTTTCGACCACGCGCATGATTCCTCATTGTGGGCAACTGAACGGCAGTGTAACCTCGATGGGCCGGGGCACCTCGGCTATTGGCTCGTCACGAACGAGTCGCCACGGGGTTACCCCGCGGCTTAATTCGCAACGACGCATTTCGGGGCACGACGGATGATCCGCTACCACGGATAATTCGTCGCGCATCACGCTGCTGGCGAGGTGCTCCGGTACTTTTTATGCACGACTTCGAGGACGAATTTCCGACCCCCGACGCAGAATCGGTCGCCCGAGTTTTTTTGGCCGGGGCGTTCTCGCCTGAATCATGCACTGCTCGGCTGACCGTCGTTTTCGGGCGGGTGCATCACCGCCGGATCGAGCGGTTGGTCCGCCTCGTGTTTGCAGTCTTCCCACCTCATTCCGCGGTGCCGACCCTTCGGCGGCTGACCCTCTTTCTGCTTCGGTTTGAATCGTACTTCCCCGATCAATTCCGGATATCGCCCCCGCGCGACCTCACGGGGCATCGCACCATTCCGGCAGAGGCGATCACGGGCTCGCTCCCGATTCTGAATAACATCCGCGAGCTCGCCGAATTTCTTGATCTCACTCCGGAGCGGATGCTCTGGCTCGCCGACCCGCATGGATTCGAAACCAAAAGACCGCGCGAGCGGCAACGTCATTATCGATATCGCTGGGTTGAGCGTACCGGTCGAACGCCCCGGCCCTTGGAGATACCGAAACAGCGACTGAAAGCGATCCAAAAAAAGATACTAGCGGAGATACTCAATAAGCTCCGTCCACACCCAGCCGCATGTGCTTTTCGCAAAGGGCAATCAGTTCGAGACTTTGCCAAGCCTCACGTCGGACGCCGAGTCGTAATTCGCTTCGATATTGCGAACTTCTTTCCATCAATTCTGCAACCCCGCGTGCAAGCGACTTTTCGCGCTGTCGGCTATGTCGAGGAAGTCGCTTTTTTGCTGTCTGCCCTCACAACGAATCGCCTGCCGACCGATCAGTTGCACGCCGAAGCGACCGGTTCGGGCGCGCGGCATTTGCGACAACATTTACTGTCGGCTCACCTCCCGCAGGGGGCACCGACCTCCCCTGCGTTGGCGAACCTGTGCGCCTTCCATCTTGACCGCCGACTTACGGGCTTGGCCGCGCGATTCAGCCTGTCGTACACCCGCTATGCCGATGACTTGTTGTTCTCCGGCAATTTGAGCGACGCGGAGATTTACCGCTTTAGGATTCGCGCACTCGCGATCTTAATCGACGAAGGCTTCGAAGCCCGTTCTTCGAAGTCGGCTGTTTTGAGGAAGGGAAGTCGACAACAGGCTTGCGGAGTGATTTTAAATACCCGATTGAACATCGCCCGCGAAGACTACGACGCACTAAAGGCAACTCTTCACAACTGCATCCGCCACGGCCCGGAATTGCAAAATCACGAGGGTGTCGCGGATTTTCGCAGTGTGCTGCGAGGTCGAATCGCCTGGGTTCACAGCTTAAACGTCGCCAAGGGCGAAAAACTATTAGCAATGTTCGAACAGATTCACTGGAACACGAGCTAAATATAAAATCAAAGAGCAATGAAGTCGTCACAAGCCCGCCGCGCAAGCAAGGGATATCGCTCTTGCGGCACACGATATAAGAATGAGGGTTATGACGGCCGCAGTATCCGGCGTACCTCAGGCACTCACTTCATCCCCCGTTGAAACAGCATAAATAGTAATCACGAGCGCCGCATCCACGTCCGCGACCCGTTGCAGTGTTTCCGGTTGCAACGACCACTGCAAATTCCGGGGATGGAGACCACTGTCAAAGCCGAGATTAAATTCTTTTTTCGACGCCAGCACCCAGACGGAGAGCGCATCACCCGTCAACGCCGCGATAGCATCGCAAAACTCAAGGACCATCTGCTCCGCATTAAACTCGGTCCCGGCCCGCTTTTCCGGCTCAGTGAGTTCATAGCTCGCCAGATACTGGCCGTCGCTGGCCGTTTCATGCAAGGGGTAAGCGATGCCATCCAGCGACTTTGTAAGCGGAGCGGTCGGCCGAGTTGAAACTACGTCGAGATCGACATTTAAGAACTTGATGCTTAACTCATAGTCTCGTTCACTCGACTCACCCACGATTGGCCCCGTACTCAGCCGCGAGTTCAATTAAGCTGCGGACCATCGCCCCCGTCCCGCCGCCTTCCTGATCGCCGCGGCTGCTTTGGGCATAGGCGGGGCCGGCGATGTCAAGGTGGACCCAAGGGGTTTCGTCGACGAACTGCTCCAAAAACTTCGCGGCGGTGATTGCGCCGCCCCAGCGGGGGCCGACGTTCTTGCAGTCGGCGACATCGCTCTTTAAGAGTTCGGCGAAGTGCTCGTGCATCGGCAGTTCCCACACATGCTCGCCGGTCAGATGGGCGGCTGCGCGGACTTCGTTGCACCAAACCTCGTTGTTCGTGAAGGCTCCGACAACTTCATCACCCAGCGCGACCACGCAGGCCCCGGTCAACGTGGCGAGATCGATGAGGTGGTCGCAACCTTTTTCGACGGCGTAATCGAGGACGTCGGCGAGGACGAGCCGGCCTTCTGCATCCGTATTAAGAACTTCGATCGTGATGCCGCTGCGGGATTTTAAGACGTCACCCAGTTTATAGCTGTTGCCGCTGACCATGTTTTCGACGAGGCCGACGTAGCCGATGAGATTAACGGGCAGTTTCAGTCGCGCCGCCGCGGCTATCACTCCGATGACCGTCGCACCGCCAGCCATATCACACTTCATGTCCTTCATGCCTTCGGACGGCTTCATGCTCAGCCCGCCGCTATCGAACGTGACCCCTTTGCCGACGAGGGCCAACGTGGGGGCGTCCGGTTTCGTCGCACCGTTGTGTTTCATCACGACCACTCGCGGCGGTTTGTCGCTGCCTTGTGCGACCGCGAGCAGCGAACCCATCTGCTCCCGTTGCAGACTCTCCAACTCGAGCACTTCGACTTCAAAGCTGACGTGCTCCGCCAGTTCGCGGACGCGTTCGGCCACTGATTCGGGATAGATGTCGGCCGCCGGTCGGTTGACGAGTTCGCGGGTCAAATTGATCGACTCCCCGATCACATGTCCCCGCTGCAGGCCATCCGCGGCGGCTGTGGCTACTGCTTCGGTTTCGACGAGGACCGTGATCGACTCGAACGGAAACCGCTTCGGTTCGTTCTGGTACAGTCCCTGACCGACGCTGCCGACGATCGCTTCGGCCGTCACGGTGCAGATGGCGGTGTCCAATTCCAATTTGTCGACGGCGGCCTGTGGGCAATCGAAGGCGACCCGTTCGGTCTTTTTCTCCGAGATCAGGCGGGCCGCGGTGCGAATCGCTTTGCCAAGTTTGCCGCGGGTCAGCTCTTTCGGATCGCCGATGCCGACGAACAGCAGTCGTTTCGCTGCGATTTCCGGCACGTCTCGCAACGCGAGCGTCTCACCCAGCTTGCCGGTCAGGTCACCGGATTCGCGTAATCGGGCAATCCGCTCGCGAAGCGACATGTCGAACGCCGACTTCCCCGGCCCGGCCTCTCCCTCGCTGGGCACGCCCACGACGAGCCAGTCGGCGGCGATTTTGTTCCAATCCGTCGATGCGACTTCACACTTCATCCGATTTTCCCTCCAAGATGGGCCGTCCGTGTACGAATCGCGCACCGGTGCGGGTTGAACTTCGACCTGAAACGCCATTCAATCCGGGGGCGGATTGAACGGCAAGCAAGGGGCGGCTGTGGCGGCACACGAGACGGCGTTCGAAACAGGGCCCCGTGAGCGATTACCGGACGAAATCGGTTTAATGAGCCAGGAAAACGAACAGGCGAAGCAACGCAGCGACGAGCGCCGGCTCGGGCGGATGAAAACGATTGCGCGCCTGATGGACGACGCCGTCGGAATCCCCGGAACGAATCACAGAATCGGATGGGACGGCCTGATCGGTTTGATTCCGTTCGGAGGGGATGTCGTCACGTGTGTCATCGCATTGTGGCTCGTCTACGACGCCTTCAAGCTGGGGGCGTCCAGCGGCACGCTCAGCAGGATGATCGCCAACGTGACGTTGGACCTGATCGTCGGACTCGTTCCCGCACTCGGCGACGTACTCGACTTCGTCTTCAAGGCGAATCGTCGCAATATGGAACTGCTCGAAGCCGACCTAGAGCGGCAGGCTGCGGAATCTGGCGGCAACGGGGTGATCAATGGCGACGCCGAAGTGCTCAAGACCGAACGGATCGACCGCGATGGATGATCCTCCTGCGGTCGAGATTCGGATAGCGACGCCCGACGACCTCGACATTCTGCTTGCAGGCGTCCGAGCGCTCGCCGAGTACGAATTGCTCAGCCATCAAGTCACCGCGACGGAAGAAGACTACCGCCGCGAATTCTTCGGAGCGCATGCGGTCGCGGAAGGCTGGATCGCGTGGGTCGCGGAGGAGCCGGCGGGAATTGCCATCACGTATCGCAATTTCTCGACGTTCGCCGGCCGGGCTGGGGTTCATTTGGAAGACCTTTACGTCTGGCCAGAGTTTCGGGATCGCGGCGTGGGTTTCTCACTCGTCCGCCGAGTGGCCGCACGGGCGGAAGAGCTCGGGGCCTCTAAGCTCGTATGGCAGGTACTCGACTGGAACGCGCCGGCGATCGCGTTCTACGAGCAACTCGGGGCGAACTTTCCCTCGCAATGGCGGGAATGTGCCCTGACCGCACAGCAAATCACGCGGCTGAGCGATTCGCCCGACGCTTCGTAATCAAGTCGGCGGATCGACTTCAATGGGACGGAGGATGCTCATCAGTGAGTCAGGAACGGTTTCGACAGCACCACTTCTTTAATGAGTGTTTCAAATCGATAGTCGTCTGAGCGGGCGGCATCGACAATCTTTGGGATTGCGTCTTTATCATCAAATGTGAGAGTCCGGCCCAAGGCGTAAAGCATTAGCTTCTCGCTAAGCCCGCGCGCGAACTCTTCGCGGCGGGTCACCAGTTCTTTACGGACGCCCTCGGGGCCATTAATTTTTCGTCCGTCGGGCAAAACAGTCGTTAATTCAGACGCCGGGATATCCCGCGAGCCGCCGATGCCGTCGAAGCGTTCCATGGGCAGGCCCCAGTAGTCGATCTTCTCATGACAGGACGCGCAACTCGGATTTGCACGGTGGGCTTCGATCTGGGCCCGGACGCTCGTCGGATTCTTAATCGCCTGCTCTTCGTCGATAGGCGGGACATTCGCAGGGGGATTCGGTGGCGGCCGATTAAAGAGCTTCTCAACGATGAACACACCGCGCTTGACGGGAGCGGACCGGGTCGGCTGCGCTCCCAACGCCAAGATACCCGCCGTTGTCGTCAGGCCGCCCCGTTGGGGGGTCGAAGTCAAACTCACTTGCCGGAATTCGCCGCCGCGGACACCATCAATTCCGTAATGACGCGCGAGTCGCTGATTAAGGAACGTCTCGTCGGAATTAAGGAATTCCACGATGCTGCCGTTCTCGCGGAGGACGTGGCGGACGAGATGTTCCAACTCCCCCTTCATCGCCTCGCGCAGGGCATCGTCCCATTCCGGAAAAACGGCCGGGTCTGGGGCGAGGTCATTAATGCGTCGGATGCCGATCCACTGCGAGGCAAAGTTCTGGACGAGCGCTTCAGACTTCGCATCGGCCAGCATCCGCTCGACCTGCTGCCGAAGTTCGGCGTCGTCGCGCAATCGGCCATCGGCAGCCAGCGAGAGCAGTTCCTCGTCGGGCATCGTGCTCCATAAGAAATAGGAAAGTCGTGAAGCAATTTCGTAGTCATTTAAACTATCGTCGGGACGCGACTCCTCGACCATGAAAAGAAACGACGGTGAGACAAGAACAGCCTGCAAGGCGACTTCCATCGCTGCTCGATGGTCGCTCCCGGCCGAGATTTCCAACTCGTAAATGCCGACATACTGACGGACCTCATCCGATGTGGCCGGACGACGGAATGCCCGTGTAGCGAATCGTTCGATGATCTGTTCGATCGGAGCGTTCGGATCATCTCCGACGATGGCACGGTGACTGGCCGGCGGCCACTGATCGAAAAGCGGACCGATGAGTTGCGTCTCACAGATGACGAGACTCGGTACCTTCTTTAACTGCTTTTCGGAAACTTGCGAGTATGCACCGACGGTGACCTTCGGCTTCTGCCGATCAGTCGAAAACTCGAACTCATACCACCGCGGCTGATCGTCGAGGGGAATCGGTTCGACAGCCGTCTTGACGTCATTGAGAAAGAAGCCGAGGTAAACGACATCGGCAACTTCTTCGTTGGGAATCACATTGCCTCGGCCGTCGACGGCTTCGCTGTAAGCCTGAACGCGAAGTCGATAGGTCGCAAATTCGAGGTCATTCTCGAATGGCATATCACCCCGGCGAGAGATGTCACCACTCGGCGGGAGCACGACTTCGTAACCGTGTGCCCCTTTCCCCTCTCGCACGGCAGACCAACCGCCATTCTTGGGCGGACTGCCCGATCCCCAGTCGAGCCGCAGGAACCGAAGTTCGCCCGGCGGCTGCCGCCACACATCGTGCTTCTTGGCCAGTTCTTGGAGCTTCAAAGGACTGTCTTTGATCGTTCCCGGATTCTTATGGTGATCACGATGTAGCGGGAAGTAACGATAGCTGAACGGCGTCGGCTCTTTTTCATCGACAAGCGCCAGTCGAAGCCCCTCGGCCGCTGAATCGAGATATTTCTCAAGCGTCGTTGGCGCAAGAGTCTGCACGTCGACGACGTTGTCGAAACCTTCGAGGCCGAGGTCCTGCGGAAAGCTGTCGGCCGGGGAATAGTCGATGAGCAGCAAATCGCGCATCGTGTTGTCGTACTCGGCCCGATTCAACCGGCGCGTCCATCGGCCGGCGTTGCCTGTCGCTTCGGCCAGACGTTGCTTTAAGTAGTCGACCATCGCCTCATACTCAGCGATCGATGGTCGATCCTGCCCCGGTTCATCGGGAGGCATATCCTGCGCAATCAGCCGTTCGACGATCGGTTGCCATTCGGCCGGAGCATGCATGAGCGCGCCCGCAGAGAGCATCTCATTCATTGCGAAATTACCCGCCGGGTCGGCGGCATCGTGGCAGTCGATGCAAAACTTCGCGAGGAACTCCCGCTCCCTGCGGCTGTCCTCTTCGGTCTCTTGCGAGACCGTCACCACCGGCACGTCGTTGGTCAGCACGGCCGGGCGCGTCAGTTCAGCCGGTTCGGTAAGCGGTGGTTTTGAGTCGAGAGCAACAGTCGGTGTTTCATCATCCGCGGTCGTCGTTGTCGGCTGCGTTAACGTGACGGGAGGCGCTGGGGTTGAGTCGCTCGTACCCTCAGCCGCGTCTGCGATCTGGTGAGGTAGCTGTGGAGATTCGTTGGATTGGAGCGACCATGCCAGAACGCCGACACCGACGAGCAGTAATGTGGCGATACCTGATAACCCGGCAAGCAGTGGCAGTTTTGAATTGGTCGAGTCCTTCGCGCTTCTCTTTGGAGTCGATCGCGAACCGCGAGTCGGCATTGAAGGACGAGTCTTTGGCGCGGAAGCGGTCGGAGAGCGACGGCGTTTCGGCGTTGCTGGCACTGGTGACCGAGCGGACGACTCGCTCGCATGCGGCCGTCGACGGACTTTTCCCACCGGCGCGGGCTGTTCAATTCGAACCGCCGCCTTGCAGCGCGGGCAGGCTACTTTGCGACCGACCAGCGTGGGCTTACGGACCTTCAGCGAAGCCTCACATTGAGAGCAGCGCACGGAAAATGGTTCGAACGTGGCGGAAGACATACCTGATCTACCTGAGCGCAGTGGGAATACTGATCGGCAATTCGACGACTTACGCCAGACCGCTGAGCGGACCGTTGCTGTCGGCGAAGTTCTCGTCGGGCATGCCCATCGATTCCATAACGTTGACGTACAAATTCGATAGCGGAGTGCCGTCGTCGAAAGTGACATGTCGACCGGTCGACAAGTTGCCGCCCGCCTTGCCCGCCATCAGGATCGGACAGTTCTGCTGCCCATGAGCGTCGTAAGTCACTTCTTTTCGTCCACGACGACCATTGGGACCGTTCGTCAAACCGGCCCCGTAAAAGACGAGTGAGTTGTCGAGCACCGAGCCGCTGGACTCCTGAATGCCGTCCAACTTTTGCAAGAAGTAGGACAGTTGCTCGATGTGCATGCGGTCGATCGCCCGCGCTCCGGCGAACTTCTTCGGGTCACCACCATTGTGGGCATAGACGCCGTGCGGGTCTTCGGGGAAGCCGAGAAACTTGAAGCTTCCGAAGTAACCGCCGAGCCGAAGCGTCACGATGCGAGTCACGTCGGTCTGCAGGGCCAAGGCGACTAAATCGAGCATCAGCCGCATCTCTTCCACTCGTCCCGCTCCGTCGCCGCCATAACCGCCACGGCCTTTGCTCGGCTCCGGTCGCTTCGTCCCCTTGGGCAGGTCAATCGGCACGTTCTCCCACTCTTTCTGCCGGGCGACCCGTTTTTCAATCTCTCGAATCGAAGTCGCGTATTCGTCGAGCTTTCGGCGGTCTTCAGGCGCGACTTTGGACCCCAATCTGTTGAGGTCTTGCCTGAGGCTGTCGAGGATGCTGCGTCGCTTACGGCGATTCGCCTCGCGTTCGGCCTGTTGCTCGGCATTGCCGTCTGTAAAGAGGCGATCGAATAGCGCGGCCGGGTCACCTTCGACGGGGCAGACGTTTCCATCGGCGTCATAGCTCAGGAAACCCATGTAGCCGAGTCCGGTCGCCTCGCGGGTGTTGTAGCTTCCCCCACCGACGACAACTTCGAGCGAGGAGTAGCGGGTCCGATCGCCGATCTTGCTCGCCATATACTGGTCGAGCGACATGCGATTTTTCAGCGACACGCCCGGCGTGCCCGAAATATTTGCTCCAGTCAGCAGAGTTCCGAGGTCCTGCCCGTGGCCGTTGACGACACTGTTCGGAATGCCGTCGTTGGCGTGCTTAAGCCCGCTAAGCACGAGCAGCCGATCCTTGACCGGAGCCAGCGGCTCGAGAGTCGACGTCAGCCGGAAGTCGGGACCGGTATCGGCGACGAAGCCGCCCGGCAGGATGCCGTTCTTGCCCCACTTGTTCGCCCGTTCGACGTTCTCACCGTCGCGATAAGGGAAGAATCCGTCCTCGCCCGTCCAGATACCGCCCTCGACGCCGATGAAAACGCTGCGCACCGGATCGCCGCCGGACTGTCCCGCCGCGACCGCCGTGATTGGCGTCATGGCCTCCAACATCGGCAGGGCTAGCGTTCCGCCGACACCACGAAGGACCGCGCGTCGTGAGAGAGGGGAGTGCAGCATGAGAGCGTCCCGTTGCTGTAATTCGTTTCAATAACAGTCTCAGATATGTTACCCGATAGCAGTATCGGAAGTCACGTTTTCAACCGAGCAGGTTCTTGACGTAACCGGAACGGGAGTTGAATTGACACCAAGAGTCCAAACAACAAGTCTCGAAGAGCCATGAAGAGCACCGGGCGTTTTTCGGCGAATCCGTCCCGGCTGGAACTGATTTAAATGCCAGCTAAGATCAGGATCAATAGCCAGCCTTGTCGTCGTTTCATTCCTTTTCACCGGAGTGGCGACTCGACAGTATCGGATGTTGATCCCCTCCTGCGTTATCGGAGCCAGGTCTTGAAAAATATCACTTGCGCTTTCGCCATCTTTCTGCTGGCCCCTTGCTTCTGCTCGGCCGCACCTCCGGCTACCACCGCGGTCAGCTTTAATATCCGGGTGGGAGCCGCACGCGATGGTGAGAATAGTTGGAAATTTCGTAAGGATAATCTCGTCAAGTCGATCAAGACGCTCTCACCGGACCTCTTGGGGACTCAGGAAACGCTCCCGTTCCAGCGGGACTTCCTCGCCCAACAACTCCCTGAGTACAGCGTGTTCGGCGTCGGTCGTGAAGACGGCCGGGAGAAGGGCGAGATTATGGCGATCTTTTGGCGAACGGAACGGTTTGAGAAACTCGATGGCGGTCACTTCTGGTTAAGCGAAACCCCAGAAGACGCCGGTAGTAAAAGCTGGGACAGTTCCCTTCCGCGTATGGCGACCTGGGTCCAACTTCGAGATCGGCTCGATGAAGACGCGCAACCGATCTATTTCATCAATACGCATTTCGACCACCGCGGTCCGGACGCACGCTTGCAAAGTGCGAACCTCATTCGCAAGCGCATCGGCGAACTGGGAAGAGGCTGCTCCGTCATTTTGACCGGCGACTTTAATGCGAACGAGGGAAGCCCCCCATACCGCGCCATGTTTGCTGAGCGAGCGAAAGTAAAATCACCTTTGGTCGATACCTTTCGCACCGTCCACTCGCTACGTGGTGACAACGAGGGGACATGGAGCGCCTTTAAGGCAGATCACAAGTCTTCCCGGCGAATCGACTGGATCGGCTGTTCCCGCGACTGGACGATTAAGAAAGCCGGCATCGATCGGAAAGGCTACGAGGGGCGATACCCTTCAGACCACTACGCCGTGTTCGCAGTTTTGACGCGATAGGTGGTCTTTAAAGTTCATCTCATCGCTGTGCCTTCGGGCGTCTTCAACAGCGACTGACGTTCATGCAACGGCATATCAGATTTTGTCTTGATTATTGATGTTTGGGCCGCCGACCGAGATTTTGTCCGGGAAGTAACAACAATGAATTTGATCTGACGTGATTTTCTAAAAACTAGAGCAGATTCCTGCTGTCTGTGGCGGCTCTCGTGCGCGTGACGCCTGCAAATTCTTACGAATCGCCGCCGGAAACCGCTACACTTATGTGAGATTCGCTCTAGCGAGCTCGATTGGTTGCGCTTACTCAACAGAGCGTCCCCGAGAGGATTCGAACCTCTAACCTTCGGCTTCGGAGGCCGACGCTCTATCCAGTTGAGCTACGGGGACGTATTAGCGGGCGAACGGCGCCTCGTCGGCAGACGAAACTCGCCTCGCTCAGCGGCGGATCGAAAAGTGTAGTGCCCTTCGATGGACCGGTCAAACCGGGCGAAGGTTCACCCGTTACCATTGCCGGGCCGAAACCGATATCCGATGCCTCGGACGGTCTCGACGTAATCGGCCTTCTGGTTCAGTTTCTGCCGCAAAGAACGGATGTGGACGTCGATCGTGCGTTCGAGGGCGTTGGCGTCTTCGCCTCGGCACGTATCCATCAATTCGTTGCGGCTGAATGGCCGACCGGGCTGCCGAATCAGCGTCCACAGCAATCGGAATTCCGTCGGGGTGAGACCGACCTCTTTGCCGTCAATCGTACACATGTGATTGACACGATCGATGGTGACGCCGCCGGAGGCGAGTTGATCAGACTGTTGCCCGTTCGCCGGGGTCCGTCGCAGCAATGCCTTGATGCGATGAATCAGAGGTTTCGTCTTGAACGGTTTCAGAACGTAGTCGTCGGCGCCCATGCTGAAACCGACGATTTCGTCGACCTCCTCCCCACGGGCAGTCAGCATCAAGATTCGCAGATGCTGTGTGCGCGGATCGCTCCGCAGCTCTCGGCAAACCTCCAAGCCGTCAAACACCGGCAGCATCAGATCGAGAATGATGAGATCGGGCAGGAGCGACTGGGCCCGCCGGAGCCCGTCCTGACCATCGGCACAATGGACGACGTCAAAGCCTTCCCTCTCCAGATTGTACTGAAGAATCTCGGCCAGATCGCGTTCGTCCTCGACCAAGAGGATATTGGGCTTTTTCATTTTGCCTTCGCGGCTGCACCTGTCCGCGTCGAAATGGGAGTTTAAATAGGCCCCGAGCGGAATTATAGGCCCGGGCTGGTCGGTTCCGCCATGTCCGGCGGCACATTGATTTCTTCGCCCGGAGCCCGATCGGGAAACTTCTTGCGGTGCCGGATAATGGCCCCCTCGACCATGTAGACCGCTTCTTCCGCAATGTTGGTTGCGTGGTCAGCCACGCGTTCCAAGTGACGACTGGCGGAGAACAGATGCAGCGCCGGGTCGACCTGCGTCGGTGAGGACTTCATCACCTCGGTCAGTTCTCCGATAATCTCGCGATTCAGTTCATCGACGATATCATCGTCGTTGCACACGGCCCGTGCTTTCTCAGTGTCGAGTTCGACATACGCGTCGATACTGCGACGGAGCATATCGAGGGCGAAACGCGCCATCTGCGGGAGTCGCCGCGGCACTTTCACCTTCATCTCGGCATCGACGAGACCGGCAGTCCGTTCGGCAATATGGACGCCGAGGTCTGCACAGCGTTCGAGTTCTTTACTAATCTTCAAGACCGTCACGATGCGACGCAAATCGATCGCGACCGGTTGGTGCAGGGCGAGAATCTTCAGGCATTTCTCTTCGATCTGCACATCGTACCAGTCGATCCTGCGGTCCTCTTCGGCCAGCTTCGCCACGAGTGATTCGTCGGGCCTATCGATTTCGTCGATCGCTCGACCGAGAAGTTCCTCCGTCATCGCGCACATCGTGAGGATGTCGCGATGCAGCGTCTCGAGATCTCGGATCAGGTGAATCGACATGAAAAAAGGCCCGCCATTCCGTGAGCAACTCGGCTCTTCATTCAGACGCTCGTGCCGGTGGCCATTCCATTTCCGGCTCAAATGAAGTCGCCCGACGTGGAGAAGTCGTCTCCTCCACGAATCAACCTTCTAACAGTAGCACCTATCAAATCACCGATTGTCAAAATTGGTGATAAGTACCATTAAGATATCGTGAATTCTCCATAAATGCTTCCTATGCTTTCAGATAGCGGGAATCAAATTGTGGTGACTGGGCGGTCCTTCGACCATTTGAAGCGACAGCAACTCGATCCTGTCGGCCCGCGTCGATGTGGTTCAGGCCTGCGGGAGATGCACCGTGAAGGTGCTGCCCTCGTCGACAACGCTCGCGACTTCGATCCGTCCGCGAAAGACCTGCACGAGGTGCTTTACGATCGCCAAACCGAGTCCGGTTCCGCCGGCGGCCCGTGACCGTGCCGCGTCGACCCGGTGAAATCTTTCGAAGACTCGGGCGAGGTGTTCCTCGGGGATTCCGATTCCGGAATCACGAACTTCGATGTGTGCCTCCCCATTTTCGCTGAGCCAACGGAGCCACACCCTTCCGCCGCAGGGGGTGTAATTAATCGCGTTGTCGACGAGATTGTCGAGAATCGTCCGCATCCCTTCGCGATCGACCTCGACGCGGACCGCATCGACGCTTGGAATGATTTCCAACCGAACGTCTTTCGCACTGGCGACCTCGGAATGCTCTCGCACACAGTCTTCAACCAACTTCGCGACGTCGAGTTTTGCCATGTCGAAGACATCGAGCCCCGACTCAATCCGCGCCAGCCTGAGCAGGTCGCCGATCAAATTGCTGAGCCGGTCGGTTTGATCCGACACCCGTTGCAGGAACCTCTCCAGATCGTTCGGATTATCCTTCGCCCCATCGAGAATTGTCTCGACGCAGGCACTGATGACGGCGAGCGGCGTCTTGAGTTCGTGATGCACGTTGGACACGAATTCGTTACGTAGTCGTTCCAGGCGACGCAGTTCCGTCACGTCGTGCAGGACGATCGCGACACCCGGGCAGGGTGTTCCGGGTAGGCGTCCCGCACGGAGGGCCACAATCTTGGACTGTTTCGACATTTCGATTTCCTGCGTGGCCGACGGTTCGCCGTTGAGCGCGCTTTGCGCCACCTTTTGAATCGAGTTATTGCGAACCACCTCCCACAACGGCCGGCCCAGCAGGTCGCCGGGAGGCAAGTCGAGCATCCGTACCGACGCGGCATTCGTTAGCAAGATGCGTTCGGCGGGATCAACGGCGAGGACGCCTTCGGTCATGCCTTCGAGGACGGCCGCCGACCGTTCACCACGCTGTTTCAAGGATTGATTTTCGTCTTTCAGCCCGGAGATGATCTCGGCTTGAGCTTCATCCATCCGCCGTAGTGCCTGCTGCAATCGCGACAGTTCGTCACCCCCGCCCGAGTTGGGAAGGCGGATTCCGGACCCTTCCCGCGCGGCGACATCAGCAGCTTTCGTCAGTTCTCCGATCGGACTGGAAACACGCTGCGAAACCCAGGCGGCGATGCAAAACCCGACCAAGCCAAGGATTCCCGACCAAAGTCCAATCGAGACGCGGAAATTGCTCACCTCTTCGTCGATCGTGCTCATGGGCACCGATGTTCTCACGAAACCACGAAGCCCATCGGGCGGACCGATCCGGCGGGCCGCATAGAAAATTCGTCCCTGCGTTTCGTCGAATCGAATATCGGTGCCGAATCCGACGTTCTGTGCTCGCAGCAATTCGACGTTTCGCAGTTGATTTGGTAGTTCCGGAACTTGCTCACTACTGTCAGCCAAGACGGTCCCGTCCGCTCGAATGATCGTGATCCGAGTCCCGGTCGCGGCCGCCACCCGTTCAACTCTACTTTGAAGTTTCGCGTCGGTGGAACGATCGAAATCCTCAACGAGGCCGGCGGCGACGACGAGATCGGCACCGTTAAGCCGGATTGCCAATTGCTGCAGGAGTGATGCCTGCAACTGATTCCCACAGACCCACGCCAGACAGAACGCAGCGGAAGCGGCGAGAACGAAGTACGGCAGAAGAAATTTCCAAAACAGGCGGTACCTCATGCCCCGTACGTGCTCCGTCGTCCCGATTGGTGCTGTTAATTGCAGGGCATCACGAAATCGACTGGCTGCTGACCAGAAGTAGCCTTCGCGATAGATGGCGGACTGGCTCGAAATTTGAAACCTGAATCAGAGAGGTTAGCCGGTTCGCACACGATGATCGCCGCGCAATTTGACTAATCCGAAAACTCGATCCGCCGATCCTGACGAGCCTAGCGGAGGTTCATGACTATTTCGTGAAAACCGACCACGAATCTCGTGATCCAACTACCGAAGGTCAATCGTTGCTGTCATAACGGTGTTGGTGTGCGGAAGTCCGCTTGAGCACTAAATCACCAAAGAACTACACAACCTGGGACGGAGAAGAGTCAGTGAAAAAGTCGATCGTTGCGTTGCTGATGTTTGCCGGAACTGTCGGATTCAGCCTTGGTTGCGAACCCCCCGCTCCTGAAACAGGGTCGAAAACCGTCCCGACGGAAGGGACTGTCGATACGACCGAAGCCGGCAGCGCCGTCGAGAGCGGATCAGCTATCGAATAGTGGCGTCGCGAGAATCGTCGATTGAGGGCTGTACTCGTCGAAATTCTTTGGCTGACGGCATTCCGGCACGAACGATCTCGCAGGCAGGAATTGAAAAAGGCGACCGGTGATCCGGTCGCCTTTTTCTGTGTCAAACTCCGCCGAATCCAAAGCAGAGACATCACCGTCAAAATGGGTAAAAAGTAGCGGCGGAGGGACTCGAACCCCCGACACGCGGATTATGATTCCGCTGCTCTAACCGACTGAGCTACGCCGCCTTGAGTATGTAGTATATTCGGTCGTCGCTCGGATTGAAGTGTAACGGCGACGGAACCGGCAATTCGAGTTTCTCAGATCCGTCGAGGCGGGACGCGACAGAACACATTCGCGCCTCACAACCGGACGCAGAACCTGCCGAAGCCACGGATTTGCATTTTTCTCGACGAGGGAAGTCGGAACGAATGCCGATAGATTCCTTCGCGCCCCAACCTTCGGGCTGAGAGCCGGCTCGCTACGACTTCACCCGCATCAGACAGGATCTTGCGCGGAGAAGTTCGCGGTGAATCGTCCGGAGAGACTTTTCAAGTTGATTCTGGCACCGGGCCAACCTTCCCGTAAAATAATGTGGCGTTCAACGGCATGGACGAACCGACGGTGACCAGAACGGCGCTTTCATGAAATACATTCGTCGATTTCGTATGGAAGTCCGCTGTGATGCGGTGTCCGGTACCTCAGAACTGCCGGATGGCTACCGGTGGGTGCGCTGGACTCCGGAACTGGCTCGACGACATGCCCGGGTCAAATTCCTCAGCTTTCGGTCGGAAATCGATACGCGATTGTTCAGTTGTTTCGAGACGTATCGCGGCTGCCTGAAGCTGATGAACGACATCTGCCGCCAGTCTTCTTTTTTTCCCGACTCGACCTGGCTGATCGCGAAGCAATCGTTCGTCGACCTCTCGACACTCGATTGCGGCACAATTCAAGGGATGCGTGTCGCCGAGAAGCTCGGTGCGATTCAAAATGTCGGTATTATTCGCGATGCCCGAGGGCTGGGACTCGGACGTGCCCTCGTCGTAAAAGCGATTGAAGGCTTTCGCGAAACGGGAGCCCAGCGGGTCTATCTTGAAGTCACAGCCGACAACCGCCCGGCCGTCGCGCTGTACGAATCGCTCGGTTTTCGGGTGACCCGCACAATGTTCAAGGCCGCTCGACGTTTTTCAGCGCCGGTTCGCGTCTGATGCGACGCTCGCTGCAAATGCAGCGGTGCGAAATCATTTTCGGGCGTCGATGATCGCCGGAAGGATGGCCGTTTGCGTCGGCGAATCGCTGAGTTTGCGGCAGACGGTGACGAGAACTTCTTCATCTTGGTGATCTCGACCCTCCCGGAAGCGATCGATCTGCACTTCCCCGATGACCTCGTATTCGAAGGGGATCTCTTCTTCCGGCAGCAAGTTCCAGACGGCGAAGATCGGTCCGACGAGTTCAGGGTTCTCAGCCGCGTCGGCCGGCTTGATCATTGGAATGTGTCGGTCGAAGTGAAATACGAACTGATGCGGCAATGGCCCTACACTGGTCAGAGGAGCGTTCCCGATCATTGTGTCTCGGGCAACGGCCACGTTGGCAGCCGCGTCAATCTGCACGTTGACGCGGGTGTTGAGCATGAACCCGGTGAAGGTCAGGCCGAGGACGCAGCCTATGCACGTGACGGCCAATCGGATTTCATTGGCCCGTGCCCGCCGATGCAGTGAAAGCAGGATTGCGGCGGCGGCCAGGCAGACCAGGCAGAACAGCGATACGAAAGCGGGCGGCTGCTGTAGCCGAACCAAGACGCCCCACGGCTGGAGAGCAATGGCGACGACAGCCGCGGCGAGCCCGACCGACGCCACCGCAGAGCCTCTCAGAGTCATCGGCCACCAATGAGCCAACCACCCCGTGCGTTTCGGATCGGTCGCGAATTCACAAGCGGCACCGATCATCACCGCGAGCAGTGGATAGAGCGGCATGAAGTAGCGTGGAACGGCATCGGCGGCAAACCAAATCGACGGGAACGTCACGGCCGCAGCCAATAGGTGAAACTGCGAAAGTCCTCGAAGATCGACACGTTCACGCCAAAAAGACTTTGTCGCGAGTGGGATCAATCCGATCGACCACGGCATCATGCAACCGAAGACTTCCAGCGGGAACGTCAGCAGGTGCTTGATGAGCCGGGAGTAGTTCGTGGTGCTGTGGAAGTTATTTGTCGCGAGCTTAAACCATACGCCGTATGCGTTGCGCGGTCCGGCCTCAAGCAAATACGGGATTTGCCAGGCTCCGACGATTCCGACGAAACTGAGTCCGCCAACAACATGTGCGGCTGAGAAAAGCGTTTTCCAGTCACGTCGCCAAAGCAGGAATGCGACGACGGGAGCCCCGAAATACACCGGCCCCTGCGGACCTTTGGCGAGGGCGGCGAGCGCCGCAAGGCTGTAGCCGGCCGTCCAAAAAATCCAAGGTGAGATGCCCTTCGAATAGCCAAAGTGCCATACCATCAGCGATGAGGCGAGTAGTAACGTGAAGACCGCTTCGGTCTCCGCCGTCCACCCGATATCCATCACCTGCGCCATCGTCGCGAAGGCGACCGCCGCGACAAACGACGCAGCTCGACTGAGGTATTGCGTGCTGTAGAAGTAGATGACGAGTGTTGTCAGCAGAATCGCGATCACCGAGGGCAACCGGGCCGCAACGACGTCAACCCCGCCGCGGGCCGCGCCGGCAATGGCGATCAGCCAATTCCCGAGCGGAGGCCGGCTGTGATAGAACTCGCCCTGCTGACGAGGCACGATCCAATCCCCGGACCGCAACATCTCGACGGCAACCTCGGCGCGGCGTGTCTCTTCGCCACGCAGATGCAAGGTTGTAAGCCGCCCGGCGTAAATGCCAACGACCAAGAGCGTAAGGATCGCGACATCGACGATCCACTTGCGATCCGCGAAAAGACGCCGCTCTCCCGCCGGTTCGTTCATCATTCCCAATCCTTGGGAGTCGCTGGTTAGATCAGGGGGATCGCGGTCGGCTCTAGCCTGATAAGCCGCGATGAATCACCGACGAATCGAGCATCGGCGGCACATGTCGAGCATTTCTCAATGTCTCGACCCGCCACCGGGTTTTAGCTCTTTGGCTCAAAACGCGGAATAAGAATCTTCGTGCACAGAGTGCCGAATAACAGCCCGACACTCAGGCCGACCAGAACGTCGCTTGGAAAGTGTGCACCGGAATTGATGCGGTGTCCGACAACCAGCACTGTGAACAAGGCGAACAGGCCGCGGCCCTTCGGGTAGTAATACGTCAGGATGACAGCCAACCCGGCGGCGGTCGCCGAATGGGCCGAGGGGAAGCTGTGGGGAGCGCCGCCGGAGGCGATTCCCGGTAACCAATCGACAAACGTTGAACTCGTCGAGAGGTTGGCGAAGTCGTAGTTACGCGGACGAATTCGACCGACGAACAATTTCAGAATGTCGGCGGAAATCCCCGCTCCGGCCGCCGTGGAAAGTACGGCCCATGCTTTGAACAGCCGCTGTTTTGTCGGAAGTGCTTCGAGCGCAAATACGACTAAAGCGATCGCAACGACACCGACTCCGTGACCGAACGGTTCGATATTGTTGAGAATTGTTCGCAGCAGCCCGATATGAGCGGCTTCCTGCTTAAAAAGCAGATTCGAAAGCACGACGTCGTACGGTGCGACAACGACCGCAGCGACAAGCAGTGCCGATGGCAATCCCCACCACGGCAACGTCGCAGCCGATGCGCCTTCTTCGGCTTTTGATACCGAGGGACGGGACTCGATTCGAGCGAGCGGCTCGGCCGCGGACATGGCGGTCGCCGTTGTTAGTGGAGACAAGTTATTCGCTTTCGGCGCGGAACCGTAGCAGGGAGTTGGAGATTCCGGAAGCCGGATTCGTGCCACGGTTTCGAGATGCGATATCGACGCTCCGATTCGGCGTTGTCTGATGACGGTACTTTTCACTACGTTTCGCCGCCCGACGCGATCACGTGTCGGCAAGCAATAACCTGCAATGACCGCTGTGGATTGTCCGAATGTCGCGCGCAACTGTCCGTCGTGATCTGCTTCTGTTGTCGCTATTAGCCGGTACGGTCTTCTTTTTCGACCTCGGCGGAGCCGACCTGTTTGACGACGACGAGCCGAAGAATGCGGGCTGCGCGGCGGAAATGTATGCCCGCGGCGACTGGTTGGTGCCGACGTTCAACGGCGAACTCCGGTTGCACAAACCGATCCTGCTCTACTGGTTCATGCTGACCTCGTATCACATGTTCGGCGTAACGGAATTTGCGGCGCGATTCTTTTCCGCATTTTTCGCTGTCGGCACGGTCCTGTTGACCTACGACATCGGCCGTCGGCTCTTCGACCGTTCCGCCGGGCTCTGGTCGGCAGTCGCGCTGGCTACGTCACCGATGTTTGTGGTTGTGGCCAGGGCCGCCAATCCCGATTCGGTTTTGATCTTTCCGATCACCCTCGCTTTCTGGGCATATCTTCGGCTGATTCTCAGACAGAACGGAGGCGTACTGCCGGACGGTCAGACGTTGAAGACCGGTGATCCATCGGACTCGCAAGACGCCTGGAAGCAACTGATTCCCCGCGGCTGGACGATGTTGCTGCCGTATTCGGCGATGGCGGTCGCCGTGCTGGCCAAAGGGCCGATCGGTTTCGTGATGCCTTGCGGCGTCCTCGGCCTGTTTATCTATCTGCGTTCGTTGGGACCGCAGACAACGTCGACCGAGTCGTCCTTCTGGTCTGCAGTGCTATCGACCATCCAGCACTATATTCGCCCTGTTCAACTGGTCCGTGTCGCGCTGGCGATGCGACCGGACCTATTAATTCTTGCCCTGCTTGTTATCGCTTCACCGTGGTACATCGCGGTAGGAATTGCGACCGAAGGCGAATGGCTCGCCGGATTCCTTGGGCGTCACAATGTCGGGCGATTCTTAAAGCCGATGGAAGGCCACGGCGGCTCGCCGCTCTATTATGTGGTCGCGATCATCGCTGGCACGTTCCCCTGGTCGGTCCTGCCGTTCCCGATCGCCTGGCAAGTCGCACGGGACTTTAAAGCGGGAGATCGATCTCGAACGTCTCACACGTTGGTCCTCTGCTGGGTCGGCGTCTTCGTCGTATTCTTTACCTTAGCACGCACAAAGCTGCCGAACTATGTCCTGCCGTGCTATCCCGCGGTTGCGTTGGTGATCGGCCGATTCTTTTCGATTTGGTTGACTGAAGCGACTTCGTTGCCGGTTTGGACGCGTCGAGCCGCCAGTGTGATTCTCGTGACAGCGGGGGTCGGCATGGCTGTCGTGCTGCCGATCGTCGCCGTTTATGTATTGCCGGGACAGGAGTATCTCGGATTAATCGGGCTGATTCCAATCGCCTCGGGCATCGTGTTCTATCGATTGTCAGAGGCCGGACGATTTAACACCGCAAAGCAAAGCTTCGCCGTTTCATGCGTGGTGTTCGTTACCGCAATATTCTGGTTGGCTGCGCCGGGAGTCAGTCGGCAACAAATCTCACGTCGATTTGTCGAACAGATCGCGGCAGATCGGGCTGATCTGCCGCCAATCACGGTATTCGCCTTCTGGCGACCGAACCTCGTGTTTTATTCCCGGGGACTCGTGCCGGGCTTCGATAGCTCGGAGGCGCTTGACGAGTATCTCGCCGAAAACCATACCGCCCGAATTCTGGTGCGTTCCACCGACCTCGAACGAATCGATCGGGAAATCACCGATCGCTATCGGGTCACCGACCGCACGCAGGGCTTCCTCAGACAGGACGATGTCCTTCTGCTGGAGCCCGCGAATGATCTCAGCGAACAAGAATTAAGATTGGCCACGTTGCCTGCTGCTTCAGGGCTTCACTGATTCAACCGTCCGTTCCCGCTAATCCCATCCTCTTCTCCCGTCTAAATGCGTCCCGCCAACTCCGGCACCTTCCACACTTAATATTGCTACCACGTATGATCGGCACCTGCTTCGATCGCTATCTCATCGCCCGCTATATCCACGTGTTCGTGATCTTCACGATCGGAACGCTGGGTTTGGTGTCGGTGATCGACTTGCTCGACAACGTCGACGATTTCACGTCGCGCTGTGACACAACGCAGGAACTACTGCTTAGCATTGCGAAGTATTATTTCTTCCTGTCGCTTGCCGCGTTCGAAGTCATGGGCGGTCCCGTCGCATTACTCGCTTTGTGCGTAGTCTTATGGACGCTGCAGCGAAATAGGGAATTGCCGGTGATGTTGGCGGCCGGCGTCCCGACGGTGCGGATCGCCATCCCGCTCGTCGGCTGCGTGGGTTTTGCCATTCTGCTTGTCATCGCCGATCAAGAACTTGTTATCCCCCAGATCGCCCACCAGCTCAGTGAGTCCCGCGGTGCTAAAGAAGCGACCGGGCATAAGGCGGAAGCAGTCTATGACCGCTCCAGCGGCATCTTAATTCAGGGCCGAAACGTTTTTCTTAAGACCAAGACGTTAAGTTTCGCGGAGTTCGTGCTGCCGGCCCCATCACTGGTCGACAATCTTTCCCGCATAACCGCGGAGAAAGCCCGCTACGTCGAGCCGACGGGTGATCGGCCCGGAGGTTGGTGGCTGAAGAACCCATCGCCCTCATACGAGGAACTAGCATTGACCGACGCCGGTCAATCGGTCGTCCGCAAGGTGGCCGGAGAGTCCGACATCTTCGTGATTAGCGCCGTCACCTGCACGCTGTTGCATAAGCGAGATTCGAGCTTCACTCGGATGTCGATTGCCGAACAGTTCGGGCTTCTTAAAAGCGGGGCGATCGCTGAGTCGACTTGTCGGCGAATTCGGGCCCACCTCCACCAACGGATGACGCTTCTTCCTACTTATCTGGCCGCCGCCTGCCTCGTGGTGCCATTAATGATTCGCCGCGAAGCCAGTGATGGTCCACTGGCATTTGCTCGCTCAATTCTTGCGGCGGGAGTCGCCTTCGGGATTCTCCAGGGTTGCGGATTTCTCGCGCACGCGGGAATCGTACCCGGCGAAGCTGCCGCATGGACTCCCATCTGTTTCTGCGCGTCTGCAGCCACCTGGTTCCTAAAGGATATCGCGACGTGAACAAGACACTCGACGAAGCAATTTCCGAAGAACCGGCGTCCCACGAAGTGCGAGAAGACCGTTCGGGTTTTCGCCCGCCGCACGGCTGGGATGTCGGTAAAGTGGCCGACTTTCCTCTGCTATGGCCGCTCAGTCTGGTCATCGGGGCCTCAATCCTGGTCGTTGTGACGGGAGCTGATCTCGCGATTACACGATCCTTTTACCAATTCGCAGACCCTTCAACGCATTTGCAACCGGGATGGATTCACGCGGATAAGCAGCCTTGGCGGTGGATCGATGAGCAACCCGTTCGTCTTGTCATTGCGATGGTGGCCGCATCAATCGCGGGAATGGTCATCGGATATTTCTCACCATCTCGCAGGCGCTGGATGGTAGCCGGGATGTTCATTCTCGCGGTGATGGCGATCGCTCCCGGACTAATGGTTAATGGGATATTTAAAGGGGCATGGGGCCGTCCCCGTCCGACACATGTCGCTGAGTTCGGAGGCCAAGCCGAGTATCAGCCGTTCTGGCAAATCGGAAACGATCCGATTAATCACAAGGGCTTTCCCTCAGGCCACGGTACGATGGCTTTCACGCTCATGGTGCCGGCATTCCTATTCGGCACTCGCCACCGAAAATATGCCCTGCTGTGGCTCACCGGCGCGATCTGCGTCGCCTCCGCTGTCGGACTCGCGCGGATCGCCCAAGGAGCGCACTTCACATCAGATATTTTGATGTCAGGGGCGCTGGTTTATGCGGTGGCGATCGGCTTTCGACCGCTATTCTTCGAGGTCGACCGGAGTGGCGGAAGCGTTATTGATCGTCTGCGCTGCGGGCGGCAATCGAAAGAAGACTTAAATGACCAAGATCAGGGCAAAACTATTGCGATTCAGAAAGCCGCTTAGGCATTAAATAGCATCACGCGTTAGCGGAATTATTATTTTCGCGATTGCTGGCGAAATTCCCCTGCCAACGCAGCTCCGATGCAGTCTAATTAATTGCAGCACCTCCGCCGGTGGCCGCTTCCATAATCGCTTGTTCGGTGAATTCGCCACGGGTGAATTTGCCAGTGAGGCGGCCTTCGCACAGTATCAGAATACGATCACAGAGGGTCATTAATTCCGGCAACTCGCTCGAAGTCACGATCACCGCCATCCCCTGCCGGGCCAGCTTATTGATGATCTGATAGATGTCTGCCTTCGCCCCGACGTCGACGCCGCGGGTTGGGTCGTCGAGCAACAGCACCTGCGGGTTCGTCCGCAGCCAACGGGCGATGATGCACTTTTGCTGGTTGCCGCCGGAAAGGCTCATCACGTTCGCCTCCGTCCCAGCGGTCTTAATTCCCAGTGATGCCACCGATTCGCGTGCCGCTTGACGTTCTTTCTTAAGAGAAACAACGCCTCGGCGTGCCACTTGATTGAGCGTGCATTGCGTCACGTTCTCGCGGACTGTCATTAATGAGAACAGCCCGAGCCGTTTGCGGTCCTCGGTTACGAGTGCGATCCCGGCCTTCATCGCTTGATGCGGGGCGTCAAAATGAACGGCCCGACCATTGAGTTCGATCAGACCTTGCGGCCGCTCCGGACTGGTGCCGAACAGGCACTCCAATAGTTCAGTGCGTCCCGCCCCCATTAGGCCGGCGAAACCGAGCACTTCTCCCGCTCTCAAATCAAAGTGAATGTCCTCCAGTCGCCACTGCTTCGCATGACCGGGCCGGGGTAATTTAAGACTATGGATACTGAGCACGACATCGCCAAGAGTACGGTCGCCTACAAGATCAGCATTCTCGATCTCGCGTCCGACCATCTGGTGAGTCACTTCACGCGGCGATGTCTCTGATCGATCGAGCGTCGTCACGTGGCGGCCATCGCGGAGGACCGTAATGCGATCGGCAAGACGGAAAACCTCGTCCATTTTGTGCGAAATATAGAGGATCGTTGTGCCCCGCTCGCGAAGTGTGGCGATGACGCGATAAAGGCGTTCGACTTCGCCCTCCGTCAGCGCGCTTGTCGGCTCGTCCATAATTAGGACGTCACTCTTCAGCGAAAGGGCTTTGGCGATTTCGACGAGCTGCTGATCTCCAATTCTTAATTCGGATACGGGTCGCGCCGGCGCAATGTCGGTTTCTAAGTCCTTAAAGAGCGAACGAGCCTCCTCATTCATCTGGCGTTCGTTGAGTAGTCCGAACCTTGTCGTCCGTTCTCGTCCCAAGAACACGTTCGCTGCCGCGGAGAGTTCTTCGACGAGATTGAGTTCCTGGTGAATAATGCTGATCCCGGCGGCCTCGGCATCTTGGGTGCCGGTGAAGCGGACCGGTCGGCCCCGCACGGCGAGCTCGCCTTCGTAGTCGGTCAACACGCCCGAAAGAATCTTCATCAGGGTGCTTTTGCCGGCACCGTTCTCACCGCAAATCGCGTGCAGTTCACCGTCGGCCACGTCGAAAGAAACGTCTTCTAAAGCGGTGATGCCGCCGAAGCGTTTACCGATGCCGCGAATTGAGACGGCAGTTGTTGCTACATTCACCCGTCTTCCCTGCGAATCAGACGATACCGATTGTATCCGGCAGGGTTAAGGGACCGCTCCAGTCGAAACGCAGCATCTAGCACGTCTGAGCGCAGAAAACCGTTCTCGTCGGGTTGCCGCTCGACATATTGAGAAGATTCGGGATCACGCGTGAGTAGGTCGAACTGCAACGCTTCTTCACGGGCATCGACGAGCCAATATTCAGCCACGCCCGCTTCAAAATACGCGGTCCGCAACTTTTCCTTATCTTTGAATACGGAACTGTCGCTGACGATTTCGACCACTAAAGCGACCGGACCCTCGACGAGCGTGAATTTCCCCGGCCTGTTATTCGATGGCGGATGAAGTTTGACATCGCCGTTTCGAATTGACTCGTAAGTCACGACGAGGATATCCGGCTCAGCCGACAGGTTACCTGGTACCGACTTTAATCGCGCGTCCGATATGTAAACCTCGCCCAAGTCCAACTCGACGGTCCGAAGTGTGATTTCAACTGCAATATGCGTTTTGGGGCCGCCATGATCGGCGAGTTCCTCCGCATTCATATCGATCTCAATATCACCATCGATGTAATCGATACGTCCCCGCAGGGGAAAATGATCAGACCGTGCCCAAGCGGTGAAATTTTCCAATGACTCGGCTGCGCCGAGCGGAATTTGGACGTCGGGGTCATGAAAAATGACGGTCGACATGGCCGGTTTCCTCTCTCGGCGCCGGAACACTATTCACCATTATCTCAATGGCTCTTTCCGACGCAATCGCTAATTGCGGTTGATCGCTATCGTGTCTGGAAGCGAAGAGCATCGAAACTAACCGGCGACTGATCCGCGGTTCGTAGTGTCGACGGGCGTTTCCCCGATCGAATCATTTAATATCCAGATCCCTTGCTTGCGCTGCGGGCTTGTTCGATGACTTCGTCTGTTTTTAATTGTTTCTTACACCTATCGCTTGGGCCGATAGTAGTGTGTGGCTTGTCCGCCGACGCCTTCGCCCGATTCCATGAGTGTTTCCGACAGCGTCGGGTGGGCGTGAATCGTCGCGGCAAGGTCCTCAGCGACGGCTCCCATTTCGACGGCGAGCGTGCCTTCGGCGATCAATTCGCCCGCGTTCGCACCGACGATTCCAACCCCGAGGATGCGGTCGGTTTCGGGGTCACAAACCAATTTGGTCAGTCCATCAATCCGATCAATCGTCTGGGCGCGTCCGCTCGCCGCCCACGGGAATTTCGACACCTTTACCTTACGGCCCGCGGCTTTTGCTTCGGCTTCGGTGATCCCGACCCAGGCGAGTTCGGGGTCGGTAAAGACCACGGCGGGGATGCCGACGTTATCGAACTCGGTGCTATGACCCAGCAGCGTCTCAACGGCAATCCGAGCTTCTCGCGTGGCTTTGTGGGCGAGCATCGGTTCGCCCGCGACGTCGCCAATCGCGAGGATATTCGGATCGCTGGTTCGCATGGCCTTATCGACCACGGCGAAGCCCTTGTCATCGGTCTCGACGCGCGTGTTTTCGAGGCCGATGCCCTTACTCGTCGGGCGGCGACCGATCGCGATTAAAACGCGATCGAAGACCTGCTCTGCATCAGCTCCCTTGTCGACAGCTTCACCGGAGAAGGTCGCTTTAATGCCGTCTTTCGTCGCTTCAAGCGACTCGACTTTCGTGTTTAAATTAATCGCCGCGAATTCCTTCGCGAGCTTCTGTTGTAATGGCTTGACGAGATCGCGATCGGCGCCGGGCAGCAGTCCGTCGGTCATTTCGACCACCGATACTTCCGACCCCAGGGCTCCGTAAACGCTTCCCATCTCGAGGCCGATGTAACCACCACCAACAACGAGGAGCTTCGCTGGAACATCCTTTAGCTCCAGCGCCCCGGTCGAGTTCATGACTCGTTCGTCGCCGATGTCAAAGAACGACGGCATCGCGGGGACACTGCCGGTCGCGAGAATGCACTTCTTGAATTTGAGTGTCTCGTTGGAGCCGTCCGGTTTGGTCAGGCTGAGCGTGTTCGAATCGACAAAGGTGCCGCGGGCCTGAATAATCTCGACGCCCCGTCCTTTGCCGAGCTGACTAATGCCGCCGGTCAGTTGATCGACGACGCCCGTTTTGAAGCCGCGGAGCCGGTCGAGATCGATCTTCGGCTCGCCGAAGGTCAGGCCCCACTGCTTCGCTTCTTCGGCTTCGTGGATCAGCTTGGCGACGTGCAGCAACGTCTTCGAAGGGATACAGCCGACGCGGAGGCAGGTGCCGCCCGGTTGGATGTTTTCATCGACCATAACCACCTTCAGCCCGTGGTCGGCGGCATCAAAGGCAGCCGGATATCCTCCGGGACCGCCTCCCAGCACGACGAGGTCGACGGCATCTGAATCAACTTCGGTTTCCGATGACGGCTGCGGTGCGGGTTTCTGTCCCGACTTTGATTCGGCCTGTGCTTGCCCGCTCGTATCGGCCGATGAATCTCCGCCATCCTCTGATTCACCTTCGCCACCTTCGACGGTGATGAGGACGTCGCCGACCTTGACGGTGTCACCTTCACTGACATGAATTTTCGAGATCGTCCCTCCGAAAGGGCACTCGACCGGGGCGACCGCTTTTTCGGTCTCGACCTCCATGATCGTCTGCTCGGGACTGATGGTGTCCCCCTCGGCGACCATGATTTCGGAGATGTCCGCTTCTTCGACACCTTCGGAGACCTGCGGTAACTTGAACTCCTGAGCCATCTTCAAAACCTTCCGCCCATCCGGGGGTTTGTGCCTCCGGCAGGGATGCCTTGCTGGATCGTACGGTGGTTGCGCTTTTTACAGTGCAATCATAAAGGTGCGCGTTTCGGAACCATAGTGAGCACGAAGGACGCAGATGAACGACCATTCGCCGGGTGGGGAACTTCCCGATTCGAAAGCCCGCCTCGCCGAGGTCGAGTCGCTCCTGATGCACACGCAGCACGAGTTGGAACAGCTCGGCGAGGTCCTGCTGAAGCAAATGAGACAGCTCGAGACGATCGAGCGAAAACTCAACAAATTTGAGAATCGCGTCGAAAAGCTGGAGGACGACCCTGAAAATCGCGACCCGACCGCTGAGAAGCCGCCGCACTATTGATACAGATTCACTGAGAGAATTCTGTGAATCACGCGACGAGTCTCGGCAATCGCTCTCAGCGAATCGCGGTGTCGGTCCCAGCCGAGTCGGCGAACGTCTTTCGAAGCGGCGTCGCATCAGCCGGCAGCGTCGGGCCGTCTTCGGTGCCGTAGAGCCGAAATAGCTTGTAGTGGCGACTTTCGCCCGCTCCGAGCGGAACGTTGATTTCGCCAAGTTCACGCCAGGCGAGGGCATCATCCATCAGATGTTGCCCCGGCCCGCTGACTGCGGGGGTAATGACGTAGGCACCGGTCCGCCCGATCTCCGCCGGGTCGGGCCACAGGTCGTACTGGCTGATGATTCGGCCGGTCGGATTGTCGCAATCGACGAGCGGTTGGTCGGCGAGATAGAACGCGACGGGGCTCGCCGGCGTGCGATTCTCGGTGAAGATGACCGGGACCTCTCTTACCCGTTCATCGTCGGCCCATAATTGATCGATCGCTGCGGCGGTTTCCCGCCAACCGCGGAGTCGGATCGTCGGGTCGAGACCTGTTCCCGCAATGCCGGTGGCTGTTACAGCAAACGGAGTCGCATACGTGAGCAATGAGGCCGCGATGCCGGTCGCAATCGCAGCACGTCGCCACAGCATCTGACTGCCGAAGCGGTCCCAGACTTTCCACTCGGCTCCGACCTTCGAGCATAGGCAGGCTGCGACCAGAATCACCCCGGTCGCGTAAAACGGGGCCGGCCAGTTCGGTTGGACCCGCTGCAGCCAGCTCAAACCGAATACCCCAATCAACGGAACGATGCTGAAGGCGACGAGAAATCGTTCCCGTCGGCCCAACGATCGAAACGCCAGCAGGCAACCAATCCCGGCCGTCAGAAAGGTTCCGTACGTCACCGGCGACAGCACGCCGAACTGGCTGGCGAAGTATTCGAGTGCCCGAGCCATTCGCAGCGACAGTGGCGTCACTTCGGTCTTGGAGCCGAAATGCTCACTGGTATGTTGAAACGTGATCCAATCGTGCCGACTGTTCCACTCCAAGACCGGAAGCAGAAACAGCATCGCGACGATCGGCACAAGCCACGTCGAAGCGTGCCTGAGTTGCTTCCACTCGGACTTTGACGAAATGAGGAAAAGTCCCGTCAGCGGAATCACTCCCAGCATCGTTTGCTTCGAGAGGACGCCGAGCCCGATCGCCAGCGTTGCGGCGATCGCCCAATAGTTTCTTTGCGGGCCGCCCTCGAGCATTCGCCACAGGGAATACACCGCCGCGCCCCAAAAGAACATCAGCGGGGCGTCGATGGTCATTAGCAGACTCATCACGACATTGCCGGGGCAGGCGGCCGCGAGCAGCGTCGCGAAGAACCCGGTGCGGGCATCGAACATTCGTCGCGACAACAGGAAGGCGAACACAAGCCCGCCAGTGCCCAGCAATACTGCTGGAAGCCGCACCGCGAATGTCGTGTCGCCGAACAAGCCGGTCGAAGCCGCGATGATCCAGGCGATCATCGGTGGTTTGCTGTAATAACCCCAATCGAGGTGCCGCGACCAATCCCAGTAGTAGGCCTCATCCGTCACCAAATCGAGCGGAACGACCGCCGCGTAGACGACGCGAACGACGGCCAGCCCGGCGATCAAGCCGAACGCGGCGCGCGTCCACACAAGCGTTTCAGAAGTGATGCCTGAATTCGGAGCTGATTCAGGCAACTGAGAACTGCTGCCGGTGGTCATCGCTGGCGCATCCATCTTGGCACATCTCCGTCGCAAATCGGATCCCGATCCATCGGGCTACTCGACGGAAAGCTAGCAAAAGCCCCTACTGGGACGAAGATGAGTTCCGCGGGCGGGCTGCGCTCGCGGGTGAGAGTTTAGAGGCGAGAGGTGAGACATGTTTGATGGCGGGGTCCTGACCTGTTTGTCCCATAACTCTCAACCATTCGGATGCGGCTGCGCAACCGTCTCTGTTGGGGTAGAGGAACATACGGTGCGCACCGCCTCTGTTCGTCCCGCCGGTGGGGGTCGTTGAAAGACGGTCGTTCCCATGCGGCGGATGTTGCCGCGGCAAAGCTGCGGACACGTGTCCGATTTTTTGAAGCTTTTAGCTGTCAACGTTTAGCTGTCAGCGAAAAAGAAAGAAGAACGGGCGGCCCGGCCGAGGTCGGCCGGGTGCCGTCAGGCACAAGACGTCTGTCGAGAATGTCACGAAAGAGCGGGAGGCCGACTACTTCAGCGAGAGTCTTTCGAAAGTCATCTTGTCGCTGCGCGACCCGGCCAAAATTGGCCGGGCTACCCGCTTCAAGAATTCCTGCCATGTGCGAGGATGATGAGAACTATCGCGACCGGTTGCGCGATGAATAGAAGTAAAAACATGCCGGCAAGCGTCGCTTGCCACCAAGGAAGTGGGGCCACATTTCGCCCTGCTTGGGCAGGTGGCAGCATAGCAACCGCGATGGAACTACGAAGCATCCCTAGTAGCATCCATCGGACCGGTCGGCGTCGGCGAATCGATCTTAAAAACACCTTCGCAGGCCCTCTTTTTAACCACCATCAAGACCAATCAGCTCGCAAAACTCTTCTTCCTTCAACACTTTCACCCCAAGTTCGTTGGCCTTGGTCAGCTTACTCCCGGCATCTGTTCCTGCGACGACGTAGTCGGTTTTCTTCGAAACGCTGCTTGATGACTTGCCACCGTGATCGCGGATCAGTTCCTTGATCTCGTCACGCGTGAAGCGTTCGAGGCTGCCGGTGGCGACGACTGTTTTGCCGGCGAGGGGTCCGGTGCTGCGGTCGGGTCGCTGCTTGACCGGTTGGCCGAAATCGAGGCCGAGGTCGCGGAACTCTTCGATCAGTTTTCGATTTCGCTCGGCTTCGAAAAAGTCGTGCACCGAGCGGGCGATGACATCGCCGATTTCCGGAATCGCGGCCAGCGACTCGGTCGACTGTTTCATGATCTCGTCCAGCGTCCCGAGTTCCTCGGCCAGGACGCGGGCATTGCTTTGACCGACATGCCGAATGTTCAGACCGGTCAGCAGCCGCCACATTGGACGCGACTTCGACTTTTCGACCGAACCAATCAACTTATCGACCGACTTCTCGCCCATCCGCTCAAGATTCAAGAGATCGTCGCGGCGGTCTTTGAGGCGGTACAGGTCGGGCAGCGACTTGACGAGGTCGTTGGCGATGAGCTGGTCGATCAATTTTTCGCCAAGGCCGTCGATGTCCATCGCCGTCCGCGAGGCGAAAAACTCAAGCGACCCTTTCAGCCGGGCGGGGCAGTTCGGGTTGGGGCAACGGAAGTCGACTTCCCCGTCATCTCGTTGCAGCTTCGTATCGCAAACCGGGCAGTTCGCGGGGAAGCGGATCGCCTTGGCGTTCTTCTTTCGCTTCTCTTTGGCGACCCGCAGGACGTGCGGAATAATTTTACCGGCTTTCTCAACCACGACCTCGTCGCCTTCGTGCAAATCAAGCCGCGCGATCTCATCGGCATTGTGCAGGCTGGCCCGGGAAACGGTCGTGCCGGCGATCTCGACGGGTGCAAGAAACGCAACTGGTGTCACACGTCCGGTCTTGCCGACCTGAAATTGCACGTCCTCGAGCGTGGTCGTTGCCTCGTACTTTTCCCACTTGTAGGCGACCAACCAGCGCGGGCTTTTCGACGTATTGCCAAGCGTGCGGCGTTGGTCGAAGCGATCCACTTTGAGAACCAATCCGTCGACTTCGAAGTCGAGCGACGGAATCTCCTCGATCATTTCTTCGATCTTCGATTGAGCCTCTTCAAGTGTCTTTGCGTGACGGACCTGCGGTGTGGCCACCACGCCGAACGCTTTGAGTTTCTCCAGAAAGACTTGGTGCGATTTGAAATCGATGCCCTCGTACGCCCCGATACCGTGGGCGAAGAATCGAAGCTTGCGCTCCGCACAGACTTTGGGATCGAGCAGCTTGATTGAGCCCGCAGTCAAATTCCGGGGGTTGGCGTAAACCGTTTCGCCGCGCTTCTCCTGCTCAGCACGGAGGTCGGCGAAGTCGGAATTGGGGATGTAAGCCTCGCCGCGAATTTCGATCAATTCGGGCAGGTCGGCTGATTGCAGATTGATTGACTGCAGCTTGAGAGGCAAATCGCGGATCGTGCGGGCATTGTGCGTGACGTCGTCCCCCCGCTGCCCGTCGCCCCGCGTCACGGCGGTCGCCAATGTTCCGTTTTCATAGACGACCGCGAGGGCGACGCCGTCGATTTTGTATTCGATGGTGTAGGTGAAGTCGGCCCCGTCGAGGCCGCGGCGGACGCGGTCATCGAAATCGGCCAGCCTGTTGAGATCGAACACGTTGTCGATCGACAGCATCGGCACGCGATGCTCGACGGTTTGAAATTCGTCGATCGGCTCACCGCCGACGCGATGCGAGGGGCTGTTCGGATCGTCGTATTCGGGGTGCTCCTGCTCCAGATCGATCAGCCGCTGCATCTGGCGATCGAACTCGCGGTCGGAAATCTCCGGTTGTGCTTTGGAGTAGTAGAGGTGGTTGTGGTGCTCGATCTTTCGACGGAGCTCTTCAATTTCCTGACGAACGGTCTCGGACATGGATGCTGGCGTCTCGGTGATACGAATTGCTTCGCCGTATGTTCCGAAAGCCGCTGCCCGGTTGCGAGCGTTCACATGTCCTCTGCAGCAATTTTGCGAAATCGTTTGAATTGATTCGCTCACAACGAAAACAGCCCGGTGACCTTGTGGGTCGCCGGGCTGCGTTCAGCGATTCGTTATAGTGCGGGCGGTTGGACCGACCGCAAAGCTCGATTAGGCTTCCGGCGGTGCGGGGGCTTCTTCGGCTTCTTCTTCGACTTCCATCGGTTCCGGGCTGTAGCTCGGAGCCGAGGTCGTGTAGCTCACGCTGGAAGCGCAGCTGGTGCAGGTCGGTGCAGCTTCACCGCAGCTTGAGCAGGTCGGTTCCGGCTCGCAGCAAGTCGGGGTCGGCTCGCAGCAGGTCGGTTCCGGCTCACAGCAAGCAGGGGCCGGGCTGTGATAAACCGGAGCGCAGCTCACGTGCACTGGGGCACATGTCGGTGCACAGGTTTCGACACAGCAGCTCGGCTCGTCCTTGCAGAATTTGCTGAACTTGCTGAACAGGCTGAACCCGCCGCAGGAACCGCATGACTTCGAGAAGAACGGCAGCGTTGCTTCGGCCTGCTTCGGCTGCATGGCGGTGCCAAGCAGGGCAAAACAGAAACCACTAGCGGCGACAAGCGCCAAAAACTTACGACTCATTGCATCTCCTTCAATGTTGTGTGCACATTCGTCCCAGCGACCCGGTGCGGGGGACGGCTCGCGCGGCACTTTAGGTAAACCACGCAGACAAGAGGTTTACGATTGTGAGAGCTATAGTCAATCACAATTGAAACGACTTTGTCGATTCTTCCGAATTGGAAACCCCCTTTGCTAACTTCTCCGGTGGACTCATAAGGGGACTTCCCCAGAGAATCCACTGATCAATCAGTATTTATCGATGTGTTATCGAGTTATGCCCGGACCAATTACATCTCCCGTTCCATCACGTTGGTCGATCCGAAATGGGTCGCTCGAACTTGATTCTGCCCCGCTATTGATGGGGATTCTGAACGTCACTCCCGACAGTTTTTCGGATGGCGGCCGGTTTGACACAGAATCTCGGGCCGTCGATCACGCACTGCAACTCGTGGCGGACGGTGCCGCGATTCTTGACATCGGAGGCGAATCGACGCGTCCGGGGGCGGATGTGGTCGATGTCAACGAAGAATTGAGTCGAGTGATTCCCGCAATTTCGTCGATCTCGGCGGCGACAGACGTTCCGATTTCAATCGACACGACCAAAGCGAGCGTCGCGAGCGAAGCCGTTGCCGCGGGGGCACGGATCGTCAACGACGTATCGGGGCTGACGTTCGATCCGCTGATGCCGGAGGTGTGCGCCGAACACAAAGTCGGTGTCGTCTGCATGCATATCAAAGGAACGCCGCAAACGATGCAGGATGATCCGCGCTACGACAATGTCGTGGCCGAGGTCGGCCAATTTTTGTCTGCGCGGATCGCCGCACTGCGATCGGCTGGGATTGCGGAAAGCCATATTTGCATCGATCCGGGAATCGGATTCGGCAAAACGGCCCGCCATAATCTCGAGTTGCTCAGCAACATCGACGCCCTGCGACGACTCGGCCGACCCGTTCTGATCGGCCATTCCCGCAAGCGATTTCTCAAGCGATTGCTGGGCCGCGAGGTCGAAGAGCGAACCGCAGGGACGATCGGTGTGTCGATCGCATTGGCGTCGCAAGGTGTCGACATTTTGCGCGTCCACGACGTCGGCGCGGTTCGCGACGCTCTGACCGCATGGCGATGCGTGACCGAGCCGGGAGACCTCCTGCGGACGATCGATTGAGAATCGTCCGCTTCCATAGGCCGGACACCTTGAAGCGGAGGCGGCACTTGCGATACAGTCCCGCCTCACACTGCTCCCCCGTAGTGTAATGGTAGCACAAGTGATTTTGGTTCACTTAGTCGAGGTTCGAGTCCTCGCGGGGGATTCGCCTCAGGCGAATTTATGCCTGCGGCAGCGTCGTCACGACGCGATGTGCCTGCGGCAGCTAAGCCGGAGGCATGCCTCCAGGAATTTTTCGTAGCACAAAGTAAACCCCCAAGCCGACGGCATGCCGTCGGCTTGGGGGTTTTTGATTCGCCTACCAAAATGGGCGGGGGGAGAATCGAACTCCCGACACCAGGATTTTCAATCCTGTGCTCTACCAACTGAGCTACCCGCCCTCAGGTCGCCGATCGCAACGTCGCGATCAAGCGAGCAGCGGAGAATAGGGCAATCACCCGATCCATGCAACGGATCGGCGCGAGGGAACGGGGGAAGTTTCGACCGCTGACCTTGCGACACGGCTTCGGCAACGGCGGTTCGGTGGCCAAGGGTGATCTTAACGGGCTGAGTCGCTACGCTCGCCCTGTTCTTTTGGCGTCCTGCCTTCCTGATTTCAGCCGCTCGCGACTATTTCATGTCTTCACCGACCGAAATACCGAAGCACGCTCGTCGCTGGCAGCTTGGGGCATTGGTGGCGTTTCTTGTCGTCCTCTTGTCGCCGTGGCCAGCCGATCTTCCCGATCCGGCAAGACGCTGCGCGGCGGTGACGGCTGCAATGGGTGTGCTGTGGATGACACAGGCGCTGCCGATTGCCGTGACGAGCTTGATCCCTCTCGTGGCATTCCCGTTGATGGCGATTGTGGGAGCCCGCGACATCAGTCGGGCCTACATGAGCAACAGTATCATGCTGTTTCTCGGCGGGATGGTCATCGCTCTCGGGATTGAGCGATGGAATCTGCATCGACGTATTGCTTTGCATGTCTGCCGCGCCGTTGGCGTCGGGCCGCGGCGAATTGTGCTGGGCTTCATGCTCGCGACGGCCTTCCTATCGATGTGGATATCGAATACCGCCACGACGCTGCTCATGCTGCCGATCGCGCTCGCCCTGCTTTCGACACTGACCGAGCTGCGCGGTGATGCCGCGGACGAAGGGGAAGGGCGGCGATTCGACACGGACATGGGCTTCGCCCTGCTGCTCGGTATTGCCTACGCGGCGAGCATCGGCGGCGTGACGACGTTGGTGGGGACGCCGACCAATCTGATTTACACGCAGACTTTCAGCGACCAATTTCCCGACGGCCCGGCGGTGTCGGCCGGGCAGTGGATCGTCAGTTTCCTGCCGGTCGGCGTCGTGCTGCTGGCGACGGCTTGGACGGTCCTGACCTGGCGCCTGCGGGAACCGCCCTCGGCGGAGTCGCTCGACGCCTCGTTCTTCACCGATCGCATTCGTGATCTCGGTAAGCCGACTCGGGCGGAATGGTTAATGACCGCCGTCTTTGCGGCGACTGCGGGGCTTTGGATCTTGCGGACGCCGCTCGACTTCGGATTCGGGCCGGTCACGTTCGGGTGGGGAGATGCGCTGGCCGATTTGCTCATTGCCGCGGGAATCGATGAGGGGCGGGCGCGGGGAGCCGTCGACGATTCGACGGTCGCCATCACGATGACCGTATTGATGTTCCTGATTCCCGCCTCCAAAGATGCCGACGGCGAGACGAACATGCTGATGGACTGGCCGACGGCGCGGAAGCTGCCGTGGGCGATTCTGCTACTGTTTGGAGGGGCCTTCGCACTAAAGAACGGCTTCGAAGCGTCAGGGCTGTCGCAGTACATCGGCGGCCAGTTCGTGGGACTCGCCGGACTGCCGATCTGGGTCGTCGTCGCGGTGACCTGCTTTGCGTTGACGTTTCTGACGGAGTTCAATCAGAACGTCGCGACCTGCGCGATCATCCTGCCGGTGCTTGCTGCCGCTTCGCCTCAACTGGGGATCGACCCGCGCCTGATTATGATCCCGGCGGCCGTCTCAGCCAGTTGTGCCTTCATGTTGCCGATCGCGACCGCTCCCAACGCGATCGCGTTTTCGTCCGGAAAAATTGATGCCGCAAAGATGGCCCGCACCGGCCTGTGGCTCAATCTGGCCGGGGTCGTCGTGATTACCGCAACCACACTGCTGTGGCTCAAGCCGCAGTTGGGGCTGTCGGCCACGCAGGTGCCTGACTGGGCCATCACCGCTCCAGCCGATGCCGCCTCAACCGATTGAGGCTGCGTTGCCAAATTCCCGGTCGAATCGATAATCGATCGAAAACTCCCTCTGAGCAGGAACGCGATGCCCGACTCCGTTACCTACAAATCGGCCGGCGTCGATCTCGACGTCTACGCCGAGTCGATGCGGCGATTGCCCGAACTCGTCGCGCGGACGAAACGGCCCGGGATGATGGACTTGCCCGGCGGGTTTGCAGGGCTGTTCCGGCTGATGGACGCGGGCAAGTTCGAAGACCCTGTTCTTGTCTCGGGCACCGACGGCGTCGGGACGAAGCTCAAAGTCGCGCAGGCTTGCGGGCGGTTTGATACGGTCGGAATCGATCTCGTCGCGATGTGCGTCAACGACGTGCTGTGCCTTGGGGCGGAGCCGCTGTTCTTTCTCGACTATCTCGCGATGGGACGCGACGAGCCGGATAAAGTCGCGGCCTTGGTCGCCGGGGTGAGTGAAGGCTGCGTGCGTGCGGGCTGCGGGCTGATCGGCGGCGAGACGGCAATCATGCCCGACGTCTACGCGGGCGATGAGTTCGACATGGCGGGATTTTCCGTCGGAGTCGTCGATCGCTCCAAGCTGATCGATGGTTCGAAGATCGAGCCCGGGGATGTGGTCGTGGGGTTGCCGTCGAGCGGCTTTCATTCGAACGGATACAGCCTCATTCGCAAAGTCGTCTTTGACCACGCGGGCATGTCGGCGGGCGATCGAATCGACGAACTCGGTCGCTCGGTGGGCGAGTTGCTGATCGAGCCGACTCGAATTTATGCCGAGGAAGTGCGCAACCTACTCGCCTCCGATGTCGGGCCGCACGTGCGCGGCCTCTGTCACATCACCGGTGGCGGACTCGTTGAGAACATCGAGCGAATTCTACCGCAGGGCTGTGGATTGGAAGTCGAGCCGCGGCCATTGCCACCGGAGTTTGAATGGCTCCGCAAACTCGGGGACATCGCCGACGACGAGATGCGGCGGGTATTCAACTGCGGGATCGGTTTCGTGTTCGTAGTGCCGGATGAATTCGCCGATCAGATTCCCGGCGGGTTTCAAGTGGGACGGATTCGCGCAAAGTGAAAGTGGGCGAGAATCGCTCTGATACACGCCACGTTCGATGTGGGAACGCCGCACAAGCCCGCAGCGCAAGTAAGGGAACTCAATGAAAAGGTAGCCATTCGCGCAAAATCCCTCGCTCGCGCGTCGGGCTTGTATTGTTTTGCTTTGCTCTCGCCACTCGCCTCTTGCCCCTCGACAAATATGATCGCCACACAAGCCCGCAGCGCGAGCAAGGGATTTTAATGAAAAGGTAGCCATTCCCGCGGAGTCCCTCGCTCGCGCTTCGGGCTTGTTTCGCTTTGCTCTCGCCACTCGACTCTTGACCCTTGACTCTTTTTCAGCGGGCTGACGCCTGAAAATCGACTGATGAAGCAATCTGTTGTCGAACGCCCGAATTATCTGAGCGTCTGGCTGACGTTCCTGCGGAACTCGGCCGTGCGCGAGATGACGTTCCGCAGCAACTTCATCATTACAGTGCTGACGCGGGCGTTTTATTTCGCGGCGCAGCTCACACTGTTCGAGATCATCTACCGCAACGTGCCGACGATCGCCGATTGGTCGCGGGCGGAGTACTTCGGCTTCATGGCGACGGGCATGCTGATCAATGCGCTCGTCGAGACATTCTTCATGCCGAATTGTGCGAACTTCAGCGAGTTGATTCGCAAGGGCGACCTCGACTTCGTCCTGACGAAACCGATCGACACGCAGTTTTTGGTCTCATTCGAGAAGGTCGAAATCGCGATGCTCAATCAAGTGCTGCTGTCGGTGGCGCTGCTCGGCTATGCGATCAATGACCTCGGGCAGTGGGACCTCTTCTGGACCGCGGACGGGCTGTTGCGGATCGCCCTCTACATCCTGCTCGTCGGCTGCGGGGTGACGCTGTTTTATAGCTTGATGATTTCACTCGCTGCGACGAGTGTGTGGTTCGGGCGCAATCAGGGGCTTTACGACTTCTGGTTCTACGTAACGGTTTTCGCTCGCTACCCGCGGGATATTTATCAGGGAGGCCCGTTGGCGAGCATTCTGCTGGTCACGTTCAGCTACGTAATTCCAATCCTGCTCGCCGTCACGCTGCCGGCTCGCGTGCTGATGAAGTCGCTGGAGAGTTGGCCGTTCATCGGGATCAGTGTGCTCTCAGCGATCATCGGTGTAGCTGTGTCCCGAGCGATCTTCATCGGTTCGCTCAGAGGCTATCGCAGCGCGAGCTCGTAGGGCGGGCTGTGCCCGAGAGGCGTAGGGCGGGCTGTGCCCGCCGAGAAGCGAGAAGCGAGAAGCGGGGAACGAAAAGCCGAAGTGTCGGAGGCGAATTCGCTTTTTGAAACCAGTGAGCGACCGGTCGGCGGGCACAGCCCGCCCTACGTAATCGCTTCACGCTTCTCGTCCGTCGCTTCTCGTCGAAACTCTATTTTTTCTCGTCGTCGAAATCGTCGAAGGAGTCGAATTCGTCCTGGTCGCCTTCGGCGAACAGGTCGTCACCGGTTTCGAATTCCTCGGTGCTGGTGAATTCCTCGTTTTCGAAGTCGTCGTCCATTCCGAATTCTTCGGTGGAGCCGAACTCGTCATCCCCGTCGGTATCGAATTCAGCCGTCTCGCCGAATTCGTCACCTTCGATCATATCGGCTTCGAAATCGCTGTCGTCCCCATCGCCTTCGACGACCGAAGCGGGCAGGCCATCTTCGTCGACCCCTTCATCAGAAACGAATCCGTCGTCTTCGAACGATTCGTCGACGTCTTCCTCGTCGGCCCGGGGATTGGTCGATGGGCCGAGCAGAATGGCGACGGGCATAATCGCGACGACGACGCTGGCGAGCAGCGTCAGTGCGACCATGATCAGGAGCACCATCGGGAACTTCTCGAATCCGCCCAGCAAGGCCATCACCAGTAGGTAGGCCAAAAAGCCCGCGGGGACCGCGGCGAGCAGAGACGATACGGCGAAGGTCATTTTGTTCATTGGCGACGTTCCACCCGGCCGGCAACACTAAAGACACAAAACTCTCGGTCGGCGCTTTACGCAGATTTCATGACGACCGCCCCTAGTATGGAGCGGCCCGGAAGCTTCTGGCAACCACGCTCCTTGATCGACTCCTGTCATCGATGCAACCGTCCCCGAACGAACTGAATGATCGGATCATCCGCTGCAAACGGTGCCCCCGGTTGCGGGAGTACTGCCGCGAGGTCGCCCGGACCAAGCGTCGAGCCTACGCGGACGAGAGATATTGGGGGAAACCGGTCCCGAATTTCGGCGATTCGCAAGCGGATTTGCTGATCGTGGGCCTCGCGCCGGGGGCGCATGGCGCGAATCGAACGGGCCGGATGTTTACCGGCGATCGCAGCGGCGACTTTCTCTACGCCGCGTTGCACCGGGCCGGCTTCGCGTCGCAACCGGAAAGCACCGCGATCGATGACGGGCTTGAACTGAAAAACTGCGCCATCACAGCCGCGTGTAACTGTTCCCCGCCCCAGAATAAGCCGAGCCGGGATGAGCAAACCAATTGCAGCACGTGGCTCGTAGAGACTTTTGCTCAGGCCAATCCCAAAGTGGTGTTGTGCCTTGGCGCATTGGCGTGGAATGCCACGTTTGCCCTACTCAAAGAAAGTTATCGCGATAAAGGAGCACGACCGAAATTTGAACACGGACAGGTCTTCAATATCGCAGACGGTTTAACGATCATCGGCAGCTATCACGTGAGTCAGCAAAACACCTTCACCGGCAAGCTGACGGAGGCGATGTTCGACAACGTGCTCGCCGAATGCCGGAGTTTCATCGAGTCGACGCGGCGGTGACAGGCAGAGACGAAAACATCCACTGCTTAAGACGATCTATCAGAACATCATGCAGGGCTTGACCGACGACCTCTCACCGCGCTGACCCGAACCGCGATCCAAGATGTCATTCGCCGGTCGCGCTTGCCTAGTTCGAATCGTCACCGGCAATGTTCCAAGCCGTCAGCCAAGTCGTCTCGCCTCGTTCGAAGCCGAAGTCTTCGATGAGCCGCTCCTCCATGTCGGGCATGTGCCCCGCACCATAGAAGATCCCGATTTCCGTCTGCCCGGCGGCGAGTTGTTTTTTCAACTCGTCGAGAGCCACGGCGTTGCGTTCGGTAATGATCGTGGACCCATCCGGCCCGCTGAAGGTGTCGGTCAGGACATCCATTTGCGTAAATTGCTCAGCCATCAGGCCCTTCAGTTTTGTCGCGCGGTCCTTATCGAACAGCATCGCGATGATTTCGAAATCGGACGGCGGGCGTCCCGACTTCGATTGAGCGGCCATGCTCTTGGTCATGATGTTCATGAACATCGTGAACCAGGACTCGCCCCGTTCCTGCATCTTCTCGGCGAATTGTTTCGGCGACATGTCGGCGTGAACCATGTTGTCAGCCCGATAATCGATCAGCGAAAGCTGGTGTTCCAGTTCGAGCAGATCTTTCATTCCGGTCTGCATCGATCCGATCAACGACATCGATGCACCGCGATCGTTCTTCGCCGCTCGCGTGCCCTTCTTGATGGCGTCTTTCTCTGCGACCAACTCATACAGCACGGCTTCGTAGTCTTCGAAGCGATCGTTCAACGCCTCATAATACGCTTTGTCGCCGACGTGAATCGCACCGATCAGGTCAACGACCGTATCGCCTTTCGTGAACCGGACAATCGACGTCTCCAACGCTTTCGCCTTGCCGCCTTCAGTTCGCAGCAGTCGAACCCACTCGGTCTCTTCGGTGACATCGGCCTCAACGACGGTCGTTGCGGCATCGCCCGCGCACGCGAGCGACGGCACGCCCGCTGCGATCAGACCCAGGAATAACCGAAGCAGAGAATCGCTACCGGGTTTGGGGAAGTGCTGAGCCATGGTCGTCTCGTCAATCGGAATGGAGATGGCGTCTCGGTCGTTCAGATATCATTGTCCGGGTTTCGACAAGCATAGGCCGCAATCCGACCAGAGGAAATACCCACGCGCCCTATCGTCACATTGACGGATGTCATCCGCTCCGCCGCGTCTCAAGTCGCCGCCGAGCGATCGCTCATTCCCACTATGCTGCGACGTGTTTGCAATGATCGACGAACCCCCTGAATCGCGTCAATCACCCAATTGAAACCGCGAAACACACAATTTAATGTTCGAAAAATGTGCATGGGGTCGACTCGCGGCGAGACTGTCGAAACGGGCGGACTTGACGCATTTCAAAGCCTATGTAGCATTTGTGATCAGATCAGGGTTCTCGAAACCTGCCGCCGTCGGTAATATTCCGCCGACGGCACGGAGACCGGCGTGCCCTCCGTACGGCTTTGCCCCAAGTCGTGCGCTGCTGCCGAGGGACTTTTCCCACAACGACCTGAGACGGTGACTCACGGATCGGGTTGCTCGGGAAAACACCACAAGAGATGGTTCCGCCCGGATTCCGATTCGGCGAACCGACAACGGCACAAGCGGTCTGTAGGAATAGACAGAGTCTCTATTTTCACTGATTTGAAGCGGAATTCGAAAGTGTTTTCCGGCCGGCACTTTCTGAATTGAGTTTTGATCGGTCGCCACCCTTACCCGCCCGGCTTAGTCATTAACGCCGGGCATTGCAGCCTTTTTCAAAGCACGGATCCATGAAAGACCTCGCCAAAGTACGCAACATCGGCATCTCCGCCCATATTGATTCGGGCAAGACCACGCTGACGGAGCGGATCCTCTTTTACAGCGGCAAAACCCACAAGATCGGGGATGTCAAAAAAGAGGGAGCGACCATGGACCACATGGAGCTCGAAAAAGAAAAAGGCATCACGATCACTTCCGCCGCCACGAGCGTCGCGTGGGACGGTCACCCGATCAATATCATCGATACGCCCGGCCACGTCGACTTCACGGTCGAAGTGGAACGCTCACTTCGCGTGCTCGACGGTGCGATTCTCGTGCTTTGCGCCGTCAGCGGCGTGCAAAGTCAGTCGCTGACCGTCGACCGCCAAATGAAGCGGTACAAAGTTCCGCGGCTCGCCTTCATTAATAAGCTCGACCGTACCGGTTCTGATCCCGACAGCGTGATCAGCCAGATGCGCGACAAGCTCGGCATCAATCCGGTCCAAATGCAGGTTCCGATCGGCCTCGAAGATGACCATGACGGCGTCGTCGACCTGATCAGCAGGAAGGCTTATGTCTTTGAAGACGACAAAACGAAAAAAGACAACTTCAAAGAGGTCGAGATTCCGGCCGACATGGTTGACCTCGTCGAAGAGAAGCGGCACGACATGCTCGAAGCCCTCTCGATGTTCGACGACAATTTGATGGAAGCGCTCCTCGCGGAAGAGGAATACGATGAAACGAAACTGCACCAACTGATCCGTGATGCCGTGCTGGCTCACGAGATTGTGCCGGTCTACATGGGCTCGGCTTTCAAGAACAAGGCCGTCCAGCCGCTGCTCGACGCGATCGTGCGCTACCTGCCGAACCCGACCGAGGTCGAGAACTATGCGATCGACAACGATCAGTTCGTTGAGGGCGAAGATCCGAAAAAGATTCGGCTCAAACCCGATGACGATCTGCCGCTCGTCTGCATGGCGTTTAAGATCGTGCTCGAGCAGTTCGGTCAGTTGACCTATACCCGGATTTATCAGGGCAAGATCGTCAAAGGCGAGACCTACGTTAATACGCGAACCGGACAGAAGGTTCGCTTCGGTCGACTCGTGCGTATGCACGCCAATGATCGCGAAGACCTCGAAGAAGCGGGGGCAGGGGACATTATCGCCGTCGTGGCGGTCGATTGCGCCTCAGGGGATACGTTCTGCGGCGACGGTAAGAACTACTCGCTCGAAAGCATCTACGCCGCCGAGCCGGTCATTACCCGTTCGGTCGAACCGACGAAGCGCGACGGCGCTGACAAACTCGCGAAGGCCCTCGAACGGTTCCGCCGTGAAGATCCGACCTTCCACGTCCGCAGTGACGAAGAAACCGGTCAGACTTTGATCGCCGGCATGGGCCAGTTGCACCTCGAAGTCTATATCGAGCGCATTAAACGCGAGTACGGCGTCGAGTGCGAAGTTGGTGCCCCGCGAGTTGCTTATCGCGAACGTCCGACCCGAGGCGTCGTGTTCGACTACAAACACAAGAAGCAGTCGGGCGGTTCGGGACAGTACGGCCACGTCAAAGGCAACATGGAACCGCTACCGGAAGACGCCGAAGAGCAGTACGAATTCGTCAACGAAATCACGCAGGGTAAAATTCCTAAGGAATACATCCCGGCGATCGATAAGGGTTTCCGTTCGATGCTCGATAAAGGCCCGTTGGCCGAATGCGAGGTTGTCGGCGTGAAGATGACCGTCAACGATGGTTCCTATCACGATGTCGACTCGTCGGAAATGGCGTTCCAGGCAGCCGGTCGCGGCTGTATGCGGGAAGAGATCTTCACCAAGGGCAAGTTCACGCTCATGGAACCGATCATGAAGCTCGAAATCGAAGCCCCGGAAGAATTCCAAGGTTCGGTCGCGGGACATCTCGCCAGTAAGCGTGGCCTGATCAACAACATCTCGCAGCGGGGACAGGACTGCGTGATCGACGCCGAATGCCCGCTGTCGGAGTTGTTCGACTACGCCAACGAGCTGCGTTCGATGACACAGGGCAAAGGCAACTACTCGATGGAATTCGCCAAGTACGGCGTTGTTCCTCAGAGCCTGCAGCCTGAGATCATCGCCAAGCGCAAAGCCGAAAAAGAGGCCCGGTTGGCCAAGACGTAATTTGGAGATATGCGTTGACTCGACTAAGCCGGAGCCATGGCTCCGGCTTAGTTTTTGCGCTGACCGTCAAATGGAAGAACAGAACTCGATCGCCGATTTCGTTCGCGTCGCCTGCCTCGCCGAATGCACCGCGGCGAAGCCGGGCAACGTGCATCCGCAGGCGTCGTTTGATGATCTTACCTACGCAGATTTTGCGCGTTCCTCAGAGGCGATCGCGCCGATCTTAGCTGATCGCGCATTGGGTATCGGTCGCGCAGTCTACGATGCGGTCATCGCGTCCCGAGCGATAACTGCATCGAACGCACATCTCGGCACGATCCTGCTCCTCGCTCCGCTCTGCCGGGTGGAGTCCGATGTCGCAATGCGACGCTCGCTGTCAAAGCTGCTCACTGAAACGACGGTCGAAGATGCCGAACTCGTTTATAGAGCGATCCGCCGAGCCTCGGCGGGCGGGCTCGGCCAGTCTGATCAGCAGGATGTCGACCAAAAACCGACTGTCTCGCTTACCGAGGCGATGCGACTGGCAGCCGATCGCGATTCGATCGCGCTGCAGTATACGACCGACTTCGCACTTGTCTTTAACTGGGCCGACCGGCTGGGCGAACTCAGCGTCCAATTCTCAAGCGATTGGGAGCGCGTCGTCATCCGGCTATATCTGGAATTGCTCGCAGCAGTGCCGGACACCTTAATCGCCCGCAAACGCGGCAAGTCGATCGCCGAAGACGTTTCACGCAGGGCGTCTAATTTGGTTCGACAAGAAGAAGTGGACCACGATGCCCTCGCACGCTTTGACCGCTATCTCCGCAGCGACGGAAACGGGCTCAATCCCGGCACGACCGCCGACCTCATCGCGGCGATTCTATTCGTGGCATTGAGAAGCGGATCGATTAAACGCCCCGAATTTAATAAAGAGACGACCTGATTATTAATCGATCTATTGACCGAGTTGAAACACCTTGAGCTCGGTTGAATCGCGGACAAAGTACCGGCCGTTCGCATAGGCAGGCAGCGCTCGTACGACCGGATCGGTATCAGGATCGAATAGCTCCGCCCGCGCGAGTTCGCGATAAGCCGCCGCATCTGCGGCGAACAGAATCAATTCGCCGTTCGTCGTTTGGGCGAGCATCGTCTCACCGATTCGCATGAGCGTGCCGTATCCAAAATCATCCTGCACCCACTTCGATTTACTGCCGTCGAGTTTGAAGCACTTGAGCGAGGTCGGGCCGAGGTCGTCTCGGCCGTCGATCGCAAACAGGTGTTCGTTCAACCGCACCGGCGTTGCGTACTGTGTTGCAAGCAGTCTCGACCGTTGCCTTCGCATAAATTCGGCCTCATCCCGCGGCGGACCGACCGCCACGATTGCGCTGCCGACGCCGTAGCTCGCGGTGAAAAAGAACTTTCCCGCGTCTGTCGCTTCGGGCATGTAGACGGGACTCGCTCCGGTCACTGTCGGACCACGAGCCCCGAACGGGAACTCCCACAATAACTTGCCGTTGCTCCGCTCGATCGCCAGGCACTTCAGTCGGGTGGCGAAGATCGCACGTGTCCGGCCTTCAACTGGTGCGGCGATGGGGGATGAGTAGCTCGCCCGCTCTTCGGTCGATGTCCACAGCACCTTGCCGGTCATCTTGTCGAAACCGACGATGCCGGCGTCCTGTCGATGGCCCCCGACGTTCGCCATCAGCACATCCCCAATCACAATCGGCGTGCTCCCCGCACCGAAGTAGCCTTCCTCGGCTCCGAATTCTTCATGCGTCGCGTTCGACCAGAGAAGTTTGCCGGTTGCGAAGTCGTTGCAGCGGAGCAACCCCTGCGCTCCGAACGTGTAAACGCGAGTCGATTTCCCATGAACGTCCGAATCGATCACGGGCACGCAACGGGGGCCATCGTCTTCAGAAATCCCGCCGGTGAAGGTCGTCGCGGCGTCGTCTTTCCATTTCGGCTCTCCCGATTTCACATCGAACGCTTCGACGCGTTCCGAGTCTTCGACCCGATGGAAGAGAATGCCGGTCTCACCTTTGATTGCGACCCCCGCGAACCCGCTGCCTACCGAACGCGACCACAGTAGCTTGGGACCCTGTTCGGGGAAGGTTGCCACGATTTTCTCGTCGCTGGCTGCCACGCCGTCGCGCTTCGGACCGAGGATTTGCGGCCAATCACCGGCGTGGGCCAGCGAAGCGGCGAAGATCAGTGCGATCGGAGTCAAACGGAACATGCGAGGGCTTTGGCGAGAAATAGAGTCAAGATGCGACGGCCGCTCATACCACTCTGTGTTCTGCGGCTTGAACCCTCAACTCTGAAGCGTTGTCCGTCCGCTTATCCGCTTACTCCGTGCGCGGCTTGTTTCGGCTGCCGCTTATCCGCTTACTCCGTGCGCGGCTTGTTTCGGCTGCCGCGTATCCGCTTACTTCGTGCGCGGCTTGTTTTGGCTTCAAATAGCTCCACGATCGACTAGTCGACGGGCACCACCCTGTGGAATCGGAGCGTGACTTCCCGATCGACGACCCGGCGGACCGCTTCGGCGAGGCAGGTCGGTTCGTTGTCGCCTTCGCCCAGTCGCTTGATCTCTTCAAGAGAAGTCCCCGGGCGGACCGTGATCGTGCTTTGGTGAATGATCTGGTTGCCGGCGTCAAGTTCCGGCACGATGAAGTGCGCCGTCGCCCCGTAAGTGAGCATCTTGTGCTCGAACGCGTCCTCATAGGGACGAAAGCCGGGGAAAGGGGGGAGTAGGCCGTGATGCAGATTGATGATCCGACCGCCGGCAAATTCCCAACAGGTGCGTGGCGGCAGTACCCGCATGTAGCGGGCCAGCACGATGTAATCGACCTCATATTCGTCGAATAGCTGGACCATCCGGTCGTTGTCGGGACTCCCTTTCTCGTCGGCCACGTTGTGCCACGGGACGTCAAACTGCTCGGCGAGGCCTCGGCAGGCTTGGCGATTGCCGATCATCACGGCCGCTTCCGCCTTCAGCCGACCGTCCCGAATCCCACGCAAAATCGCCAGCGGCGGTTCCGGGCGAAAGGTCGTGCAGATCGCCAACCGTGGCGGGCGGGCGTGTTCATCACGCGACCAGACGCGGACGGTCAGCCCTTTGACGCGTCCGATCTCCGTCAGCCGCTCACGCAACGTGGCGACGGACTCCTGCTCGACGGGCCATTCGACGCGCACGAGCATCGCGAACAGCCGCTCGGCTCCGCGGTCGTACATCTGAATTTCATGAATATTCGCCCCCGCCCCGGTGACGTAATGCACGATCGGGTCGGCCAACCCCTGACTATCCGGGCCGACGGCGGTGACGATCACTTCCATGGGAGGCTGCTGCCAGAATGATTCTAGTTCGAAGGGGACTCGCTCTAGTTCGATCATATTCCGCAACGACGGACTTCGCCTTCGTGCAGCGGCAATATCTCCAGTTGATGAATCGCATTGTTCGGTTCGAAACGATGACTCCGGCTGCGGTGGAAATTTGTTCGCGAAATGCGCGTAATCAGTCGGCCTTCAAATCCCATGCAACAATTGAAACGGAGCAAGCCGAAGATGCGCACGCCAACGAAATGGTTCTGCCAAGCTGCGATCGTGATCGCATTGTTGTTGCCGCAGCAGGCCAGCGCCGCGGATTGGTGGGCGGACTACCTGCCGGATGAAGTCTTTGCGGTTGTTGTGATCGATGCCGAGTCGATCAAACCGCAGGCGGTCTTGAATCGAATCGCGACCGAAGAAATCCAGCAGTCGCCGATCTACCCGCAATTGCTTCAATCGGCGATCATGGCTCAGGGACTGCTCGATGCCACGAAGGTCAAACAGGTCGTTGCGGTAATTTCGGAACCGACTCCGATGTCGAAGACGCATTGTGTCCTTGCGCTCCAGGGGAGGGATGCGTCACCTGCTCTGATCAACAATCTGCTCGGCAACATACCCACCCCGCCGGGGCGGAACGGAGAGCCGGGCGCAGCTCCCAAAGTCATCGAGATTGCGACCGTCGGGGACGATCGAGTGCTCGCACTTGAATTGCCGTCGCTGTTGGAAGGTGCAAAGAAGCGGTCGGAACCATATTGGCAACTGGATGAAATCGAGAAGGCCTTGAAGTCAGTTCCGACTGGCGGAGTTCGCGGCGTTGTGATGCCAACTGCCGAGCAAAAAGCACTTGCCCGTCAGCAGATGCCGCCGGGGAAGAAGCCGTTCGACGAACTCGGCCGCTTCTTCGTCAGCGAAAATCTGCAATGGGGAGCCATGGGCCTGACGCTGGGAAACGAAGTGAAGCTCAAATTCATCGCAAAAACGCCGTCCACGGAATCAGCCGCGGAGGGTGTGAAGCTCGTCTCCGAAGCTGTCAATGACAAGACGAGCGAATTGTCGAAGGCGATGTCCGACCCTCAAATGCTCGTGCCGTCGGCCGAAGGCGATCGGATGGTCCTCGAATTCGACGGTACGGAGACAGTCGCCTTCGTGAAGGACACTCTGATCCGACCAGCGGTCAAAAATGCCAAGGCGGCGGCCGAACGGTCATTGATGAAAAACCGGTTGAAGCAAATGATGCTGAGCCTGCACAACTTTCATGACAATTACAGGTCGTTTCCGGCTCCCGCCGTCGTTGATGCGGACAAAAAACCGCTGCTCAGTTGGCGGGTCGAGATGCTGCCGTTCTTGGATGAGTACGATCTCTATAAAGAGTTTCGCAAAGACGAATCTTGGGACAGCCCGCACAACAAGCAGTTGCTGAGCGAAATGCCGGACGTTTTCAAGACCGCCGGCAGCGAAGAGAAGGAAGGCTATACCCGCATCGTCGCGCCGGTCGGCGACGGGATGATGTTCGAAAAAGGGAAGAAATTCTCGATTCGCGACGTCACTGACGGAACGTCGAACACGATTATGGTCCTGCTCGCCAATGAGGAAAGTGCCGTCCCTTGGACGAAGCCGGACGACCTGAAGATTGATCTCAAAAAACCGCTCAAGGGTCTCGACGGGCAGTTCGACGGAACAGGGTTTCTTTGTGCCTTGGCAGATGGGAGCGTGCGATTCATTTCTTACAACATTGGCTTGCGGACTCTGAAAAATCTGCTGCAACGGAACGACGGCCAGGTTATCGGCGAGTTTTGAAGCTGGCGTGACCGGTATGACTTCGGGCGGCAGAACTGCGATGGTTCTGCCTCTTCTGTCGCAGAACCGCCTTTGTCAAAGGGCTTCGGAAAATAGGTCGATGACAATGGACCAACTCTGGGCCCCGTGGCGGCTTGATTACATTAAGGATCCTGATCGGCAGAAGGAGCCGCCGCCGACTTCTTCGGGGTGCTTTCTGTGTGATTACCGCGAGCAGCCGGAGCGTGATGACACGAACTTCGTGGTCGCGCGGGCGGAGCATGTCTTCGTGGTGCTCAATCGGTTTCCCTACAACAACGGGCACCTGCTGATTGCCCCGCTGGAGCATAAGGGCGAACTGGCCGAGCTCTCGGCGGAGGAACTACTCGGCTGCGTCACCGAGATGCAGCGATTCGTCAGTAGTCTCAAGGAGTTGCTGAACGCCGACGGGTTCAATATTGGGCTGAACCTTGGCTCCGTTGCCGGGGCGGGGCTGCCCGGTCACCTGCACTGGCACGTCGTTCCGCGTTGGTCGGGGGATTCCAATTTCATGACAGTCACCGGCGATACGAACGTGATCCCGCAATCGCTCAGCGCATTGCACGCGATGTTGCGGGGTCGGCTCGATTCGGCATAGCCGTCGCAAAAAACCGAAACCGCCTGATCGATCCAGACGATGAAGATACGGGGAAATCCCGCAAGTCTTTGGCTCGGACCTCTGGCTGCGCGGGCGTTGGTGCCGTATGGTACAGGCCCCGCCGCGCACCCCCACGGCCGGTTCCCTTTCGGGTGCATTTTTTGATTGAATATTCATGACGCTGATCGTTCTGCGCGCCATTTTCATTCTCGTTTTTGCGGGCGGACTCGCGACGTTCGTGAGCGGGGGCGTCGACTTCGAAGATCCGACTATCTTCGAACAGTACCCGCTGATCACGTTCATCTCCGGAATGCTGCTCGCCGGCGCCGTCGTCGCGGCCGATGTTTTGCTGCGGCCGAAGCGGATCGAGGCGATCTCGGCGATCTATTTCGGAATCGTGGTCGGCGTCATCTTGACGATTCTGCTCGTCCAAGCAATACGGCCGGCTGTGCCGGACCGATATGAAGCGATCATGACAACGCTGTTGGCCTTGCCGACGGTCTATCTGTGCGTGTCGCTGCTACTTCAAACTCGAAACGATTTTCGGTTCGTCATTCCCTACGTTGAGTTCGTTCGAGAACTGAAAGGCGGCACGCCGCTGCTACTCGACAGTAGCGCGCTCATCGATGGCCGCATCGCCGACGTGACCGAAACGCACCTGATCGACTCCGAACTGATTGTGCCGCAATTCGTGCTGCTGGAAGTTCAGGAGATTGCCGACAGTTCCGACAAGAATCGTCGGGCGAGAGGACGACGCGGCCTTGAGGTACTCGCGCGATTGCAAAGCGACGCGAACATCGACGCCCGGGTCCTCGACACCCACGAAGGAATGATCGGTGCCAAGCAGGTCGATTCACGGCTCGTCGATCTCGCTAAGGAGCTGAGCGGACGCATTGTCACGAACGATCTGAGTCTGCAGAAAGTCGCCTCGTTGCAGGGGGTCGCCTGCGTCAATCTCAACGATGTTGCGAACGCGCTCAAACCGCGATTTCTCCCCGGCGATCAGGTCCGCATTCGCGTGATCAAAGACGGCGAGTCACCGGGTCAGGGGGTGGGCTATCTCGACGACGGCACCATGGTCGTCTGCGAGAATGCCGCCAAGCGGAAAGGCGAAGAGCTGGACATCATCGTCACCAGCGTGCTGCAAAGCAGCGGCGGTCGCATGTTGTTCGGCCGCGACGCCAACGAGCCGGAGTGACGGCTCCTGTTACCAATTAATGGTTGATTCGCGAAGCGCCCAGCGGAAGCGAGCCTCCGCTTCAACATCTTCGGCATCGATCGGTATCGCATCAGGAGCGATCGCTCCTTTGACCTTCGGGCTGACGTCGGCCTCGTCGGCACGCTTTAGCAACTCGCGCAAGACGAATAGGAACGCCGATTCGCCCGACTCGCCGTCGGCATCATCGACCGCATCCGGGCAACGAAGGCCGCGCGGTTCAATACGGACGCGGGCAATTGACGGGGCGTGTTCATCTTCTACCTCTGCCAAGAATTCGATCGACGGGGTGAGCCGCTCCGTTTTCCTCTCGACCTCCCGCTGCCAATTCAAGTCAGATCCGGGATCACCTTCAGGATCAGGCATTTGAAACGGCTGCGACAGCCGCTTTAAAAATTCGACGCGGCGAACGCGACCACCGACGATCACCTTGATCGCGAACCAAGGAATGCGGTGTCCTGGATTGTCGGCGATCAGTTCGAGTTTGATCGCTTCCGCATCAATTCGCACGACTTTTGGTACGCAGGGGATAGGCATCCGCGGAATTGACTCTTGACGAAGAATTGCGTAGCCAAAGCCGCCGCGTTGGAGATTGCCAGCCACGGCCTCTGCGGCATCACGACTGAGTCGTTCGGCCAAAATGCCACGGCACTGCCTGGCCGCCTGATTGGCGTCCGTTCGCGACATCGCCCCAGCATCAACGAGGACCGCGGCAAATACGGGCCATGGGGCTTTGGCGGGCTCTGACAGGACTACGCAGTATTCGTCCATCACGATCGCCCCTCCTACGATATGCTGATGTGAAATGCGACGGTTCGCGTTTTCGTTCAATCGGGCTCGGCGACGACCGGATTCGACAGCGTCCCGAGGTCGTCGATCGAAATCTCGACGTGATCGCCCCCTTGCAGATAAACCGGAGGCGTGCGGGCATCGCCGACGCCCGGAGGCGTGCCGGTGAAGATCACGTCGCCCGGTTCGAGGGTGATCAGTTGCGAGACGTGGGCGATCAATTCGTCGATCCCGAAAATGAATTCCTTCGTGCTGCCCGACTGCATCGTCTGTCCGTTCAGTGACAAAGTCACGTCCAATGCATGGGGATCGCCGACTTCGTCAGGCGTGACGAGATAGGGTCCGAGTGGTGCGAAGGAATCCGGATTCTTGCCGAGTGTCCATTGCCCGCCCGGCCGACCCTTCTGCCAGTCGCGGGCCGAGACGTCGTGCCCGATTGTGTATCCGGCGACGTGCTCGAAGGCCGACTCTTTCGAGATGTGCTTGCCGCGCTTGCCGATCACGACGACCAACTCGGCCTCGAAATCAACTTTCGAAGACACCCGCGGCAGTACGATGGGATCACCCGGACCGATCACGCACGAGGAAAATTTCACGAAGCAAACCGGCTCCGAAGGGATTTCGGCCCCGGTCTCGACGGCGTGATCCCGATAGTTCAGACCGATGCAAAGCACCTTGCCGGGGAGAGGGACCGGTGCGGCAAGACGCCCTTCGACGAAATCGCCGGCGGCGCGTCCGGCATTAAAGGCTGACTCGGCCCGATGCAGCCCGTCCGGCTCGCTCAGGATGTCGATCATCGACGGTCGCGAGCCGAGATCTTCGTCCCGCAACCTGACGAACCTCGGCTCGTCCTGTGATAGATCGACGCCGACTGCTTGCGTCCCTTCGTCCGCGTGAATCGTCGCCAACCGCATCGCAGGCCCTCCGATGTCGATGTCGTTTTCCGCCGGGGAGATCAACCGATTCTCGGCGGTGCCTCATCCGGCGGCAGGTCCCCTGTTTCCTCGGCCTTACCCATCGACCACTTCAGCAACGGCGGCGTTACGACCGTGGTCACCATAACCATCACGACGACCGATGCGTACGTGCTGGTGTCAATCACCGATTCACCGTGACTGACCAGCTTACGGCCTTCATTGGCGAAGATCAGGCCGACTTCGCCCCGCGGGATCATTCCGAGGCCGACTGATAGCTTATTGAGGCCTGGTTCCCGAACACCCAGCGAGCAAATCTGCTTTCCGATCACGGCTGCGATAATGAGCAGCGTGGCCAGTCCCCACACGCTGGAGTCGAGGAAGCTCATCAGGTCGACCTGCATGCCCATTTCGACGAAGAAGATCGGAACGAAAATCGCCGTCAGTGGACGTATTGCCTCTTCGAGTTCGACCGCTTCCTTCGTCTCCAGTTCCTCGTATTGCACACGCTCCAAGATGAGCCCGGCCGCAAAGGCTCCGACGATCGTGGCCAAGCCCATGTAGTTGGCTAAGAAGGCGAACAGGAAGCAGATTACCAGCGCGAAGGTCACCAACAGCCCGTGTCCGCGGAGCGAACTGGCATAATTAAATACAGCTCCGGGGAAATTCAGGTTACCCAGCAGCAACGCACCGCCGAGAAATCCGATTGCCAGGAGGACGATTTGGACGATCTGCCATTCCAGCGATGTCGCTCCATGCTCAGAGGCGTCGTCGATGACCGCAACAGATGCGGCTTCGCCGCCCTCGGCGAGCGTGGCGTTCGCATCTGTCGGAGGTGGTCCGGCTGCTGATGCGGCCGCGATCGCGCCCGAGACGACTGCCAGCACGATCAGGCCGAGAACATCGTCGATGACGGCAGCACCCAGGATGATCTGTGACTCGGTATCTTGACTCCGCCCGATATCTTTGAGCACGCGGGCGGTGATCCCGACGCTCGTCGCACACAAGGTCGCCCCGAGGAACAGCGGAACCTCCCAACCGTCGAAAAAGAGCATCCCGACGCCGTAGCCGAGGGCGATCGGGGCGACGACTCCGAGAATCGCGACGATCGCTGAACTGACGCCGACCTTCATCATCTCGCCGACCGTTGACTCAAGGCCGACTTCGAACAGCAGTAAGACGACGCCGATCTCCGCGAGAATGTAAAGGATCGCCCCCGGGTCGAACCCGTCCGGATGAGCGCCTGATGCCGGAGGCTCCATGAAGTGCAGCACATTGATGCCGACGAGGCTGTCGAGGTTGCCAATGATAATGCCGACCGTCAGTTCCCCAAGAACCGCCGGCATCCCGACCCGCTCGCAGAGGTCCCCGCCGATTTTGGCGAAGAATAAAATGACCACGATTCCAGCTAGAACCGGTGCGACGGGATTGGCGTGGCCGCCACCGTGATCGTCGCCCCCGGCTCCGCCATGGGAGTCGCCGTGCGCCGCATCATGCTCACCTTCGGCGTGCTCGCCGTCATGGTGGTCGTGGTCAGAATCGTCGGCCGACCCGGCCTCCACTTGCTCGCCCGACTCCGTCTGGGCGAATACGTACGCCCCCGGCTGAAGGTCGTGCAGAAGGACTGCCGCAAACAGGAGGGTCAAGAACCCCCAGAATTTGCGTTTACCGATTGGCGACAGCGACGAATACCGCGAACCAGCGCGGCCGAACAAACTGGTCGATGAAGACACAGGAGATCCTTCTGAGTCGGGCTATCCATGGGCCGATGGGCGTCAGTGGGCGACACTATAGTGCGAGCGGGGCGTCAGCGAAACGCATCGCCGGTGCGGCTTGCTGACAGGGGACACTTGCCCATACCGGTGGCGAGCTGGTCTAGCCTCGATCGCGACTGTCGACGTAGACTTCCCCCTGTTCCCAATTTGCAATTTCCAAAGTTCTAAAGCCCATGCGCCATTTTTTGCCCAAGGGATTGACCATCGTTTTGATCGCGATGGCAGTGCTGATCGCGGCCGCCGCGCCGGCCCTCGCAGCCGATCCCCCGGCTGAGGTCGCCGATGGAGCGCGTTCGCTCTCGCTCACGCAACTTCTCGAAGCCGGTGGTTACATCGGATACGGGATTTTGGCCCTGAGTATCGCCATGGTTGCTTCAATCGTGCAGCACCTGATCCGCCTGCGGAAGTCGGCTTTCATGCCGTCGGGTGTGGCCGAAGACGTTCACCGCTGTATCGCGGCGGGGGAATACGGAGCGGCCCAAGAGATCTGTCGGCAGCGCTCGGGGCTGCTCACACACATGCTTTCTTCCGGTCTGGCGGAGGTCTCGCTCGGTTACACCGCCGTTGAAAAGGCGATGGAAGACGCGAGTACGGAGTTCGCCGCTCGACTGTTCCGCAAGATCGACACCCTCTCGACGATCGGCACCATCGCCCCGATGCTCGGTCTGATGGGGACCGTGTGGGGGATGATCCTGGCATTCCTCGAATTTGAAACCAAAGCCAATCCCCAAGTGGCCGAACTTGCCCCCGGCATCTATCGGGCGCTCGTGACGACGCTGCTCGGCCTCGGTGTCGCTGTCCCGGCCCTGACGGCGTTCGCGTTTCTGCGAAACCGCATCGACGAACTGGTCGCCGAGACCTCTTTACTCGCGGAGCAAGTGTTCGCTGACTTCAAGCGGACCCGCGGCCGTCGCACGAAAGAGTCCCGAAAGGCCGACGCCAGTAGGGAAGCGGTCGGCCGACCGTTGCCTCAACCACCCGGTTCCGGTCAGTCGGTGCCGTCGGTCACTCTCACTCGGGAGCGACAGGCATGAGGGTCGCCGCCTCGAATCGACGTGGCGGCTTGCGATTCAATGTCACGCCGCTGATCGACGTCATCTTCATCCTGATCATCTTCTTTCTGGTGGCGAGCCATTTCGTCCGGACCGAATCACGAGAGGATGTCAGTCTACCGCTCGCCGCCTCGCGGGAACACGAGTCACCACCGCGAAAACTGGTGATCACGGTGACGGAGGATCTCCGGGTCTTGGTGGGCAGCCGTGCGGAGGACCGCGATGCAGCCGAGCAAATGATTATAGCGGAGGCAAACAAAGGTGATGAGCCATTTGAAATCCGGATTCGGGCCGATAAGTCGGTCCCGTTCCGGGAGGTCGAGCCGCTGTTGATCGCTTGCGCGAAGGCGGGCATCAACGACGTCAAATTCGCAGTCGTACCGGAATGATCAGCGGGCGCAGCCCGCCGCCCTATCTCTCACCACTCACCAATAACCGCTTACCTCTTTCCATGCGTATCCCTCGCCACGAAATCGATCGCAGTGCTGCCGCCGATCAGGCGATGACGCCGATGATTGACGTGGTTTTCCTGCTGCTGATTTTTTTCGTCTGCGCTTCGGTCGGTCAGACACCGGAGCTTCTGCTGGCGACGGAATTGGCCGGCGGAAAGATCGCCTCAAGCGTCTCTCCGGAGGACCAGCCACCACCGCTGGGTGAGTTATGGATTCGGCTGAGTAGGGCAGGCGAGGCCACGGCCGCGACTGTTAACGGCGTCACGCATCCCGATCTCGATGCCCTCGAAGCCGTGCTCGACGGATTAGTTGAGGCCGAAGCAGCCTCCGAAATGCCCGCGATCCTCGACGTCGGCCCCGAAGTCCCGACCGGTGAAGTCATCCGCGTCTACGACGCCTGCGTCTCCGGCGGCTTCCAGTCAATCCACTTCGCGACCGACGCGGAGTAGCCGGTCGTTCGAGCGTCGAGCCTCATACAATCCGCGCACGAAGTAAGCGGATTATGGGCCCTCAGACAAGCCGCGCACGAACTAAGCGGATTATGGGCGAGCCGAAGAGTGATCCGCTTACTTCGTGCGCGGCTTGTTGAAATGCGTCGCGAACAGCGTTTTCTGCAGGCATCGGGCGGAACTCATGTGCCCGTCCGACTCATCCGCCTGCCACGAAGACCGAGAGCCCAATGCGACTGATAATTTTTTGGGTTGCTGTCGTTTGCGGATTCATCGCTCTGACCACATCGGGCGTTTTCGGGCAATATCACTTGTCCGACACAGGGCTTCCTGCTCAGCCCATTCCCGCGTCAGGATGCGTCGGGGTTGGAGCCGGGAGCGGGTTTTTCCAACTCGATGAAAAAGCATCCTGCTGTGCTCCATTTCCGAAGCCCAAGTCCCTTCGCCACGGCGAAGAAATAGCGAGGCCGCCTGCCGACTCCGCCCGCGTTGCTGAGTCCATCACCTCACAGGATGAGATCGACGCGAAGGTCTATGCGGCACTGTTGGCTCCAACTTCCGTTGATTTTGACAACACTACGCTGCGCTCGGCACTGAACCAGTTCAAGGCGAAGCTGAAGGCCAATCTCGTGATCGACGAGCGAGCACTCCTCGATGACGGCATCAAACTGGATGAGCAACACGTCACGCTGAGGCTCGACGACATCCCGGCGACCATCGCAATTGATGAAGTACTCAAGCCGTTTCATCTGAGCGGAAGCGTGCGCGATGGGTATTACGTAATCACGACACAAACTGAGTCCGATGAGAGCAGGGCGTCGGAAGTCTTCGAAGTCAGCGACCTGTGTGCCGTCGAGTATCAAGACGGTTCGAGCGGCTTCGATGCCACGGGTCTATTGTCCGTCATCCAGCAGACGACATCGGGCCCATGGATGAACAGCGAGGGCGGACGCTTGAATCAAATCGAATTTGGCGACCAATTAATCCTTTCCTTTGAGGCCCCCGATTACTTGCTGGCGGAGGTCACCGTCGTGCTGAGCCGGTTGCGGCGAGCTCGAGAGGGCACCATCGAGCTGCCGATCGACAAGCGATGGTCACCGCGGGCTAAGTTCGCGGTCAACGCGGTCAGGCTCCGAGAACGCGCCAGCTCTCAACTCAGAGGCGCTCTCAAAAAGGAAATTACCGTCGCCTTCGATGACAAACCGCTTCAAGAGGTGAAGGATGAATTGGCTTTGGAACTCGGTCATCCCATTCTCATCGATGAAGTGGCGTTGCACGACGACGGCATCGACGCGATGGCCGAGGTCAACGCCGACCTTCGGGAGATTGCGATCGAATCGATCCTGCAGGTCGCTCTTGAGCAGCTCAACCTCGTCATCAGAAATGAAGGACATTTCCTGCGGATCACCACTCCAACAACGAACTTCGATTTTCCCGAGACGGCGGTTTATCCGGTGGGCGACCTCGCGGCCGAACTTAGAGCGGGCGAACCAATCACGCTCGACTTCGATCGGGTCGCCTTGCTTCTGAGGCCGATCGGCCGCCCTTGGCTCAGTCTGGACGGCCGCGGCGGGTCGATGATCCCGTTCGGGACCGGCGATCTCGCGGCCCTCGTCATTCGGTGTGACCAGCAGACGCACGCCAAGGTCGCGGCACTATTACACCGTATCCGAACCCTGCGACTTCGAGACGCGTCCGCAAAGTAGCGTGCCTGACCGCTTCCCGTTAATCTTTCGCGACCGGAGCGGTTTCCGTAATCGCTCCATTGTGACGGCGCAGGGAGGCTGCCGCCCCGGCCAACGAGTCGACGGCCTTCCGGCACGAGCCTAACGACCGCGATTGACACTCACTCATGCCCGCCCCGCTGTTCGGTGCGACCATCGCCGAGATGCTTTCAGGCCAATTCGGCCTGCCGGAGGCGCTTGCGATCTTCACAGCTGCGGCGATACACGCGTTCGTTCTGATTAACCTGTTCGGCCTCGTCCCACTCGTCGCAATTTGGGCGGAGCGAAAGGTTTCCGGTCGCATCCAGGATCGACTCGGCCCGACGCGTGTCGGCGGTAAATTCGGTTGGCTGCAGGGGCTTGCCGACGGTATCAAACTGATTCAAAAAGAAGACCTCGCCCCGGCTTCGGCGGACCGATGGCTCTTCCGAATGGCCCCATATCTGGCCGCCATCGCAGCATTCGGCGGCTTTCTCGTCCTGCCGTTCTCGCGTGATTGGGTCGCGTATGCCTCCAGCGCAGGCCTGTTCCTCCTTCTTGCGATCGTCTCGATCGGGGTCGTTGGGATCGTCTTCGCGGGATACGCCAGCGGCTCGAAATGGTCGTTATTCGGAGGGATGCGCGAGGCCGCTCAGATGGTCAGCTATGAAATCCCGCTCTCGATCTGCGCCGTCATCCCGGTTGTGGCGGTCGGATCGCTCGATCTTTCCGTGATCGGTGAGACCCAAAGCGGGTGGTTCTTTCCGAACTGGCTGGTCTTTCATAACCCGTTCGTACTCATCGCGTTCATCATCTACTTCACCGTCGCCACGGCCGAGTGCAAACGGGCCCCGTTCGATCTCGCGGAAGCGGAAAGCGAGCTGGTGGGGGGCTTCCACACCGAGTACGCCAGCATGAGATGGGCACTGTTCATGCTCGCTGAATACGGGCACATGTTCCTTGTCAGCGTCATTGCGGCAGTGTTGTTTCTTGGGGCTTGGTTCAGCGGAATTCCATTGATCGACGGCGCCATCGGCTCGTTGCGAACATGGAGTCCCGATGTCGGGATCGAAGGACTTTCGATCGGGGCTTATCTTGCCAATGCGGTCGGTGCGAGCATCGTCCTCGCAAAGGGCGGCCTTGGCGTCATCGTGCAAATTTGGGTTCGCTGGACTCTCCCGCGACTGCGAATCGATCAGGTGATGGCGACCTGCCTAAAGTACTTAATTCCAATTAGTTGCTTTCTGTTCCTCGGCACGATTCTTTGGCCGCTGGTTCTCGCAACCACGCTCGGCCGCACGAGCTTGTTGGACTATCCGACGGCGTTGACTGAGCCGATCGGAGTCCGAGCCGCCCGCGCCGCAGCGGCCTCCCCGGCCAATCGCGCGTCCCATGCTGCGGAGGGCGTTCCCGCAAGCGATGAAGAGGACGACGGCACGCCCGACAGCGGCTCAGGACCGGTTACAGAACAGTTTAAGAAAGCTGATCAGCCTTGGCTGCTCGACTCTCCCGACTCGCCGACGGAGGTCGTTGAATGAGTCTGGAACTGCTTCTCTTCGGATTCCTCGCTCTCGTCACTTGTGGCGGTGCACTCGCGGTCGTCATCACGCCGAATGTTGTGCGAATGGCGTTCTGGCTAATTGTTTCGCTCGGCGGCGTCTCAGGTCTCTACTTTCTGCTTGGGGCCGATTTTGTCGGGGCAACACAACTCTTAATCTACGTCGGCGGAACGGTCGTACTCTTAATTTTCGGCGTGATGCTCACGGCGACCGGCCCTTATGTCCGCATGGAAATTTCCAAGTTCGAGAAAGTTATCACAGGGTTCATCGGGCTGGGTCTGTTCGGAGTCCTCTGTTCGGCAGCCGTCGCAACCGACTGGTCGCCCGCGATCACTGCACCAGGCGACTCCGTTTACGCCCAAGGCGACACAACAAGACCGCTCGGCCTAAAGCTCTTAGGAATTGGAAATGTTCCCGGTGGAGAGACCGGCATCGGTTTCCTTCTGCCATTTGAAATCGTGTCGATTCACCTGCTGGTCGTGTTAATCGCCGCGGCCTATTTGGCCAGAGCAAAACGACGTTCCGAACCCGGCGATGATTAATTCACAAGTATCCCAAGCGTCAAACGAATAAACCTTAGTCTGCCTGATCACAAGAAACTCCTGTTCGTTCAGTGCTGTCCCATGTTAAACGCCTACTTATTCGTTGGAGCTGCGTTATTCGCTTGCGGAATACTCTGCATGATGACGAAGCGCAACGGCATCGGGGTTCTGATGGGCGTGGAACTGGTCCTGAACGCGGCGGGAGTGAATTTCGTGGCCTTCTCGCGATACACCGACCTCGGCCTCGACGGACAGGTCGCGGCCTTATTTATTATCGTGCTTGCCGCCGCCGAAGCGGCAGTGGCCCTCGCCATCGCGCTAAACTTTTATAACAACCACCTGACGATCGACATCGACCGCGCCGACGAGCTTAAAGGTTGATTTCCTACCTCGACATTCCGACCCTACTAACCACCGCGTGGCTCGCCCCGCTGGTTGGGTTTGTCATTAATATCTTGGCCGGCTTTTCGGCACGGAATCGAACCACTCGACTGCCGGGGTTTATCGCAACTGGTTGTATCGCGACGAGTTTTGCAGCGTCACTTGTCGTCTTTCTGAGTAATCCATTCAGTACGCCATTGGACTACGAGCCCGCTATAAATTTAGATGGAATAGGGCCGGTCGCCGTATTTCCGATGGGCGGACCTACCGGTGAGGTTTTTGGCTACTCTATGAGTTGGATCGGCGGGACTTTTTTTAATCTCGCGAAATTCGGTGATATCAAAATTGTCATCGATTGCTACATCGACTTTCTCACGATCGTTATGTTTCTCATCGTGACGCTCGTTTCGCTGTGCGTCCATGTGTTCTCTCTAGGGTATATGGACGACGAGCTGACCGACGAATTTACCGACCATGAAGTCGATGTAGACGGCAATCACCTGCACCGCCGCGGCCGCTTCGATCGCTTCTTCGCATTCCTCGGCTTGTTCAGCTTCGCAATGATGGGTTTGGTCATCAGCGGCAACCTGTTTCAGACATTCGTGTTTTGGGAACTGGTGGGAGCGACGAGTTACTTCCTGATCGGTTTTTATCAGGAACGCGAATACGCCAGCTCGGCTGCCAATAAAGCGTTTATTATGAACCGCATCGGCGATGCGGGTTTTCTGATCGGAATGGCTCTCCTCTTTCACGCATCAGGATCTTTGAACTACGAGCCGGTTTTTAGGTTCGCGCCAGGCATCGCTTCTACATTGCGTTTGACTGAAACTGGCCCTTGGCTGACAATTGCAGGATTGGGCATCTTTGCAGGCTGTGTTGGTAAGAGTGCCCAATTCCCGCTGCAAACGTGGCTGAAGGATGCCATGGCCGGTCCGACACCGGTCTCTGCGCTCGTGCATTCCGCGACGATGGTCGCTGCCGGTGTATTTCTGATTGCACGCGTCTACCCGATATTCACCGAAGACGTCTTGGCGATCATCACCTATTGTGGATTGACGACCTTAATTATTGGAGCGATTGCCGCAGTCTTTCAGAACGACATCAAGCGCATCCTCGCCTACTCAACGATTTCACAACTCGGCTATATGGTCTTCGCGCTCGGCATCGGCGGTTGGACGGCCGGGGTGTTGCACCTGATCACCCACGCGTTTTTTAAGTCACTCTTATTTCTCGGGGCGGGCAGCGTTATTCACGCCTGCCACCACGAGCAGAATGTCACGCGGTTGGGAGGCTTATGGCGGAAAATGCCGATCACCGCCGGCACAATGCTCATCGGAACGATCGCGATCAGTGGCCTTGCCGTCCCGCTATTCGGATTATTTGAAATGGAGTTCTTCGGCCTATCCGGTTTTCATTCCAAAGATGCCATTCTTATTACTGCCTACGGAAGCATGGAAAAGCAGCCGCTCTATTTCTGGATTCCGCTGTGCGGGGCCGGAATTACAGCGTTCTATATGTTCCGCCTTTGGTTCTTAACCTTTGTGGGGAGCGCTCGCTCTGAAGCGAGTGAACACGCGCGGGAGTCGTCATCCTGGATGACGTTGCCACTGGTCCTGCTGGCTCTTTGCAGCGTGTTTGTCGGCTGGGAGGGCGAAGAGGGTGAATTGGCGGGAGTGCTTTCGCACGCGGTAATAGCGGATCACGGATTCGCTGAATTTGGAGAACATGCCCACGGTAACGTACCTCTGCTCGGTATTGTGAGCGCGTTGATCGGCACTGTCGCTGCCGGGGTGCTCTTCGCATTTCCCGCTCTACTCGGCGATAAGGTGTTTGCAATACTCGGTCCCCTTCGCGCATTCTTCGCGTCCGGCTGGGGCTTTGATCGATTGTACGCCGCAGTATTCGTCGGGCCGGTTAAAACTCTGGGGTGGATCGTGGCAATGCTTGATGAGCATCTGATCGATCAAGTGATCCACGGGCTCGCACGATCTGTCAAATGGGTCGCGAGACTTGACCGAAAGTTTGACGAAATATTTATTGACGGTGCAGTCAACGGCGTTGCAACAGTCGCGATGTCATGCGGACGAGCAGCCAGAGAGCTTCAAACCGGAATGCTTCGCCAATACGTCATGTTTATTGCGGCCGGTTTGATCCTGCTTGTCTCCTTGGCATCAATATTTCTGCTGGCGTGATGGCCGAAGAAGCCAACTCGCTTTTTTATGATTCGATATCCACACCGTATGAATAATTAATGTCGGACGCGTTTTTACTCAGCACGATCATATTTCTTCCCGCGCTCGGTGCGCTTGCGCTACTGCTGTTTAACGGCGAGCACGACCTGGCGATGAAGCGATTTTCTGCCGGCGTGACGGGTCTCGTTCTCATACTGACATTTGTGCCGCTGCTCCCAAGGTATTTCGGACAAACCGCAAACGAAGCCGGCTTCCGGCTGTTCGTCGATCTCGCCTGGATTCCGACGTGGAACATCGGCTACCGGCTCGGGTTAGATGGAATCAGCCTGCCGTTATTGATTCTCACGAGCCTGTTGGGGTTTCTGTCGCTGCTCGCATCGTGGCGAATCGAAAAGCAGGTGAAGGGCTACCTCATCTTATTCTTGCTTCTCGAAACGGGGATGCTCGGCGTCTTTTGTGCCCTCGACTTTTTTCTGTTCTATGTTTTCTTCGAAGTCATGCTGCTTCCGATGTATTTCCTGATCGGCATCTGGGGCGGTCCGAGAAAGGAATATGCGGCGATCAAGTTCTTTCTCTATACGCTCGTCGGTAGCGTATTAATGTTAATCGTGATGCTCATGGTTTATGTCGGTAGCGGCTCAGCCGGGGCAAGCCCGACGTTCGATTTAGCAACGCTTGCCGCCATTGGGCAGGGAACCGCTACGGGGGACTATTTCGGGGCGTCGTTTTCAAAGACGTTGCAATACTGGTCGTTCGGCCTCTTGCTGATCGCGTTCTTAATAAAGCTGCCGAGCGTGCCTTTTCACACGTGGCTTCCCGATGCACACGTGGAAGCTCCGACGCCCATTAGTATGTTGCTCGCGGGTGTGTTACTGAAAATAGGCGGCTACGGACTGCTGCGAATTGCGTATCCCCTATTTCCGCTCGGCACATATTGGGCGAGTTACGTCATCGTCCTGATGGGCGTGATCAGCATTCTGTATGGGGCGCTAGCGGCACTGGCGCAAACCGATTTCAAGCGGCTCGTCGCTTACAGTTCGGTTAGTCACATGGGTTACGTGCTGCTCGGTATTGGCGTCTGGAAGATCGCCGACGCGTCTGGTTCCGATTTGAACCGTGACTTCTGGTTGATGGGAATGAACGGCGCCATCTTCCAAATGATCGGCCACGGCATCACGTCGGCGGGCATGTTTTTTATGGTCGGCGTGATTTACGACCGGGTCCATCATCGCAACCTGAATCAATTCGGTGGGTTACTTAATAAAATGCCGCTCTACGGCGGTCTGGCGGTCACAATCATTTTCGCCGGCTTGGGCCTGCCGGGGATGTGCGGCTTTATCGGTGAGGCATTTACTGTTTTGTCGAGTTGGAACTACTCGCCCTTGATGGCCGCCTTAGCCGCTTCAGGAATCATCCTTACGGCAGGTTATATTCTCTGGGCCATCCAACGCGTCTATCTCGGTCCACGTTACATCGGTCCGAATAGTGACGACATCACTCCGATCACCCGCCGGGAGGCAACGATCGGCTCCGTGTTTGTGGCCTTGGCGATCATACTTGGAATATATCCGAGGCTCGTTTTCGATGTGACGACACCGACGACTGAAACAATCGTCGAACGGATGGATGCCGCGGTGCAGTTGAGTCGGCAAACGGAATCTGAAGAAGCGGAGATCGCCCGGCTTTCTGACGGGAGCGATCAAGAATGAACTTGCGAGAAGTTCTTGACATCCTGGCGATCGATACGCTGGGCGTATCGCTTCCGTTATTTGCACCGGAACTGACCCTGTGCGGCCTGACGGTGGCCCTGCTTCTTGCACGTCTTTTTCAAATCGATCGGGCAATCTCGCCGCAATGGATCGCGCTATTGGGAGCAGGAACAGCGCTGGCGATTGCTTGTCTCCCCGTTGCGAACGTGATTGCCGATGGCTCGGGAACATTGCGTCCGACAGAATTGTTCAGCGGTCTGTTAAGGTGGGACGAAGCCACGATCGTCTTCCGCGTCTTGATTTTAGCGGCTTTTTTTCTGACCGTTTGGCTTTCAATGCTGACGGGACTTCCCGACAGAGACGATGGCCCCGATTACTACACGATGCTGACCGGCACGACGCTCGGCGCCGTCTTAATGACCGAAGCGAACCATCTATTAATGATGTTCCTCGCCGTCGAGATGGCGAGCGTACCGGGTTATGCGCTCGTCGGATTCCAGAAAGGACGCCGAAAAAGTAGCGAAGCGGCCTTGAAGTACCTCATTTATGGGGCAGGAGCGGCTGGCGTCTTATTGTACGGAATCAGCCTGATTGCCGGTGCAAGTGGAACGATGTCGCTGACGGAATTGGCTCCGAGGCTTTCTCTTATTGCAACGGAGACCGATGGACTTCTCGGGTCTTCATTAGGCCGGGCCGCATCGATCGGGGTGCTGCTGGCCGTCGCCGGTATTGGATTCAAATTGGCGCTGGTGCCGTTTCAGTTCTGGTGTCCCGACGCATTCGAAGGTGCGTCGGCCGAGACGGCGGGGTTTCTCTCGGTGGTACCGAAAATCGGAGCTTTCGCGCTGCTCTTAAGATTGCTGTGGCCGCTGACTCAAATGGACGCGGCGTCCGGGTCATCCCTCGCCGTGAACTTGGGTCTCGGGTTGGCGGTTATCTCAATGCTGACAATGACGGTCGGAAATCTTGCCGCCTATCCGCAGACAAACTTAAAGCGATTGTTCGCCTATTCAACGATCGCCCATGCAGGCTATATGTTGATGGGGCCGGCTGCGGCACTTGTCGCCTCGCAGGCGGCTGATACAGCCCCGGAACATCTCGCGGTCGCGGGGGGCCTACAGGGGCTCACCTATTACGCTGCGGCGTACGTCTTTATGAACTTAGGTCCCTTCGCGGTCATAGCCTTCATCCGCAATCACACTTTTCGTGAAGACATTGAGGGCTGCCGTGGGATGAAGTCGCACTTACCGATTGCATGCGTGGCGATGGCGTGTTGCCTTTATGGCCTGATCGGATTGCCTCCGTCGGGCGGGTTTATGGGAAAAATTATGGTCTTTTATGCGGGTTTGGCAGCCGGCAATCTGTCACCGATTATGACAGTTATGGTTGTCGTCGCTTCGGCAAACACAGTGGCGAGCCTGTTTTATTACCTCCGAATTATTCAGTCGATGTTTCTGCAATCGCCCAGTAACTCAGCCGACGTTGAAGAGATTCGGCCCAAGCTGTCCGAAGATATATTTCTATTGGTTTTGGCCATACCTGTGATTGTTTCCGGTATTATTGTCTCACCGTTGGTGAACGTTGCCGCGTCTGTGGCGCGCGCGATCACCTCATAGTCTCAAGATGCTTTTAACATCCCCCACGATGACGCCCGCTCAATTGCTTTCTCGCCTCGGCCGGAGCATGTTGCAGTACGTGGCGGAAACCGACCCGTGGGTGCCGGATGAAGAAGAGTCGAAAAAAGTGCATCTGCTCGCACTCGCCCAGCGCCAACGGCAGGATGTCGATCGGCTGGTTGAATTAATTTTTCGTCGGCGCGAGATACCCGACTTTGGTTACTATCCCGTCGACTATACCGACCTGCAGTACCTCGCGCTAAATACTGTTTTTCCGCGGTTAATTCGCGATCAGCACGAGCTCCTTGGCGCTGTCGAGGCGACCAACGCCGCCCTCGGCTCGGTCTCGGACGGTCGACCGGTCTTGTTGGAAATCCTATCGAACGAGAGCCGAATTCTTGACGAACTGCGAGAGATCGCGAACCATGACGCTTCACTCGGAGATAGTTAGTCATGCCTTTCGTCGACACGCACTGCCATCTCGACGAGCATGCCTTCGATGAGGACCGCGAATCCGCAATCGAGCGGGCTCGAGAGGCCGGGGTGGCGGCTATGCTCTCTATCGGAATTAATGCAAAGACGAGTGCCAACGCCGTCGAGCTTGCTACGCAGCATGACGATATTTATGCCGTCGTCGGAATACAGCCGAATTATGTCTCGCAGGCGGAAGACGGCGACTGGGAGCGGGTACTCGAACTGGCGGGCCATGAGAAGGTCGTCGGCATTGGCGAGACCGGCCTCGATCGCTATTGGGACTACGCTCCGATCGAAGAGCAGTCGAAATGGTTCTATAAACATATTGAACTGGCCCAAGAGCTGAAAAAGCCATTCATCGTTCACTGCCGGGAAGCGGAGGCCGACGTCGTCGAGCATCTAAACAATGCGGCCGGGGGCGGCTCATTAACCGGGGTGATGCACTCGTTCTGCGGCGATCAGCAAACCGCCGACGCTTGCCTAAAACTGGGAATGCACATTTCCTTTGCGGGGATGCTGACGTTTAAGAAAAACCAGGACTTGAGGGCGGTCGCCGCGACCATCCCGCACGAGCGTCTGCTCGTCGAAACCGATTCGCCCTATCTTTCCCCGGAACCAAACCGCGGCAAACGCAATGAACCGGCAAACGTCGTTCACACCTGCCGTGTGCTGGGAGAGCAGGTCGGGCTGGATATTGAGGAGATGGCGGCCGTGACAACGAAGAATGCGGCGGAGTTGTTCGGGTTGGTACTGGAGTAATCACCAAAATCCAATGGGTGGCTGGGGACGGGCGCAATTTTGAGTCGTGTTTGATCACGTCAAACGGCTTCCATTTGCAGTATGGCCGTCCGCCCCCAGTATGTAAGATCAACGGGTGAATCTGACTTCACCCCGCGCTCGCTGGGGGCGGCTCTGCGAGACCGTCCCCAGCCACCCGTCGTCCCCAGCCACCCGCCGCCTCAATCTGGCTGTCATTCATGAATTTGTAAGTTCCCTATAATGCGACACACCCTCTTGTTGAACGCTGATGGGGCGGCGCAATTCGGTTGTGGCCTGATCGTCATCCATCCGACTGATGTCGTGTATTTCCATCAAGCTGGTGGCACAGCGACCGTCCTGAAATCGCAGGAGGGGTTTTTTGTTCCACTGGGATGTGTGCCGGTTGCTGCGAAACTTCGGCGTTTCTTCCAATCAAGATTCGGTGGCGACAGTACATCCGTTAGGATGAAGGACGCTGATGTCGACGAGACTCAGTCTCTTCTCTCAGAGGTGCCTGTCTGGAGTTTTGGCGGGGAGACTGCCGAAGACCGCGTGACCTTTCTATCTGTCAACGAGCTCACACGGAATAGTTCGGTCGAAGGTTGGGTTCCGGTAGACTCTGCGTATGGGCCGGCGATATTCATCTTTGATAACAGCGATTGAAAATGAAGTTTGACTGATGATTGTTGGTCTCGCTTCAATTTGGTCAATTGACTGAGAAAGAGTGCCGCCTTGCATACGGCGAGCCAATTTTGTTTCCAATCAACCGGGGAGAGACTGTCGAACTCACATCCGACGGTTTCAATTCGAGATATGATTCTTGTTTAAAGTGTTTCGGCTGGGTGGCTAGGGACGGGCGCAAATAAGCGATCGAGACCAGTTGCGTCCCAAGACTTACGTTAGCAATACGCCCGCCCTCAGAAATTGAGATCAACAACTAGTTCTGACTTCACCCCGCGCTCGCTGGGGGCGGCTCTTCGAGACCGTCCCCTGCCACCCGCTGCATTGCTCTGCGACAGTGGCCACGTTGCAATAAGCGTGCGAACTTCACACTGCCGGGGCGGCACGCCCCCGGCACCCGAATTTCTTTCCTTGTTTTGTGTCGGACATGTCTCTAAGTAGCCGGTTGATTGCCTCCTTCAAGCACGCGTTCGCCGTCGATGCCGGGCCCGTAGAGCCGACAGCCCGGCAGGCGGAGGTGATTGACAAGCTTTGCCGGGAGATTGTGCGACGAGGGATGGTGGCACCGGCGCTGATGACTTTGGAGACGTCGCGGCCATTGAACTTCGTGTCATCGCAGGCGATTCACTTTTTTGATCCGCTGGTTTCGGCGATCTCGGATGCGACGGCTCACCGCGAATTGGCCGAGTTCCTTGAGCAACGCGGGTCGGTGGAGTACATCGGAGGGAGGTTGGAGGAGACTGCGGGGGAAGCTGAGAGCGAAAGGACGTCGATTGGTGATTCTGAAAGCGGAAAGCGGAAAGTGGAGAGCCGGGAGTAGCTTGGTGGCTGGGGACGAGCGCGAAAGGTGGTTCGTGAACCATTCCGTCGGAAAATTTTATTCGGCTATACAGCCGCCAGCCCCCAGTCGGTGGAGTCAACAAATAATGCCTGATCCACCCCGCGCTCGCTGGGGGCGGCTCTGCGAGACCGTCCCCAGCCACCCGTCGCTTTCGGAAGGGAGCGTGACTCCCGATGTCCGATAGCGACTCGACGATCCCGCCCACCACCTCCCCCTCCGTCATCTTCGCCACCGATTGTGGGTCGACGACGACTAAGGCGATTTTGATCGAGAATGTCGATGGCGTTTATCGGCAAACGCACCGCGGCGAAGCACCGACCACCGTTGAAGAGCCGGCTGCCGACGTGACGGTTGGGGTGATCAACGCTGCGACGGAGGTCGGCGAATTGGCGGGCCGGCGGCTCGTCAATGAACAGGGCGAGATCATCCGCCCCGCGGGCGTCGGGCCTGACGGGAAGCCCCAGGGGTGCGACATCTATATTTCGACCTCTTCGGCCGGGGGTGGGCTGCAGATGATGGTGGCGGGGGTCATCAGCGAGATGTCGGCGGCGTCGGCGACGCGGGCGGCCCTCGGGGCAGGGGCGATCGTGATGGACACCCTCGCCGTCAACGATCACCGCAAGCCGCACGAACGGATCCAAAGGATCCGTGAACTGCGGCCCGACATGATCCTGCTCGCCGGCGGCACCGATGGCGGGAACGTCAAGAAGGTCGTCGAGATGGCCGAACTGATCGCTCCGGCGAAGCCCCGCCCGCGATTCGGCGGCGAATATCAGATGCCGATCATTTACGCGGGCAACGGGCAAGCTCAGGCAACGGTCGAGAAAACACTCAGCAGCGAGTTCGCGCTGAAAACGGTGCCGAACGTCCGGCCGATCATGGAGCGGGAAGACCTCGCACCGGCGCGGGATGCGATTCACGATCTGTTCCTCGAACACGTCATGGCCCATGCCCCCGGCTATCCCAAGCTGATCGACTGGACCGACGCGCCGATCATGCCGACGCCCGGGGCGGTGGGGAATATCCTCGAACGAATTGCCCTCGCTCAGAAGATTAACGCCGTGGGTGTCGATATCGGCGGGGCGACGACAGACGTATTTAGCGTCTTCATCGAACCCGAGACCGGCGAGCCGAAGTTCAACCGGACGGTGAGCGCGAACCTCGGGATGAGCTATTCGATTTCAAACGTCGTCGCCGAGGCAACGCTGGAAAACGTGCTTCGTTGGGTGCATCTCGACATGGACCCGCGCGAACTTCGGAACCGGGTCAAGAACAAGATGATCCGTCCCACGACGATCCCGCAGACGATGGAGGCCCTTGTCTTTGAACAAGCGGTCGCGCGCGAGGCGTTGCGGCTCGCCTATCAGCAGCACAAAGAATTCGCGACGACCTTAAAGGGCGTGCAACAACAGCGGACGATCGGCGATACCTTTACGCAAGGGGCGGGGGGGCAGTCGATCGTCGATAACATGCGGCTCGACCTGCTGGTGGCCTCGGGCGGTGTGCTGTCGCACGCCCCGCGGATGCAGCAGACGGCGGCGATGCTGATCGATGCATTCGAGCCCGAAGGTTTCACGACGCTGGCGAAGGATAGCATTTTCATGATGCCGCACCTCGGTGTGCTGGCCGAGGTGCATGAGCAGGCGGCACTGGAGGTCTTCGAGCGGGACTGCCTCATCTACCTGGGCACGTGCGTTGCGCCACGGGGAGCGGGCAAAGCGGGTCGGCTGTGCTTCGAGTTCGAAATGTCCGGCGACCTGAATGAGCGGGGCTCGCTCAACGTCGGCGAGTTGCAGTTATTTCCGCTTTCTGCGGAGCAACGGGCAAAGGTGACGATCCTTCCCGCTCGCGGTTTCGACTGCGGCGCGGGAAAGGGTCGGGAAATCACTCGCGAAGTCCGCGGCGGCGAAGTCGGGTTGATTCTCGACGCGCGAAGACGGCCGTTGATGTGGGACGCGGAAAGTTCCTCTAAGATCGTCCGCGACAGTGTCGAAGCTCTCGCCCTTTATTGAGGTACCGATTACTTTGCCTCTCACCCCTCACCAATAACCCGTCACCTCTCTCCATGTCCGTCGCCTACACCCCCGGACTTCGCGTTGATGCTCGCACACGGCTGCGATTGCGACGTCTGTTGCCTTTGAAGGGTGAGGTGTTGGTCGCGGTGGGGGATCACGTGGAGGCGATGACGGTCGTGGCTCGCACGTCGATGCCGGGTGACGTTATTCCAATTAATGTTTCGAATGCGCTTTCGATTCCGGCGGCGGAAGTCCCGAGCGTGATGCTTGTCTCTATCGACGATCACGTCAACGAGGGAGACGTCGTCGCACATAGCGACGGGTTGTTCGGCCTGTTTCCGTCCACCTATCGCTCAAAGACGGACGGCGTCGTCGAGAGCATTTCGGAAGTCACCGGGCAGGTCATCCTGCGTGGCAAGCCGCGTGCCGTTGAGGTGAAGGCCTTCTTGGCGGGGGAGGTCATCGCGATTGAACCGGAGGAAGGAGCCGAGATCGAAGCCGAGGTGTCACTGGTGCAAGGCATCTTTGGCATCGGCGGCGAGGCGTTCGGCGAGATCGCGACGGCAACGAGTTCTCCGGACGATGATCTGACGGCAAAACGGATTGAGCCACAGCATCAGGGCAAAGTCGTCGTCGGCGGTCGGCGGATGACCATCGACGCGATTCGAAAGGCGATCGAAATCGGGGTTTCGGCGCTCATCGCCGGAGGAATCGATGACGCCGACTTAAAGGAATTGTTGGGCTACGATCTGGGCGTTGCCGTCACTGGATCGGAGCAGCTTGGGACAACGCTGATTATCACCGAAGGTTTCGGCGAAATCGCAATGGCCCGACAGACATTCGAACTGCTGCAAAACTGTGAGGGCCGCAACGCCGCCGTCGACGGGACGACGCAGATCCGAGCCGGTGTGATACGGCCGCAAATTGTGATTCCGATCGGCGCAGCCGATCAGGAAGAAGTGCCGACCGGCCTCGCATCTGCCGGGGGGCTGCAACCGGGGGCGGCGGTGCGGATCATTCGTGATCCCTATTTCGGGATTTTGGGGGTCGTCGATACACTGCCGCACGAACCGGCTGTGCTCGATTCCGGATCGAAGGCACGCGTCGTCATAGTGCGGACAGATGAAGGAACTACTCTGACCGTTCCGCGGGCCAACGTCGAGTTAATGTCGAGCGATTAACTAATGACGAACAAATTGCAAATCACGAGCATTGCGATCGGAGCAGGGATATTCGCATCCCTCCTGGTATCAATCGCATTCGTTGCTCCGGCCGGTGTTGAGTCGGGACGCGTGTGGACCGGTCTGTTCTTAATTCTTGTGACGGCAGTCATTGGCATCTTTATTGTCGCCGCGAGAGGCGGAGCCAACTTAAAAATTCGGCATATCCCCGGCCTCGACGCCGTGGCGGAAGCGGTCGGCCGGGCGACGGAGATGGGGCGCCGCATTCTGTTTGTGCCCGGCATCCAGGATGTGAAGGATATGCAGACCATCGCCGGAATTACGGTCCTGGCGAAAGTGGCCCGCACCGCGGCAGAATACGACGCGGAAATCCGCGTTCCAGTCGCCCGCTCGCTTGTGATGGCGATGTGCCGCGAAACGGTGCAGTCGAGTTATCTCCTCGCAGGCCGACCCGATTCTTACAACGCGGATGATATTTACTATCTGACCGATGAGCAGTTTGGTTTCTCAGCGGCCGTGACCGGCGAAATGATACGGGACGAACCCGCTGCGTGCTTCTATATGGGGGCCTTCTTTGCCGAGTCGCTCTTGCTTGCTGAGACGGGGCAGGCCGTCGGCGCCGTTCAAGTCGCAGCGACCGCGGAGCCGAGCCAATTGCCGTTCTTCGTGGCCGCGTGCGACTATACCTTGATTGGCGAAGAACTCTTTGCGGCGTCGGCTTATCTGTCTGGTGAGCCGCAGCAGCTCGGCAGCTTGAAAGGGCAGGATTTCGGCAAGCTGCTGGCCTGCTTACTCATCCTCATCGGATGTGTGATCGCGACGGCGGCGCAGTTTAGCGACTCAGATGTCTTTACCGGTCCGCTTACCTATCTGAGCGAAAATATGCTCGGCGTTAAAGGCTTTTGGAATCTGGAGACTAGCGAGTGAAACAGACCATACCGCTGTTTATCGCTGGAGTCGTCGGTTTCGTTCTCATCGGGGCGTGGTTTTTTCCCGTCGCCTCGGGATGGGGTGACACGGCGATCAAGTGGTTCAATGTCATCGCCGCGATGGCGCTCATTCTCGGCGGATTAAATCTCCTCAAACTCAACCTGCAAAAGATCACTGCGCGAAAGCCGGGTTGGGGATACTCGGCAATTACAATTGTCGCGTTTCTGACGACGTTATGCGTTGGACTGTTGAAGGTCGGTGTCACGCCGTCCGAGGCCTTCCCGGCCGCGCGATGGGGCAATGACTTTCAGCAGGAAGGCTCCGCCCTGTGGTGGTTGTTCGAGTTCGTGCTGACACCACTGAATATGACGATGTTCAGTCTGCTGGCCTTCTTCGTGGCGTCAGCTGCATTCCGTGCGTTTCGCGCGAAGAACATTGAAGCAACACTTCTGTTATCGACTGCCATCATCGTGCTGCTGGGCCAGACTTTCGCTGCGGGGTATTTAACGGGCTGGCTACCGGAGTTCCCCGTTGATCCTACTGAGACGCCGAACTTTTGGGCCTACTTCCGGCTTGAGGTTTTAAAGGAGACAATTCGTGACGTTCCCACCGCGGCCGGAATGAGAGCGATCACAATCGGAATTGCGCTCGGCGTCGTGGCGACATCGCTGCGGGTCCTTTCCGGCATCGATCGATCCTACTTGGGCGGAGATTAATTGGTGCTGCAGTTCCTTTCGCAAATCGATCGCCGATGGGTGTTTCTGGCGATGCTGCTGGCGGTCGGGGTGCCCGTATTGACCGGTTTGACCTTTCCCGAAACGCCGTCGCCGATGGTACGCAGTACCTATAAGGTCATCGAAGACCTGCCGGCCGGTTCGAAAGTTTTGCTCGCGCTGGACTATGATCCTGGGGCCCAAGGCGAATTGAAGCCGATGACGGAAGCGTTTACGCGTCACTGCTCATCGAGAGGGCATCGGCTCATTCTGGTGACGACGTGGCCGCAGGCTCCGCGGTTCACCAAAGAGGCCCAGGACATTTCGCTCGATGACTTTCCCGATCGAACTTACGGAGAAGATGTCGTCAATCTCGGTTTTCGGACCGGTGAAGAGGGAGTGATTAAAGGCCTCGTCAACGACTTGCCGGGAACCTACGCGGCCGACGTTTATGGAACGAGCGTCGAAAATCTTCCGTTGACGAAGGGAATGAAGTCGATTCAAGACGTTGACCTTATCATTTCGGTCAGCGGCGGATATCCCGGCGCCAAAGAATGGGTCCAATATGCGGCGACGCCCTACGGTATCAAAATGGTCGCTGGTACGACCGGAGTTCAAACGCCTTATCTAACTCCTTACGTTCCGGATCAACTCAGTGGCATTCTTGGCGCCATTAAGTCGGCAGCGGAGTACGAGTTTCTTCTTAAGAAGAATCATCCGGAGATCGAATTTGAAGCGCTCGCGATGGAGCGGATGGGGCCGCAGCACTCGGCTCACCTGTTGATGATCTTTCTGATTATTGCAGGCAATGCGATCTATTTCACTTTGCGTCGTCGCCCATTTCGTACGACTGACGAAACGGAGCGTCAAGAATTGCTGGCGTTCTCGACGTTGTTGCTCCGCGGTGCTTTCGTGCTCGTCCTCGGAGGGGTCGGACTGGTTGCCGTGGGGCAACTCATGCTCGGAAACGATCCGGGCGCGCGCTACGAGCGGTCCACCGAGATGGAAGTGAAAACAGACGACGGCTCGGTCGCGAAATGGACCGAAGTCTCAGGCGCGGAGGCATCGGAGGTCGGCGATGCCGACGTGAGTTGGAGTCCGGGACGGACGATCGGAGTGTGGATCGCCGCCCTTTTAACATTAGCGGTGTTTTCATTTCTGTACGGTGATAACCCGCTTTATAAAACGACGGAGTCGATTTTTGTCGGTGTGTCGGCCGGGTATTACATGGTCGCTTCGTTCTGGAACGAACTGATCGCAAATTTATTTGGCCGGCTTCTACCGACAACGGCTCGTGATCTCGGCGTTACGAATCTTGACGGCCAGATCGAGAATTGGGACCCGTTGTACATCGTTCCTCTGATTTTAAGCCTGATGGTGTTAACGCAATTGATCCCCGGCAAAGGTTGGATCGCGCGGTGGCCACTGGCCTTTTTCATTGGTGCGACCGCGGGGATTAAGATCACGGCGTTTTTCGAAGCTGACTTCATTCGTCAAATCCAAGCGACCGTCTTGCCGTTAATCGTCTATTCGTCCGATGTGAGCCTGAGCGCTAATTTTGCGTCGACGTTGCGAAATCTGACGATCATCCTCGGCGTGACGAGCGGGCTGACTTATTTCTTCTTTTCGGCCGAGCAGCGTGGAGCCGTCGGAGGTTATGCCCGAATCGGAATTTTGATGCTGATGATTACGTTCGGGGCCGCGTTCGCGTTCACGGTGATGGGACGGATCGCGTTATTGGTCGAGCGGCTCCAATTCTTGTTTGTCGATTGGCTGCGACTTGTCGGCGGATAGACGGGCTGGGCTGAATGAACACGAAAGCCCTCCGTTTTGTTGATCGTAGATCGCGGACGTTCGGAACGAGTTTGTGAGTTTGGTGCAAGCCTCCGGTCCAAAAGAGTTCGCACTTCTGCGAAGTATGAATTCTGTGCAATTTGCGGCTTGCCCTTTTTCCGAAGGGTGCCGAAGATACGCCCCTGAGAAGCCGTGAGTCGTGATTGCCGTCAACGTTGCCCTATTGGTGGACGTGTCAGATTGCGGCTCGAAACTAGAGACTCTCCGGATAAGAGGCACAACCATGCGCGTGATCACCTGTCGGACCCAAGAGCAATTGGTCATCGACGAGGATATTCGGATCACGGTCTTGGAAATTGATGAAGAGGGAGTCCATATCGGGGTCACTCAGCCCGGCAATGAACCAGAGTATTTTGAATACGTTCTTCAGCCGCAATTTGAATCGGATTTCGGATCTGACATTGAACCGGCCTTCGCGATAAGCCGCTAGTCGGAGACTGCCGACAACGCCGCCCGTTAAGTCCGAGCGGCGATGGCAACGGAACGATCGATTTCGGCAAGCCAGTTCGAAGATCCGTGACGCCTGTCCTAGTGCATTGGCATTGTCGAAGGTTCGGCAACGTCCCTTTGAGGCAGTGGCTCTAGGGCGTTGAGCGATGCGTCGCCTGTTGCGGGTTGGCGTTTTCGAGCGGGTTGTTCACAATGGCGCCAACGGTGGAAACCATTCACCGCAGCACTCGCTTCTCGCCGAGACAAGAATCGTCTGACATGCCCGCGGCTTCACACGTGACCGAAAACCTGTCTGAAATGCCCGTTCCGGCAGGCGGTGATTCGACGGTTGCGATGCCGGATCGGGCATCGCTACCCCGGCATGTCGCTGTGATCATGGACGGCAACGGACGCTGGGCGAAGTCGCGGGGGCTGCCGCGAACGGAGGGGCATCGCAAAGGGGCAGAGGTCGCCCGCAAGGTGATCGACCAATGTGCGAAGGCCGGGCTCGACCAACTAACGCTGTTCTGCCTCAGCAGCGAGAACTGGAAACGTCCCGCGGAGGAACTGAGCCTGCTGATGGATTTACTTCATCAGTACGTGATTTCAGAACGTCCTCAAATCATTGAACGCAATTTGAGGTTTTCGGTGATTGGTCGGCGCGAAGGCTTACCCGAGCATGTTCTCGACGAGATCGACCGGTCGATTGAGGCCGGTCGCGGTAACACGGGCATGCGGCTTTGCCTTGCTCTCAATTATGGTAGTCGCGCTGAAATTACCGACGCGGTTCGGCACATCGCTGCCGACGTTGCCAGCGGCGAGCTCAAACCTGATCAAATTACTGACGCAACGATCGCGGAGCGCTTGGACACCGCGAACATGCCTGACCCCGATTTAGTTATCCGAACTGCCGGCGAAATGCGCATCAGCAACTTCCTGCTCTGGCAGATCAGTTATGCGGAACTGTGGGTCACTTCGAAGTGCTGGCCTGATTTCGGCACCGACGATCTCGCAATGGCGTTTCGAGACTACGCAGACCGTGACCGACGCTTCGGCGGCTTGAGTGATTGAACGACTGGATGCTCGGACGTCGATTACTTGTCTCCGCTTTGCTGATCCCCGGCGCCATCGGGCTGTTTGTGCTCGATGCGTATCTGGGTCCGACCGCGCCGATTTTGTACCTCTTGGCGATTTCGGTTGCGGTGCGAATGGTGTGGGAGTTGGCGGGCCTGCTCCGTTCGGAACAGCCGAGCGTGACGCTTTCGAATCTCTGCGTCGTTGGGCTGATTACGGCGCACTGGATTCCTCATTTTCTGGCGGGCGAGGAGGGTTTGTCGCGCAGCCTCTCCGAAGCGATGGGGCCTTCGGCGCTGGCCTACACGTTGTGTCTACTCGTCATTCTTTCGCGGCGGGCTTTTGTCTACCGGGAACCGACGGGGCATCTGGCGACTCTCGGAGCCGAGACGCTGATCCTCAGCTACGCCGGCATGCTGATCTGCGCAACGACGCAACTGCGATGGGTCGCGGGGGCCGATCTCGGTTATCTGGCATTGGGTTCTCTCGTGATCGCCACAAAGGCTGGCGATATCGCCGGTTACGCATTCGGTCGTGCATTCGGAAGAAGTAAGCTCGCGCCTCGCCTGAGTCCTGGTAAAACGAAAACCGGGGCCGTTTGGGCGATCGTCGCCTCGTCCATCGCGACAGCGGCATGGCTTCATTGGGCGACTCCGCTGTTTTCTGCCGACGCAGCGCTCGGCCCGTGGTGGCTGTTGCTGATCTACGGCGCGGTTGTCGGCCTCGCAGGTATCGCGGGCGATTTATGCGAATCGGTCCTCAAGCGGGCAGCCGGGAAGAAAGACGCGGCAGACCTCATGCCCGGTTTTGGAGGACTACTCGACCTGATCGATAGTCCCCTGTACGCCGGACCGGTCGCTCTGTTTTGTTGGGAATTCTTACCGATCGTGAACTGAACCGACGGAAATTCATGACTTCTTAAGCAAATTCCGGCTTAACGCTTGTTTCCTTCAGCCGTCTCTCGAAAAATGCCCTAAGAGAGGTCGGCCCACCCCATTGAATGGCTTCTGAATGGCTTCGATTTCCCGATCGCTTGCAAACCGGATCGGGAACCGGCATTCCGCCTGATGAATGCAGATTGGCTGATTGCAGACTGCGCCGTCGCGGACCGCCCATTGAGAGTACGAGCGCGACCGACCTTCTTGATCACTCCGGCTTGGTTACCCTTCCGAGGGCGACGGGCCGATATTTTCGGAACCTTTGCTTTCGGTACGTCACGATTATGTCAAGCTTTCAAATTTCAGAAGAGCAAGAAGTACCCCGGCTTCTTCCGCATATCGATCTTCCCGAATACACGTTTATCACGGGTCGCGGATTGCCGCATCCTTATCGCGATCCGCGCGGGCACAGCCATCAGAAGAAGAACCGCACGCCGAAGCCTTTGAACGCCGAGGCTTGGGCAGAGAACCGGGCCTACCTGCTGGCGATCGATCTGTTCAACTACGGCTACTACTGGGAGTCACACGACGGCTGGGACCGTCTGTGCCGCGTCTCAGGCGCGGATACGGAAGTCGGCAAGTTCCTCAAAGGCTTGGTGAAGATGGCTGCGGCGGGGATGAAGGTCCGCGAGCAGAGCATTCACGGCGTCCGCCGACATGCGGCCTCGGCGGGCGAGGTGTTCGCCGACGTCGCTGCCGAAGCGGGAAATGAGTACTACTGCGGACTGGAACTGACGATGTTACAGTTCGCCGCCGATCGCGCCGCTCAACTCTCATACAAGCGAGATCTCCCGCTCGGACAACCGTTGCGGGTCTTCCCATTCCTGCTGCAGCCCGAACCAATGCCGCTGGGCTGAGCCGAAATGTCAGCTGGGAAAGCTGGGCCGATTCAAGCTTTGGCCTGCAGGTTCTCCAACCGTTTGCGTGCGTCGCGATAGTCGTATTCGATCGCCAGCACTTGGCTGTAATGGTCCTCGGCTTTGTCACGATCGTCGGCGTCTTCGGCCAGCCGTCCGAGGACGTAGTGCGACTTCAGGTAGAGCCCTTCTTCGTCATGTTCGTTGATCAATGACAGCGCTTTCTCGAATTGCTTGAGCGCCAGGGCCTGTTTGCCGTCATTCACGAAGCACTCGCCGAGCAATACGCGGGCGTCCGGTTCGATCCGGTTGTCTGCGCTGGCGCGCTGCAGCAGCGGAATCGCCTGCTCCCACTTCTTGAACATCATATAACGCTTGGCGAGATCGAACTTGATGCGGCTGTTCTGCGGATAGCGTTCGACGCGAGCGGCGAAGATTGAAATCTCTCGCTTCGCCAATTCGGCTTTGAGGGCGGTCACTTTTTTGCGAGCCGCTTCCTTGTCCTCTTCAGTTTTGAGCTGCTCTTCGGCGACCTCAATGTTTTTTCGCATTTGCTCAAGCCGAGTGTCTTCGTACTGCTCGGCAATGTTCTGATCGCCCGACATTTGGGCGGCCTCTTTATAGAGCTTCGCCGCCTCTTCCAGCCGATCCTCTCGCCGATAGTAATCGGCGAGCTTTGTTTTGAGATCGCGGTCGTCCGGCTTTTTCTTCATGGCCCGAAGCATGTCGGCTTCGTACGACTGACCGGGACCGTCGATGTCGGGCGGACTGTCGGTGTCGGCCCCATCTCCCGCGTCGGCGGCATCGTAGGCAGTCTTCGGCTGAGTGTTTCGCGATGACGTCGCGCTGCCGAGCGTACCTTCGATCATCTTTGTACTCGCCAGGGCAACGCCTTTTCGACGAGCGTTTTGGTCGTCAGGATCAATTTTGACGACCTTGTTCCAGACACTTTGAGCCCGATTGTAGTCGCCTCGTTCTTCCAGCAAGTTCGCGAGCCGACGAAGATAGCCGAGGTTTTCGCCGTCGACTTCGAGAGATTTCTCAAGCGAGAAAATCGCGACTTCTTCGTAGCCCCGTTCCTCAGCCGCTTGGGCGACATCCGAGTTGAACCCCTCGTCCCACGGATTGAGCCGCAAAGCTTTCTCCGCTTCCAGATCGAGGGCGTCCCAGTTCTTTTTCATCTTCGCCCGCTTGATCTTGCCGCGAATCCCCATCAGTTTCGGTCCGGCAAACCGCGCTCCGGTCTTGTTGTCGCCGTACTTGCGTTGCTCAGCGAACCGCAACGACTGGCGGTAAATGAGGTTATCGGGGATCAACGTCGCGCATTGCGTAAACATATCGATCGCGTAGTCCCAGTTTTCTTTGGACATCGCTTCGTTGCCGTGCTTGAAGCAGTTAGCTGCGATCGATTTCTTGTCTTGCGCCATGAACGTCAGCCATTCGAATCGGACGGGAACACTTCGCTCAAGATCGTATCACATGCTCGGAACGCACTCCACGCGAAGCGGTCAGCCTTGGTCGAGCTTCTCTGCGAGCAGGGTGTCTCCCACGTTATCGCTTGTTCAATCCGCCGAATTCGTCAGATTTCGCCGGCATCCGCACATGCGGTCGAATCTTCTCCACCGTCGCCGGGCCGATTCCGCGAACGCGTTTCAAATCGTCCGCCGTGCGAAAGGGGCCGCCAGTTTCTCGTTCCTCGACGATTCGCCGGGCGAGCGTTTCTCCGATTCCTTCAAGCTGAATCAATTCGACCCAGTGGGCGCGATTGACGTCGATCCTGTATTCGGGAGAAACCGATTCCATACGCTCGATCTCGATCGCATGGCGACCCCAATCCGATAACCGGCCCGATGAGATTGTGATCGCAATCAGCAGAACCGTGCCCGCCACGATCAGTACGCGAACGTCCGAGTCGATCAGTCCCAGGAATGCCGGGGGCGGCCTGTCGGTATCAGGCGGAATCGCCAACTTCAGTGTCGGCGGGTCATCCGGCGTCTGGTCCGAGCTCGACTGCGTTTGCGGAGTCGGAACTCTGCCTGCAATAGGACGATTCGCCTCCGCATCGTGATCCGAGCTCGGATTCGGTTCAGATGCGTGCTCTGCCGACACCGTTTATTCCAATACGGGACGCCCGAAAGCTGTGAAACGTCATTGGCTGCATCGGCAACCTCGGCTGCCGATCAACATTTTGCCTTAAAATCATACCACACAAAGACCCGTGCTTTGGGAGGTGAATCGCCAAGTCAGGTTTGAATTCGCGATGGTGTCGCCACGCAGTAGCGATCCGGCGGCTTCGCTAAGTCGGGGGTCGCGCTTCGTCGGATGCTTCGAAAGACACATCTTGCTCGGACAATCCGATTAGTGGGAGCAGACTCGCGAATCGACCGACCAGCGAGAGTGCGAATAGCACAAAGAACGGTGCCGCCGGATCGAAACTCGCGCTTCTCCCTGAGACTTGATCTTGAAGTGCGGTCAGCATGACTCCTCCGAGTAGTCCGAACAGTCCGGCAAGGAATCCTCCGACCTGCCGAAATAGGGCGATTTCGGCAGAGTTATCGCTCCGTCGTGCGGCGGCGAGCATGATGCGACTCCCCGACACGTTCGCCGCCGCAAACATTCCCCAGCACGCGAACGCTGCGATCAACCATCGCCAATCGCCGTCATTTGCCGGGAACCAGAACAGCAGTCCCGCAGAGCCGACCACGACCCCGATCACCCGCATTCGAAGTGCCCATCCAAGGTCGCACAGGCGTCCGGCAACAAAGCTCACCGGCAATTGCAGACCTCGCATCCAGGAACCGAGGACGTAGTAGGTGCCAAGCGAAATGGCTGCGAATTGCGACCCCGTGGCAAACAGAAAGAACGCCGATTGGGTCAGTCCATTTGCCGCCGACAACAACCAGTTGTGGGTGAGCAATCGACGATAGTGCGGATCGATGAGCGTTGAACGAAGTCGTTGCCATTGAGGTTCGCGGACAAGCTCGAAATTGAGCGGAATCGAAGGCAAACGCGCCAGCGGCAGTAAAGACGCAAGCTGCAATATAATGCCGCTTAGAAAGAACGAAGCCATGAACCAGTTTTTCTCGGCCGGCAGAAATCCGGCATCGCCGGCACGCTGCAGATAACCGACCGAGGCGGGCACGATTAGCACGGCCACGATCCGAGCTGCTTCACGCCACGCAAAAAGTCGACCCCATGCCCGCTGAGGCGCGAGGTCAGACAGCCATGACAAATAAGCGACATAGCCGACCGAGCCGATCGCATGAGAGATCGCGACCGAGACGAAGACGATCGTCAAAGAGATTGAAGCTGTCGGCTGCAACCAAGGAATCGCCAACAGCGGAAGCAGACTCAATGTCCCCGCGACTGAGCACGCGAGAAACAATAATTTTCGAGACAACCCTGCACTTTGCAGTCGCCGGCTCAGCCCGCCCGCCAACCCGGCCGTTTCCGGTAGGGCGAGCAAAATCGCAATGGCGATCGTCCCCGCGCCGGCCTGCCGGGTCCAATAGACAAGAAATCCACCTGCCGTTAACGGATAGCCGGCTGACCAGAGAATCTGATTCCAAGTCGCCGCCCGAAAGACAGCCCCCGCCGACGCGCTCATCCCTCGCGATCTTCGTCTTCGGCAGTGGATTCATCCGCTTCTGTTTCATCCGACGAAGAGACACCGTCCGGGCGAGGTGCTTTGACGGCCGGTCGGTCTTCAATCGATTTCGCCGAGCCATCTTCAGAAACCTGGTCACCGCCTTCGGACGGAATCTCAGGCGAATCGGACTGTGGCTTTGGTTCACTCTCTTCAGCCGCAGACTCGTCAGTTTGATCGATCTGACCGAACAGGTCTGCATTCCCCAGCACGTCCTCGTTTGAAGGAGTCGCGTTCTTCGGCAACTCGCCTCCGGTCAACAGAAGATAAAAGCGAGCCAGCGGAGTAAATGACGAGCGTGCGGTGGGCGACGCCACCTGCGCGAACAGCTCGCGAGCTTCTTCAACGCGTCCCGCTTCCAGTTCCGACAGTGCGGCGTTAAGTCGATAACTACCGACCTGCGCGGTCGTTCGAGAGGCCAGGTTCAAAATCTCATCATGCAGCTTAATGACCGGCGGCTCCGCAATATTTAAATGCATCAAGGGGGATGCAAAGAGCACGTCGCGGATGCTCCGCTCGGCGACATCGTTTGCGATACCGAGCCAGAGATCCGTCACGAGTTGATACTGTCCGAGTCCCACCGAAACCATCGCATACGGTTCTAACAGGGGCGAAGGTTCGCCGAGCCCGTAGATGGGACGTTCAGCGACGAGGTTCGTCAGAATGGCATAAGCCTCTGCCGGACGCGCCGCTTCAAGTAGCAACAATGCCTTGAACCGCAATAATTCCGGTCGTTCGACCCCCGGATAGGATTCGTCAATCAGCCGCAGTGCTAACAACGTGAAACCTTGCTGCCAGGCAGCCGTGGCAACGTTGAATGGCTCCGCGTCCTGAGCGATCGCTCTATAAACTTGGGTCTCAACTTGAGAAACGCGGTCGCGCAGTGCCTTGCGTGCTTTCTCCCTCGCGACTGCCGCAATGTCTTGAGCGGTCAACTGGCTAAGAGCTTCACTCGCGCTTTCTCCATTTGGAGGATCGCCGCTCGAATCACCTTCAATATCGTTCACAGCGTCGGCGACGGATTTATTCGCATCGTTTAATGCACCGTCAGGAATCTCGGGGGCTTGCTCGCCGGTTAACTGTTGATGTGTTGTGAGGGCATCGAGCGCAAGATCAAGTCGATTGTTCCGAACGTAGGTTTCGTAGAGCAGTAGGTACAACTCGGGCTCATCGGGCTTAATAACTCGGGCCTGACCAAGTGCATTAAGAGACTCGTAAAAACGCAGGCTCCGCGGCGCTGATCCTTTGAGCTTCTCTGCGATCCGGGTTTCCCACAGCCCAAGGTAATGGTAAGCGAGTCCCAGCGACTTGTAGCCCGCATTCGAATCAGGATTGGTCATCAAGAATTCATTCGCATTCCGAATCGCAAGATAGCAGAACGCGAGCGCAATTTCGGGGCCTAATCTTGGCCCCTGGCGTTCTCCCGATTCGAGATGCTTTAAGAAATGACCCGCGAGGGCGAGTTCGGCAGGGATCGTCTCGTCACGTCCGATCAATCCTTGTTCAAAGCCGGAGCGAAGAGTTCCCCATGCCGCACGTTCCCGCGTTTCCGGATTCTCCAAATTCTGGCGAAATGCTGCATCAATAAAGTTTAATGAATTCTTGCGGACGTACTCTCGGAACTCTTCGTCGCCGTCAGCACGGCAGAAGACGGAGGCCGCCGCGTTAAGGACGGTCATTCTCCATTCGGGTGATGTCAGCAAGTCGAAGTGGACGAAGTAATCGGGATCGGGCTGCGACAGACGATTAATCGCCTGAGAAATTGAAAAGCGGTCAAATGCCTGTTTCCAGATTTCCGGTCGACCTCGACGTGGAGTTTTACTCTCATCGGTCTCTTCGCTGGACTGCTCGGCCAGCATCGAATACCGCACCGTGTTATGGAGCGAAAGCAGGTCGTCATCTCCGCTTCCCTGATAAAGCCCCAGTCTCGTGTCGATAAACGGCTTCGCACCAACCCAAATTAACACGTCGCCTTCGGCCGGCCGAAAATTAAACATCCGGGCGTCGTATGCCTCGGCGACGGCATCCTTGTATCCGGCGACAGCCGTCTCAAGTGCGATCGAAAGACCGAAGCCTGGGCTTCGGCTGTCAAAAGCCGGCACGCGACCGGACAGCACGACGAGGCCGCAACTGATCAATGCGATCGCGGTCACGAGTCGCCCGCCACGTGCGAAGACGATGTCCGCACGTCGAATCGTGTCTTCGGTCCGGACGACGGCCCGCCGCCACGATTGACCGTTCCATGAAGCCACGGCGGCAAACACCAGCGCCGCGGGAGCTAACTCTCGCCGAGTTATCAGACCGAGGAGGAAAAACCCGACTGTAAGCAAGATGTCACCCGGATCGAGCCGCCGACCATTCAAGCCGATCGTGACCAAAGCGACTGCTCCGAGAAATAACCCGGCGGCCGTCGGAAGGTCAGTGAGATGCCCTGCCCAGACCGGGAAATATTCACGCACCGATGTTTTCGGCGCACCGAAATAGTCTCGAAAGGCCGCGTCAATCGAGCCGTAGAGTTCAACGGGCGCGAGAAACTGCTGCCAGCCAAATGGACTGATGAAGAAGGCCAGGACGCAGCAAGCGGTGACGATCCAATATGTGCGTCTTTGGCCTGATTCAAAGAATCCCGCACGACCGATTGCGGCGCCGATCGCCTCCCCCACGCCGTATAGGAGCAATACCGAGAGGCCGAGAAACGCCCGCGGGTCCATATTCCCCCAAAGCAGCATCACCAGCACGAGCAGCCAGATCTTTCGCTCACACGCGTACAACCGATATTGCCACAACAGCCACAGCGTCGTCGCCGTCCCGCACAGCGTGATCAATTCCGGAGTCGCCACGAGTTGCGGAATGATTGCGGGCAATGCCAAAGCAGAGGCCACAACCACCCACCATGAGTCGACCTCGACCCGGCGGGTGCTCACGAGAAGCCAGGCGACAAAACCGGCCCCGATCATGGCGAGAATCGTCCATCCTGCGGGACCGGCCGCGCTATACGCGCCCCAGGACACGAGATCGAACAGCCAACTCCGCTGCAGCCACGAATGCCCGTCGGCCGTCGCGGAAAAGGAGTCGACGCCGGTCGGCACCAGACCGTTGGATGCGAGTGTTTCACCGAACTTGGCGTGCCTCAATACGGCAGAATCCGCCACAGTCATCGAGGCACAGATGATCGCCAGCAAAACGAACAGCCAGCGCAATACGAAGTCATTCCGCTGGGCTTCTTCGGCCAGATATTCGGGCGTCAGATCGGCGTCATCGGGGAGGGTTTCCGTCGAGGCCGCTTCCGATGCCGAGTCGGCCCCGACCGTCGGTGCGTCTCCCCCCTTGGTCTCGTCCAGGTGCGGCGAGTGTTGCGGGTCGTCAGCGGAAGAAGTCACGTGGCACCACGAAATGAGCGGCAAAGATAGTTTCAGAAGTGGGTCGACGCCAACGATGCTAAGGCGGCTGACCGGAAGGGGTCAACTACCCGCTACTCAAGACGGTACAAGGGAGACCGATCACCGATGATACGCTTCGCCCCAACACGTGATACGGCAAACGAGCCTCCCGTGATGGGACTTATCTGATCGAAGCGGGAAGGCCGGCTCAGTTTCGAATGAAATCAATGATCTAATGAGCCGACTCACGAGTGGGAACAGAACCCGTTTTCGACTCGCCGAGGAACCGAAACCTCAGGGCTATTTCGAACGAGTTGACGCTCACGCGATGTGATCCCGCCGTCGCAAAGCGCACTTCTAAGGTCGCCCCTAAAACGTCCGTTCAACATATGTCGTGTCGACGTTGCCGTCGTTGAATGCGGCATCGTCGAAAATGCGGCGGAGTAGGGGAATTGTAGTCTTAATTCCCCCGACGTGCATCTCAGCGAGGGCACGTCGCATCGTCGCGAAGGCGTCTGCCCGTGTATCGCGATGGACGATCAGCTTCCCGATCATCGAATCATAATAGGGGCCGACGACGTAATCCTGATGCACGTGCGAGTCCCATCGAATTCCGCCGCCCCCTGGAATTCTAAGGTCCGTAATCCGACCCGGTGAAGGACGAAAATCATTGTCGGGGTCCTCGGCATTAATACGCACTTCAACCGCGGCGCCATTGACCTTAATATTTCGCTGCTTCAATTTGAGATGTTCGCCCGCGGCGACGCGGATCTGTTCCTTAATCAGGTCAACACCGGAAATCTCTTCGGATACCGGGTGCTCCACCTGAATGCGGGCATTCAATTCAATGAAATAAAACTTATGGTCTTTGTCGACGAGAAACTCACACGTGCCCGCGTTCGTATACCCGGCCGACTTCACAAGGCGCACCGCCGCCTTACACATCTCCTGTCGCACCGACAGCGGAAGATTCGGTGCGGGGCTTTCCTCGACCAGCTTTTGGTGACGCCGCTGGAGCGAGCAATCTCGCTCCCACAGGTGGACCACATTGCCATGAGTATCGGCCAGTACCTGTACTTCGACGTGCCGCGGACGCTCGACGTATTTTTCAATATAAACGCCGGCATTGCTGAAGGCTTTCTCGGCCTCTTGAGCGGCGGCTTTCAATCCCGCTTTGAGCGAAATGTCATTCCGGGCGACCCGCATTCCTTTTCCGCCGCCGCCGGCCGTTGCTTTAATTAAGACGGGGTAGCCGATTCGATTTGCGAGTTCGGCCGCTGAGGAATCGTCTGTAATCAAGCCCTCGCTACCGGGTACCGTCGGAACCTTTGCATCGGCGGCGATCCGGCGGGCGCTGTTCTTATCGCCCAGTTCCTCCATCGCTTTGTGCGGCGGACCGATAAACTCGATATTACAACTGCGACAGACCTCAGCAAAGTGGGCGTTTTCAGCCAGGAATCCGTAGCCGGGGTGGATCGCCTGAACGTTGCCGATCTCGGCCGCGCTAATGATCCGGTTGATCTGCAGATAGCTTTCCGAAGCGGGCGCATTACCGATGCAGTACGCCTCGTCGGCCAGCTTCAGATAATGAGCTCCGCGGTCGGCCTCGCTGAAGACGGCCACCGATTCAATACCGAGTTCACGGCAGGCACGGATCACTCGCAGAGCGATCTCGCCTCGATTCGCAATTAAGATACGCTGGAACATAGAAAGTCGGGCAGCTCGGTGACTCGAGGGCGCGATGATCTGACGAGATTCGCTCGCGTCTCAGGCGGATTCAATTCGGAACAGAGGCTGCCCGAAATCGATAGCGTCGCCGTTTTCGACAAGCACTTCGGCAATCGTACCGCGGATTTCAGCAGGAATCTGATTAAACACCTTCATCGCTTCGACAAGGCAGACGACCGTATCGGACTCGACTTTGGAACCGACTTTAACGAACGGAGGATCGTCCGGGCTCGGCGACGAGTAAAACGTGCCGACGGTCGGGCTTTTAATGTAAACACCGCCGTCGTCGGCCGCAGGTTTCGTTTCAGGCGAAGGTGCCGCACTCGTCACGGGCTGAGCAGCGGGCGGGGCTGGGGACTGTGCCGCCGGAGCGATGGCGGGCGGGACGTTGCCACCGACCGCGCCGCGCCGCAGACGCCACTGCACTTCCCCCTCACGAAGATTGACTTCGGAGACGTCGAACTTCTCCATTAATTCGAACAGCTTCTGCAACTGTTCGAGATCGAAATTGGCCTCTCCGGCCGGGGTCTTATCAGACATGGTGTCAGGTTCTCCGGTGCCTGCAGAGCCCTCTCTCGTCGTGTGGTCATTTTCCTGACGACGAGTGAGAAGCGTCGATAATCTTCCGATAGTTGTTTTGAGGATGATAGGTCGCGGGTATTTACCACGCGAGTTCGTGGAAGGTTCGGGGTAGGGAAGACAACACTTCGGCGCCACTTTCGGTCACGAGCACGTCCTCTTCGATTCGGATCCCGCCGAGGCCTTCGAGATAAATGCCGGGCTCGACTGTGACGACGTTCCCGATTTCAAGACAGCCCTCACCGAGCGGACTCAGTCGCGGTCCTTCATGAACTTCGAGTCCGATTCCGTGTCCAAGTCCGTGCCCAAATTTGTCTCCAAAACCGCCTTCCTCGATCACGTTACGGGCGATTCCGTCAATTTTCTTCAGTTCGGTCCCGGGCCGGATCGCCGTGATGGCCGCCTCGACGGCCTCCGACACAAGTTCCTGCGCCCGTTGAAGTTTGGGCGGGATCGTATCGGTGCGAGCGACGCGGGTCAAGTCACTGACATAGCCGTGCGGACCGACCACGCCCCAATCGAACAGGATCAACGGGTCGTCGCCGAGCTTGCGTCGTCCCGGCTGGTAATGGGGCAGGGCTGACCGATCCCCGACGCCGATAATCGGCTCGAACGACATGCCTTTGGCGCCTCGTCTTCGGGCGATGTATTCTAACTCTGCAAATGCTTCCAATTCGGTCGTCTCAGGGCCGACGCGCGTGAGCAATTCCGTGAATGCCGCTTCAGCAAGGCGGACAGCGTCGCGAATCTGCTCGACTTCACCGGCATCTTTGACCTGCCGAAGTGCTTCGACCTTGCCGCTCAACGGGGTGAGTTCACGCGACTCCAGACCATCGCGTAATGATTCCCACAGGGCGAAGTTGACCGATCCCGATTCAAACCCGATGCGATGACCCGGTTGTGACTGTAGGATGTCGACCGTCGCTTGGACCATCTTCTGCCCCGTCGACCGGATGAAGGCTTCCAAGTCAGCGCACTGTTCAGCGATCTGTGTCTCAAATCTCGCGTCGCTGATCAGGATCGTCTGGTCCGGCCCGACAAGCAGATAACTTGAGTCTCCGGTGAATCCGGTCAGATACGTGACGTTCGACGTGTTAGTGACGAGGAGGCAGTCCGCGTCGGTGGCGGCGAGTGTTTCGACGAGCTTCCGGCGACGGAGCTCGAACTCATTATTGTGGTCACCGCCGGGGATCGGGTGAGAGAGCTTCTCGGACATACCGTTGCCGCTTCATTCGTTCGGAGCAGTTCTCCCGTTAGCATATCGGGGTTTAATCAGAGTTCCCATACGACGAGACGACCGGTTCAGAAGCGCCGGCGTCTCTGTTTCGAAAGAAGTCGTCCGCTCATGCAGCCGAACGAGATCGAACGAGAATTGCAGCGGTTAATCGCCGGGGAAATCACTGCGGAGGATCTGTCGGCTCGGTTCACGCATTTCATGGAGCTAAAAACGTCGCGGACGTCGGATGCGTCGATCGATCTCGACCGGCCCCGTCGCTGCGGTTTTCCGGAAGTCGTGTTTTGCGAAGGCAAATCGGCCGCGAGCGTGGTCGAGATATTTGGGACGCTTTCGGAATCGGGCCACTCTGCGTTTGGCACCCGAGCCTCGACCGAGCAAGCGGAGGCTGTGCGGTCGCGATATCCGAGCGTCGTCGAAAACCGCGTCGCGCGGACTTTGAGAGTTCCCGCCGAATCAAATACGCAGCCGGAGATTCGTGGGCGAGTCGCCGTTGTGACTGCCGGTACGACTGATCTCCCCGTGGCCGAAGAGGCGGCGGAGACCCTTCGCTGGATGGAGGTCGGCGTCACAACCGTGGTCGATGTGGGCGTTGCCGGGCCTCATCGATTGCCGGAGCGGCTTGGGGAAATCGCGGGAGCCGATGCCGTAGTCGTTGCGGCGGGGATGGAAGGCGCCCTGCCCAGTGTTGTGGGCGGGCATGTCGCCTGTCCGGTCATTGCGGTGCCGACCAGCGTTGGCTACGGGGCCAGTCTCGGCGGCGTTGCGGCACTGCTCAGCATGCTCAACAGTTGCGCGGCCAACGTGACGGTTGTGAATATCGACGCCGGATTCAAAGCGGGTTACATCGCCGGTCTGATCGCGCGGAAGAATACGGCTTAAGCTCGAATCTGTTCGATGACCGCTTGTGTTCCGCCCCCGGTAATGCGGACGGCCCCGTCCCCGTCGATCAGGACATTGATCTCGCTGCGGACGCCGAAGTCATCGAGATAGATGCCGGGTTCGATCGAAAAGAGCGTGCGGGGCAAAACACGCCTCGTATCGTGTGTCTCGAGGTCATCCATGTGCGTTCCGTTGCCGTGGGTCTCGCGGCCGATGCTGTGCCCCGTCCGGTGGATAAAATACTCACCGAAGCCCGCCCCTTCGATGACATCCCGCGCGGCTCGGTCGACCTGCCAGCCTTCAAGGCGTTCGCCGTTTTGAAACGCGGAGCGAACTCGCCGCACCGCGGCATCGCGAGCGTCGGCGACGATCTGAAAAATCTCTGCCTCGCGCTGCGAGGGGTCACGGCCGACGACCGCCACGCGGGTGAGATCGCTGTAGACGCCATCGGGGGTATCGAGCTTGCCCCACAGGTCAACTAACACGAAGCATCCGTCCGTAATTTCGCAATCGGTGCCCGTTCCGGTTTCGTAATGGGGATCGCCCGCGTGTGGGCCGACCGCGACGATCGGGGAATGATCGGTCACAAGCCCCGACGATTCGAAGTGCTGAAGAATTGAGTCCCTGACCCCTGTTTCCGTCAGCGTCGTTCCTTCACGCATGGCCGTCGCGATCTGCGCCCAAGCTTTCTCAAATGCCAAATTAGTGAAGTGCGCGGCTTCAAGATGTGATTCGACCTGCTGATCCGACAGTGTCGCTTCAAATCGCTGGATTAAATCGCCGGAGGAAACGACCTCCGCCCCGGTTTCGCGAACGAGTTCAACGATTCCGGCATCGACCTGCGAAATGTACGGATTTCCGTTGCGTGGCGAATATTCCATCGCCACATTCGCTGCTCCAGAGCACAGCGATTTGAGCCCCTCCTCGAAGGACGCCCACGTCAGGTAGCGAATGCCGTCGCCCGGAAGATGGGCGAGCGTGTTTGACTCGATCTGATGGTTCAGCTTTCGCGGTGCGCCCTCGGCAGGAATCCAATATGCCCAGCGCCGGCTCGCGTGCATCTCGGCCGGAAAGTCGAGAACACGGCGGGCCAGATCGTTGGAGCCACGGAAGTCGAACAGCAACCACCCGTCGACCTGCTCTTCTTGCAGAGCGGCCTGAATCGAAGCGAGATCAAACATGGGCGTATCTGTTGGAAATGGATTCAAATCGATTGCTATACAAGCCCGAGGCGCAAGCCGTCGGGAAAATCACTGGCTGATTGACCATCGGCTCGCGCCTCTGGCTAATATTGAAACTGCGTCTTGAAACTGAGAGCAAGAACGTGGAGGTCATGCCTCGGCAGAGATTTCACCAAGGACTTCGCGGGCAGCCGTGATCGCTTCGTCGATGTGTTCCTCGGTGTGAGCCGCTGAGATGAACAGCGCCTCAAATTGACTGCACGGCAGATAGATGCCGCGCTCCAGCATCCCCCAGAAAAATTTTCCGAAACGGGCCGTGTCGCTCATTTGGGCGGTGCCGAGATCGGTCACGTCTTCTGACGTAAAGAACAGCGTCATCATGCTTCCGACGCGACCGATCGAATGAGGGATTCCGGCGGCTGTCGCGGCTTCACGAAGTCCCTGTTCGAATCGCGCCCCGAGTGCTTCGAGCCTTGGGTACGGGTTCGTCTCTTTCAATTCGCTCAGCGTCGCGATGCCGCTGGCCATGGCGATCGGATTTCCGGAGAGCGTCCCCGCCTGATAAACCGGTCCGAGGGGCGAGACGTTTTCCATCACGTGGGCGGCTCCGCCGTACGCCCCGACCGGCATGCCGCCGCCGATGACTTTCCCGAGCATCGTCATGTCGGGGGTCACACCGAATAGCTCTTGGGCACCGCCGAATGAGAGCCGGAAGCCGGTCATCACTTCGTCGAACCCGAGCAGTGTTCCGTCCTCAGAGCAAAGCTGACGTGCCGCATCGAGGAACTCGGGTTTCGGCGGAACAAGGCCCATGTTGCCGACGACCGGTTCCATGAACACGCCGGCGATCTGGCCTTCGAACTCGGTGAAGGCCTCAGCCAGTCGCTGCGGATCGTTGTACGGCAATACGATCGTGTCGGCTGTCGCTCCGGCGGGAATGCCGGGACTCGTGGGCACGCCGTGTGTGAGTGCTCCACTACCTGCTTGAACGAGCAAGGCGTCGACATGCCCGTGATAGCAACCTGCGAATTTGACGACCTTGTCGCGGCCGGTGGCCCCGCGGGCAACTCGGATGGCCGACATGCCGGCTTCGGTACCGGAATTGACCATGCGAACCATCTCGACCGACGGCACCGCATCGACGACGATCTCGGCGAGCACGGTTTCGAGATGCGTCGGAGCCCCGAAGCTGGTTCCATGCTTCAACGCGTCTTCGATCGCTTCGACGACTCTCGGGTGCCGGTGCCCGAGAATGTGCGGCCCCCATGAGCCGATGAAATCGATGTAGCGATTGCCGTCGATGTCGAACAAGTACGGGCCGTCACCGCGGTCCATAACGACCGGCTCTCCGCCCACCGCCCCGAAGGCCCGCGCGGGGCTGTTCACTCCGCCGGGAATGACCTTGCGGGCTCTATGGAATTCGGCGTGGCTTTTTTCGTGCGACAGCTTCGACGGCGCGGGCATTTCGAACAATCTCGATCAGGGTTCAGCGTGTCCCCCGATCGTAGTGTTCTGGCCTCGAATTTGGAGCGTCCCGCGTCAATTCGGATTCGTGAACATTGTTTAGCCGCGACCGATTGGAAGCGTGACGGCGTTTCTCATTGAGCGCTCCCTGGCGGTCGCGGCTAAACGAAAGAGCGTGAAAACAGAATATGACGTCAATTCAACTCGTGGGCTTTCTCAGTATCCGCGTTTGCACCAAAGGATTTGCGAAGATCATCGGCTGCGGCAGCGACCGACTCGTCGGGCCCCGTCAATTTGAGAAAGTAGTTGCCGGTATCTTTGACCTGCAGGATGACACCGATCATGCGTGATCCGGGGACGGCTTTGGTTTGCCGAAGGAAAGGCGGTCCGACCGACTGATTGTACGTGCCCGCGATGTCCACAAGGTAATAATCCCCCTGCTCGGAGCTGCCCTTTTTGACCTTGGCTGTTCGCCCCTCGCCGGCGAATTGTCCGATCCAACGTTGGATGTTGGCGTCAACGCCGCCTGCTCCACCGCCGAAAAACGAAATCACTAATTCCGGCTTCGCCTCGTCGCCTTCGGTCGTCGGCAGCTCGAATTGAGCGAGCCTCAGCCGGTTCGCCGGAGGTTGTTGCTCCCAGGACTCAGGCACGTCGAGCTTGATGTCCTGAATCTTGACCTCGTTCGATTCGGCACTGGCGAATGAATAGACGAGCAAGACAAGGGCGGCCGTCAGCAGTACGGCGCGGCGAAAAAAAGCTTCAACGGGATTGTTCGGCATCAAGTCGGCCTCCGAGTCGCATGAGTGTTTCCTATCCGACCCGCATTGTGAGGCATCAGTGCGACCGAAATCAATCGGCGGGAGCGGCAACCCTGCGCGGCATGTCCACAATCGATTCGGCGACCGCAGTCGCAGGCGTCGTGACGGAAGGTCTCGATTTGTCAACACGCAAGGCCCGGGCGACAGGCTCTGCTGAGTCGGAGCATCGTCGGACGGTGGCCCCGAGGTCACTCAGTTTTTGGTCGAGACTGACGTAGCCGCGATCGAGGTGCGCGATGTCGGTGACGGTTGTCGTGCCTTCCGCAGCCAACCCCGCCAAAACGAGTGCGGCACTGGCCCGCAGGTCGGTGGCGCGGACCGTCGCGCCATGCAGCCGTGAGACGCCGTTGACTTCGGCTCGACCGAGTGCCGCTTCGATGTTCGCCCCCAACCGCCGCAACTGGGCCACGTGGGCGAAACGCTCCGGAAAAACACGATCAACGATCGTCGATCGACCCGTCGCCAGACAGAGGTACGCCGTCAACTGTGCCTGCACGTCGGTCGGTATTGCCGGGAAATGATCCGCAACGAGGTCGACGTTCGCCAAGCGTGTACTTCGAGTGATACGTATCGCGTCCGAGCCGGTCGGAGTGATCGATGCTCCGGTTCGGGTCAGCACATCGATCACGGCTTCCAGATCTTCCAGCGGTGCATTTCGAATGAGAACATCGTCGCCGACCATCGCGGCGGCAATCGTCAAAGTCGCGGCTTCGATTCGATCCGGGATGAGATCGCAAACAGCGCCGTGCAGCTTTCGTCCCCCGTTGATTCGAATGATTTGTGTTCCGGCTCCTTCGATGTCGGCCCCCATTTGCTGCAGGGCCTCGGCCAGAAAGCGGACTTCCGGCTCCGGGGCTGCCGATCGAATGACCGTCGTCCCCGGCGCCGCCGTCGCGGCCATCATCACATTGCAGGTGCCGGTCACCGTGCCGCCGCAAGGCCCGCTGAGGTCAATGTCAGCCCCTCTAAGTCGCTGCACTTTCCCGACGATCAAGCCGTCCCCGACCTCGAAGCGGACCCCCAATGCTGACAGACCTCTGAGGTGCAGATCGATCGGCCGAGTTCCGATCGCACAGCCGCCGGGGAGCGGGATGATTGCCCGCCCGGTTCGAACCAAGAGAGGCCCGAGCAAACAGATACTCGCCCGCATCATTCGCGACTGAGGACAATCGGCATCTGACGAATTTAGTCCGCCCGCATCCAAGGTGACGGCATCTTTGCTGTAGCGATCAACAGCGACTCCGAGCCGTTCCAGAATCTCAAGTAGTCGCGTCACGTCAGACACGAACGGAACGCTGTTAAGTCGGACCGGCTCATCGGTCAACAGAGCCGCAGCCAGCATCGCGAGCGCGGCGTTTTTCGAGCCGCTGACGGCGACTTCGCCTGCGAGCCGCCTTCCGCCGCAAATCTCGAACGCGTCCATGCTGCCGACCTTGGGGACCTTGATCGCCGGACGGTAGCCGATTCGCGACGCTCAGTCGAGGGGAGCAAAACAGCGCACAAACCGGACTTCGCCGTCGACATCCCTGATCGGCTCAACACGATGAGCCCATGTCGCCAGCAGATCGCAAACTGTTCGAGCCTGCTCGGGGCTGAGTTCGATGATCAGCATTCCGCCGGGTGCGAGATGGTGCGCCGCGTGTCCGACGATCTTTCGAATGTGATCGAGTCCGTCAGCCCCCGAAAGCAGGGCCTGATTTGGCTCGTGCAGACGAATGTCGGGCGAGAGCGACTCCCATTCGGTGTCGGCCACGTAGGGTGGATTGGTGGCAATGACATGAAATTTCGCATCGCTCGGGACAGCTTCGAACAGATCGCCCTCGCAGAACTGCACACGGTCTGAGACTTCGTGCGTTTCAGCGTTCCGACCGGCAACCGCGAGGGCCTGCGGCGACAGGTCGGTCGCGACAACCGATGCTGGCGGGCAATTTTTTGCAGCGGAGATCGCGACACATCCGGAACCGGTGCAGAGATCGAGCAGACACGGCGATTCGCAGGTCTTCAGGTGCGCCAACGCTTGCAGCACGAGCGTTTCGGTCTCGGGACGGGGAATCAACACGTCGGACGTGACTTCAAACCGCAGGCTGAAAAATTCGCGATAACCGACCAGATAGGCCACCGGCTCGGCATTCGCCCGCCTCTTCACCAAGTCGCGCATCTTGGCTCGTTGGGCGTCCGAAAGAACCTCATCAAACTGGACGTAAAGCTGGATGCGCGGGCAGCCGCGAGAATGGGCGAGCAAAATTTCCGCTTCGAGCCGCGGACTCTCACTACCGTGCGACTTCAGATGCTGAGTCGTCCAGTCCAGAATTTTCCTGACGGTCCAGGCGTCGGTATTCACGCTGGCGTTCTGGACGGAAGGGGAAGAGGTCTGCGAAGTGGCCATGGGCGATCCGTCGCCGAATGATTGTGTCCGTATGTCCCTGTTTCAGTGTAGTCGCTGGCGCGCCGGGTCGACAGGGCAAGGCTCATGTGTTGCGGGTGTTGCGAGCGATCCGCTTACTTCGTGCGCGGCTTGTGTTGGTTGATCCGCTTACTTCGTGCGCGGCTTGTGTTGGTTGATCCGCTTACTTCGTGCGCGGCTTGTGCTGGGTCGCACTCGATTACGACTTCACGCCCTTGAGCCGCTCTTGCCGGTCGAATTCGAGCAGCCCGTCGACCAACTCTTCCATGTTGCCCAAGATGATCTGGTCGAGCTTGTGGATCGTCAGGCCGATGCGGTGGTCGGTCAGACGATTCTGCGGGAAGTTGTAAGTGCGAATGCGGTCGCTGCGATCACCGCTGCCGATGAGCGTGCGTCGCTGGTCGGCCCGCTCGTTTGCCGCTTCCCGCTGCTTCAAATCGAGGATCCGGTTGCGGAGTTCGGCCATCGCCTTGGCGCGATTCTTGTGCTGGCTCTTCTCGTCCTGAATTTTGACGGCGAGCCCCGTCGGCAGGTGCGTGATGCGAACGGCTGACTCCGTTTTATTGACCTTCTGCCCGCCCGGTCCGCCGGCTCGCATGGTGTCGACCTGCAAGTCATCCGGCTTCAATTCCACTTCGACCTCGCTCGCTTCCGGCATCACGGCGACGGTTGCCGCGCTGGTGTGAACGCGTCCCTGTGTTTCGGTTTCTGGCACGCGCTGGACGCGATGCCCGCCGCTTTCGAACTGCAACTGGTGAAACGCACCTTCGCCGGCGATGTTGACGACGACTTCTTTGAAACCGCCCATATCACTGGACGTCACTTCCGAAATCTCGAACTTCCAACCCTTCGTCTCGCAATATCGCTGATACATCTCAAACAGGTCGCGAGCAAATAAGGCCGCTTCTTCTCCGCCGGTTCCGGCCCGAATT